>PLKS01000120.1 GCA_003140665.1 Opitutaceae bacterium
TGTTGGTCCACAGGATGTCGGTCTGGCCGTCGTGGTTGAAATCGCCCGTGCCGTCGATCTCCCAGTTGGTCGCGACGTTGCCGAGCGCCACGCTGGAGCTGAAAGACGTGCCATTCATCAGCCAGATCACGCGATTGCCGGTCGACGTGTCCGTCCAGTACAGGTTTGCCTGGGGGGCGGCGATGAAAACGGTGAGCTGGGCGGCGCTGGGGACACCGTTCACATAGGCCGTCACCATGGCGTAGCCGTCGGGAAATCCATTGAGGGTGGTTTCGGTCGAGGTGAAACTCGTGTTGGTCACCGTGGTGGCCTCATCCGGCGACAGCCACTGGGTCTGGCCGCTGTCGAGGCGCTGGATCTTGAGCAGCGGATAATTGGTCGCCGAATCGTTCGTGGGGCCCCCGGACGCCTCGAGCAGGGGCTGGAAACCGGAACCGGTCGCGACCAGGGCGTTGGCGCCGGTGAGCAACGCCGTGACGCTGCTCAATGTCGGCTGCCGGGTGGGAACGGGCGCGGCGCCTGCGTCAAACAGCCCGCAGACGGTGGGCGGTGCAAAGCCCGGATGCATTCCTCCCGCGATCAGCGCCAAGCCGTTGGGCAGAACGGTGGACGAATGTTGCTCGAGCGGTTGCGCGAGACTTCCGGCGGAACTCCAGGAATTGACCGCCGGGTCATAGATTTCCGCGCTGGCGGTCAAGCCGCTGGGCGTGAACCCGCCCGCGACCATCACCTTGCCGTTCGGCAGCAGCGCGGCGGTGTGGTCAAAGCGGGCAGTAATGAGGCTGCCGGCGGCACTCCACGTGTTGGTCGCAGGGTTGTACAATTCGCAGCTGGAGAGGTCCCCGCCGCTGTTGTCTCCCCCCGAAACCAGCACGGTGCCGTTCGGCAGCAGGGTTGCGGTGTGCTGGGCGCGCGGCGTCGCAAGGGTGCCCCCCGAACTCCAGGTCCGGGTGGCGGGATTATACAGTTCGCAGGCGGCAAGGTAGTTCACGGCGCCCAACCCCCCCGCCACGAGCACCTTGCCATTGGGCAGGAGCGTCGCGGTATGCTCGTAGCGCGCCGTGGTCAGGCTCCCGGTCGTGCTCCACGTGTTGGCGGTAGGGTCATATATCGCGGCGGATGCAAGCAACGTCGGGCCGGAACCCTCGCCCGCGGCGACCAGCACCTGGCCGTTCGCCAGAAGCGTCGCCGTATGTTCATAGCACGCCTGCGGAAGGCTGCCGCCGGTGCCCCAGGCGGCCGTCGACGGATCATAAAGCTCGGTGCTTGCGAGGGTACCGGTGGCGCCGTTCCCGCCGGCGACGATCACCATGCCGTTGGCCAGCAGGGTGGCACTGTGGTAATAACGCCCGCTCGCCAGCGGGTTGGTGCCCGTCGACGTGTTGGCCGTCGGGTCATAGAGTTCGGCGGTGTTCAGTATCCCGGACTCGCCCTGGCCCGCGGCGAGCAGCACCTGTCCATTCGGCAGCACGGTTGCGGTGTGGAGGAACCGGGGAGCGGTCAGGGTGCCTCCGGACCCCCAGATCGTGACCGTCGGGTCATAGAGTTCGGTGGTTGCCAATTCGACCGAACCGGTACCCTCTCCGCCGACCACCCAGACTTGGCCGTTCGGCAGAAGCGTCGCGGTGTCGTAGAGGCGCGCCGCAGCCATGCTCCCGGCCGAGCTCCATGTGCCGTTCGTGGGGTTATACAGCTCGGCGCTGGCCAGCGGCGAGAAGAAGTCGCCGGTGGACTCCCCTCCGGCCACCAGCACCTCGCCGTCCGGCAGGAGCGTGGCGGTATGCCAGAAGCGCGCCGCGGTCACGCTGCCGGTGATGCTCCACGCGTTGCCGACCGGGTCGTAGAGCTCGCATTCGGTGAGCGTTGCCGCGGATCCGTCGCCAGCGGCGACCAGCACCAGGCCATTTGCCAGCAAGGTGGCGGAGTGCGAAGTCCGTCCCGTTCCCATCGGCGGACCCGGACTCCAGGTATTGCTCGTTGGATCGTACAACTCGGTGGAACTAAGAAAAGCCGCGGCGCCCGGACCCCCATCATATCCTCCGGCGATCAGGACTTTGCCACTGGGAAGCAACGTGGCGGTATGATTCTTGCGGGCGGTCGTAAGGGTACCGGCGGGATTCCAGGTGTTGGTCGATGGGTGATAAAACTCGGCGGTGCCCACATACGCTCCAGTCGCGCCTTGTCCGCCCGCGACCAGCACGTCCCCGTTCGCCAGCAGGGTGGCCGTATGGTAGTAACGGGCCGTGGTCATCGAGCCTGCCGAACTCCACGTGCCCGTCGCCGGATCGTATAGCTCGGCGCTGGTGAGCGCCGTACCGGAGGAGAAGGTGTTGAGCCCTCCCGTGACCAGGACCTTTCCATTCGGCAGCAAGGTGCCGGTATACTGCTGACGAGCCGTGGTCATGCTGCCAGTGGCGGTCGACGTATTGGTCGTCGGATCGTACAGCTCGGCCGTGGGCTGAATGCCGTAGCCGTTGAATCCCGCTGCCACCAGCACTTTGCCATTCTGAAGAAGGATGGACGTGTGCGAAATACGGGGGGTGGTGAGGACGGCACCCGTGTTCCAACCGGGAGCCGCCTGGGCGAGGACAGCCGTGAAAAGCAGTCCAAGGGTGGCAGACTTCATGCCCATGGCCCGGATGGGTCGCGGCAATGCTGGCAACAGGTGACGCTCCTTCAGGAGACGAGGCATCCGAATCGGCATTTCTGTTTCCATAAGCGTCAGGGTATTCTTTGGCCGCTAGGGCAACTGCGGGCGGGATTGCTAGACTCTGAAGGGGACGAAAACGCGAACGGCTCGGGTTTCATGGATCGAATGGGATGGGGTCGACTGCGAGATGCTCCGCCAGGGTGGGCCATGGCTGGGTTCCGGGCCGGACTCGCGCTCGTGGCCCACCTATCGATGGGACTTCAGGAGGGTCGAGTCTTGTCGAGGAAGGGCTTGGGAGACATCGCGAACCGAGGCGAGATCTAGTATGGGTGGCAATTCCCGCAACTCAAGAATAGACGGCCGGGAACGCAAAGATGTTGCGGCCGGGTCCGTTGTTTGAAGCCGTCAGCCGGCACTCCAAGAGGGTTGCGTCCCGGGCTCGACGGCAGAACATCGTGGGCTGCAATGGCAATGAACACACCCCGGTTTTTGCTGTCCCTTGGATTCGCGGCGTCGTTGCATGCGTCTGTCCCTGAGCATGTCCCGGATTTCCGGGCCTACGTGGACGGCAAGCCCCTTGAGCTGCACGAGTTTCCCCAGGGCGCTTTCGGATTGCCCGAGGTCGCGCACCCGGTCGACATGGAGCTCCGGACGGGTTTCGATGTCCGCTGGGTGACCGTTCGTCCCCTGTCGGCGGGCATCGCCGCCTCGATCGCGGCCGACCACCGGAGCGTCAGCTTCAGGGTGGGAGGCGCTCTTCCGCTCACGGTTGAGTTCAACGACGACATCACGAGGGTCGTCCACCTCTTTGGCTACGCGCCCGAAAAGGATGTCCCCACGCCAGAAACCCCCCACGTCCGTTTCTTCGGCCCGGGAATCCACCGCGCGGGTTTGATGGAACTCAAGGACAACGAAACGCTGTATCTCGCGCCCGGGGCCTGGGTTATGGGCAACGTGCGCTCGGTCGGCACACGGAATGTCACGATACGCGGCCGAGGGGTGCTCGACGGATCCGAAATCCAGGGCCCATCAGGCGCCGGCGTCCAGATACCGGGAGGAGACGGGATGCGAAACATGGTCTATCTGGAAAGGACCGTTGGCGCGAGGATCGAGGGCATCACCCTGTTCAACTGCGATTCCGCGTGGACGGTGTACATGACGGGAACCACCGGAACCCGGGTCGACGGGGTCAGGATTCTCAACCCGAGCGCCAGGTACGGCGACGACGGCTTCGACATCGTCTCGTCAACCGACGTTCTCGTGGAGAACATATTCGTGCGGACCAACGACGACTGCGTGGTGGTCAAGAACCTCGGCGACGTCGACACCCACGGCATCACCGTGCGCCACGCGGTGCTCTGGAACATGCCCACCGGCGGAAACGGCCTCGAAATCGGCTTCGAGACCCGGAACAAGCCGATCCACGACGTCCACTTCCAGGACATCGACCTCATCCATGTTGAGAGGGGATCCGCCATCAGCATCCACAACGGCGACGCGGCCACCGTCGAGGACGTGACCTATGACGATATCAGGGTCGAGGACGCCCGCCGCAAGCTGTTCGACTTTGCGGTGATCTATGCGCAATACGGCGCGGACAGGCCGGCGAGCGACAGCGAGAATTCCCGGCGCCTGGACCGAGGGGGCACCTGGGACGGCCTCCTAGACTACCGGCCCGGGGAAGGGCCGGCGCGGGCCAAGTTCCGCGGGCATATCAGGAACATCCGCGTGAGGAACCTTCAGGTTGTCGATGGGGCGCTGCCCTACAGCGTCGTGGCCGGCTTCGACGCGGAGCACGCCGTCGGGGACGTCGTGATCAAGGGGCTGAAGTATCAGGGACGCCCGCTGCTGAACGCGAGGGACGCGAAGTGCGTGATCGAGAACGCGACGGGCGTGGATTTCAGATAGACCCCGTCTGGAATTCCCGAGCGGAAGGGTCGAATAAAGCCGGGACCGGGCTGCAGGCCCGTGCATGCGGGGTGCGGCGGGGATAGCCGCGTCTCCGCGTCAACTGGGCGCGGATTCGGTCGCCGGTTCCTGCTGCGACAGCCTCTGGGGCAATGAAATCCCGGCATCCGTCAATATCCTCCTCATCGACTCGTCGGATATGCCATGGGTGATGTTCAGGTTGTAGCGCTCCATGAGAAACCTCTCCACCGAAACCCATTCGTCCTTCCACCTGACCCGGCCGGACCATGCGCAGAACGTCACGAACTCCTCGAGGCGTGAGACCTGGTCCGCCGCGGCCTGCAGCCTTGAGATCAGCTTTGCCTGCTCGCTCTCGAACCGCCGGTCGTTCGCGGCGGCCGCGGCAAGGAACAGGCCCGTCCCGATGGACACGCTCATGAACAGGTTCAGCGAGACCATCCGCTGCTCGACTGAGATTCCCTGGAACGGGCCGGCCCCCGCCAGGGCCGCGTCGACGGCAAACAGGCCCAGCGCCGCCCCCGCCGTCACGGCGACCGTGGGCACAAACCGGATGGCCGCCCAGGCGAGCAGCGGGAAGACGAGGATCAGGGTGATCGGCAGGGAGATCGGGCGGGCCGCCCACCGGCCGGGGCCGAAGGCGCCCACGACGAGCGTCACCAGCGCGAGCACCGCAAGCTCGAGGTACTCGGACTTCCGCGACGCCGGCCGCGGCCAGCGCAGCCAACCGATCGCCAGCGGCCCGACGATGAACTCGGCGCTGATGTTCGCGGAATACCAGGCCAGCGCCGTCGCCCCCAGGCGGTGCGCCGGCATGCTGCCGGTCACGACCAGCGCGGCCATCCCGATCGCGGTGCAGAGCGGCTGCAGGATGAGCAGCTGCGCCGCGAGCAGCTGGATGACATCCTGGATCCGGTCCAGCTCGATCCGGCGGCCTAGGCGGTCGTGGAACCACCATCCGGTCAGCGCCGCGTCGAGCCCGTTGCCGAACGCCATGATCAATGACATCGCGGGCGGCTGGCCGCCGCTCAGGCCCATGGCCAGCTCGCCGACGAAGATCGCCGGCCATACCTTGCTGCCCCACATCAGCGAGGCCATCATCGAAAGCCCCGCCGGGATGTAGAGCATCCACGAGACGTTTGCGACCTGCGCGGAGAGCGCCACGCAGAGGCGCCCGGTGACCGCGTACAGCGCTGCGAGCCCGACCATCAGGCAAATCCACGCTAGCCGTGATCTATGCTCCTTCACCGGGCTTGGGACGGAAATCTGCCCACGGGCCGGGTTTCGACGCTTGGTGAGGACGCCATTTCGGGGCCGATGATGGCCATGCGGCCGCCGGTTTCAAAGAATAAGTTCTGCGCCCAATCCCGGCATCCGGGGGTAAGCCTGGCCATGGGCGGCGGCCGGCGGGACGAGGCGATCGGGCACCTTGAGAAGGCATTGGAGATCCGCCCCGACCACCCGCTTGCGTGGGAGGCGCCGGACCACCTGAGGGCCGGGCGCCAACAGACGGCCGGCGCCCATGAAAGCACCTGAAAAAGCCAATCGACAATCCCGCGGAATTCCCTAGCGACTGCTCCAAGCGATATGAAAGAACAAGCGGGCGTCACCCTCGTGGCCATCTGCGGGTCCTGGGTCGCCATCTCGGGCGCCATCTGGAAGGTTGCCGAGCGGGCTGACCAAGTCGTGTCGCCCAAGGGGAAGCAGGTCACGGCCGACTGGCTGGAGTCGGACAACCTGGGTCCGCTCGTGGGCATCTGGGCGGACGTGCTCGCGCACTCGTTTGACAACGTGTTCGGCAAGAAGCCCCTTTCCTGGCGCTTCTTCAGGAACTCGTGCTGCNNCGTGCTGCTTGTCGCCGCCGTCTGGGCGGCGATGCGCCCGCAGCAGTTCCTGAGCTTTGTCCACGTCGAGAATCTTGGCATCGATATCTTCTCGTCGTTCCTGGCGATGGGAATATTGAATTTCGTCCCCGACTATCTCTCGGTGGTAAAGGGCCGCATGATCATCGCCCGGCTGCAGCGCACCCAGTCGCGCCTTGCCGCCATCCTGCTGGTGGCGTGCGACATGGCGGTGAGCGCAGCGATCGGATTCCTGGCGTTGTTTGCCCTGTCCTTCATGGTGGGCACTGATTTCCGGCATGGCATGTCCAAGGTGCTCACGTCCCTACCCGGGAGCGCGTACAATTTCCTCCACTATTTTGCCCACACCGTGCTGCCCTTGCAGGCCAACCCGGGATATCCGGCGACGGGAAGCTGGTTCTACGCGACGTTCTTCACCTCCCTGTGGGTGCTTCTCCACGTCGCATCGGGCGCGCTGCTGCGCATCGGCAACTCGATAGGGTGGGTTTCAAGGGTGACGAAGACGTTTCTCAACATCCGCGAGCAGCCGATGTTCTCGCTCGCGGTAATCGCCATAGCCATCGTCACGATATCCTATATCGGGATCGCCGCGGCGATCCTGATCTAGCCGGCGCCCCGGGCGCATGGGGCTGGGGGGGCCAGTTTTCTGGAGAGGAATCTCGCGCTTCTGCCGATTGCATGCAGGTTGGGGGAGTAGGCATGACCCCGCCAAGCACACCCCCCGTCGACCTGGGGAACGACACTCCCCCGGTCGAGGCGCCCGATCCGCTCGCGAACGCGCCCGTCGTCGAGGCCGCGCCCGGGGAAACGGACGGCACGGGGGAAAAGATGCATCCCGGCCTCCTGTTCCTCATCCTGCTCGGCACGGTTGCGTTCCTCTACTTCGCGCGCCCCGTGGTCCTTCCCGTGGTCCTGGCCTGGATGGCGGCGATGGCCCTGCGGCCGCTGGTGCGCTGGCTGAACTACCTCCACTTCCCGACGCCGCTTTCGGCGCTGATCGTGTTCTGCGTCCTGTTGGCCGCCCTCAGCGTTGCCTTCATGCAGCTGGAGCGGCCGGCGGCGCGGTGGATGAACGAGGCCCCGCAGCACATGACCGAGCTCAGGCAGCGGGTCCAGAGGCTTTTCCCGAGGGCCATGCACCTGAGCCAGGCGACCGAGGCGGTGAGCGATCTTGGGGCGACGGACGCGGAAAAGAAGGCGGAGGCGAAGAAGACGCAGGTGGTGGAGCTGAAGGACCAGCGCGGCACGAACTCGATCCTCAACTGGACGGGGACCTTCCTGGCCGGCCTGGGCGAGGTGCTGGTCCTGGTCTACCTGCTGCTCGCCTCGGGCGACCGGTTCCTGCAGAAGATCGTCCGCGTGATGCCGACCCTGAGCGGGAAAAGGCAGGCGGTCGAGATCAGCCGCGAGATCCAGCAGAGCATCTCCAAGTACCTGTTCTCGATCTCGCTGATCAACGCGGTCGTGGGGTTGGCCGTGGCCCTGGGCCTCGGATTCCTTGGGGTGCCAAACGCCGGCATGTGGGGGATGGTCGCCGCGTTCGTCAATTTCGTGCCGTACTTCGGGCCGATCTGCGTGTTCATCCTCCTGGCCGCCGTCGGCCTGCTGACCTTCGATTCGCCGAGCCAGGGAATGCTCGCGCCCGTGTGGTACCTGATGATCCACCTCGTGGAATCGAATTTCGTCACGCCGATCCTGCTGGGACGGCGCTTCACGCTCAATCCCGTCGCGATCTTCATCTCGTTGATATTCTGGATGTGGCTGTGGGGGATCCCGGGGGCGTTGCTGGCGGTCCCGATACTGGTTTCGGCCAAGATCGCCTTCGACCGGATCCCGGCCATTTCGTACCTCGGGGAGCTGATAGGGAGCTGAGTTGCCCCCGGGTCCCCGCGGCGCCGATCCTCCGTTCGGCATCGGGGCAACGCCAAGGGTTGCATCGGCTCGTTGTTTCCGGCGAATCTATACTGCAAACGCCCCATACCGTCCCGGGGGCGTTTGTGCTATCGTTATCCCACCTTTTGCCTCCCGGACCCCCAGCTGCCCTGCACTCCCGAACCCAGCCATGACGTTTTCAGCGAACCATCTCAAGCGGTACAAGCAAATCGCGCTGCTCCTCTGGAAGTACGGGCGCTCCGACCTCGTGCAGCAGATGGCGGTGCGCGACGAGTTCGACCCGCAGGAGCTGGAGAAGGGCGCGCCCAAGGATGCCGCGCCCGAGCAGCTGGCCGACGACCTGGAGGCGATGGGGCCGACCTATGTCAAGATGGGCCAGGTGCTCGCCGGCCGGCCCGACCTCCTTCCCAGGCCCTATATCAAGGCGCTCGAGCGGCTGCAGGACAAGGTGAAGCCCTTTCCGTACGAGGAAGTGGAGCAGATCATCCTCGCGGAGCTGGGCGTCCGGGTTTCAAAGGCGTTTTCCCGGTTCGACACGGAGCCCATGGCCGCCGCGTCCCTGGGCCAGGTCCACCTCGCGGCGTTGCGCGACGGCAGGCTGGTGGCGGTCAAGGTGCAGCGGCCCGACATCCGCCGCCAGATCGCCGATGACTTCGAGGTGCTGGCCGAGATCGCCGCCTTCATGGACGACCATACCGAGATCGGCAGGCGGTACAGGTTCAACGCGGTGGTGGCCGAGTTCCGCACCACCATCCAGAACGAGCTCAACTACGAGCGCGAGGCGCAGAACCTCATCGTGGTCGGGAAGAATCTGAAGGAATTCAAGCTCATCCAGGTGCCCCAGCCCATCCTCGACTATTCCACGCGCGGCGTGCTCACGATGGAGTACATCACGGGCCGGAAGATCACCACGCTCGGTCCCCTGGGAAAGATGGACATCGACGGGCCTCCCCTCGCCGAGGAGCTTTTCCGCGCCTACTTGAAGCAGGTCCTGGTCGACGGCATCTTCCATGCGGACCCCCACCCGGGCAACGTCTTCATCACGGACGACGGCCGGATCGCGCTCCTCGACCTGGGCATGGTGGGCTACACCGCGCCCGCGATGCAGGAGCATCTCCTCAAGATCCTGCTCGCCGTCAGCGAGGGCAGGGGGGACGAGGCCGCCGAGGCGGTCGTGCGGATAAGCGAGAAGACCGAGCTCTTCGACCATCCTGAGTTCCGGCGCCAGATCGGCCAGCTCGTGGCGGTGCACCGCGACCAGGGGCTCAAGGACCTCAACGTCGGCCGGACGCTCCTCGATGTCAGCCGCCACGCGAGGGAGAACGGCCTGTTCGTCCCGAGCGACCTGGTCCTTCTCGGCAAGACCCTTCTCCAGCTGGACGAGGTGGGCCGGATCCTGGATCCCACCTTCGATCCCAACGCCTCCATCCGCCGCAACGCGGGACAGATCACCTCGAGCCGCATGAGCCGGGACACCTCGCAGGGGACCGTGGTGAATACCCTGCTCGAGCTGAAGGACTTCACGGTCAACCTTCCCGCGAGGCTCAACAGGATCATGGACGCGGTCGCCAATGCCGAGCTGGAGGTGAAGGTGAAGGCGACGGATGCAAAGATGGTGGTGGACGGGATCGAGAAGGTGGCGAACCGGATCGCCCACGGCCTCCTGCTTGCCGCGTTGATCATCGGGGCAGCGCTGATGATGCGGATCGACACCCGCTGGCACCTGTTTGGCTACCCGGGCTTCGCCATGCTGATTTTCCTGCTGGCGGCAACCGGGACGCTCCTCCTCATCTACAATATCCATTCCCAGGACCGAAAGAGCCGGAAGAATCGTCCCCGTTAGGAAAGAGGCGGCCGACGGGGCGGATCCCCGGGCGCTTCTTCACTCCTGGATGCCGAGCCTCCTGAGGAACGGCCCGTTCGACCGCGGCCGGCCCAGGAAATCCTCGATTGAGATGGAAACGTCCCGGGAGTCGCCCTGGGAATAGATCTCCTGGCGCATCCGCATGCCGATTCCCGGATCCAGGAACCCGCCGGGGGCCGCCTTGAACACCGTCGCCATGTCGGCGGCGATCGAGTCGGCCCATGCGTAGCCATAGTAGCCGGCATCGTATCCCATCAGATGCCCGAAGTAGGCGACGAACGCCGAGTCCTCCGGCACCGGGAAGAAGACCTCTCCCAGGATCCGGTTGCTTTCCGCCTGGCTGTCGACGGGGGCGCCGGCCGGCCGCGGCCCGTGAAGCTTCAGGTCGAGCAGGGCGAACGAGAGTTGCCGCCGGTAGAAGACCCCCATCGTGGCGAGGCGCACCTCCTGGAGCCGCCCGAGGACCTCCGCCGGGACCTTCTTTGACGGGTCGCGGTAATCGGCGGCGAAGGTGTCCAGGACCGCCTTGTCGTAGGTCCAGTTCTCGAGCATCTGCGAGGGCGCCTCGACGAAATCCCCGGGAACGCTCGTCCCGGAGAACCGGCCGCGATGCGCCCGGGTGAGGATGGCGTGCATGCAATGGCCGAATTCATGGAAGAGGGTGGTCACCTCCTGGTGGTTGAGGAGGGAGGGGGCGCCGTTCGAGGGCGGCGGAAAATTGCAGACCAGGGCCACCGTCGGACGCAGGTAGGTCCCATCCGGCATCAAGCGCCCCGGCTGGATCGGAAACTCCGCGAAGTGGTTGTACTTGCCCTCCCGCGGGAACATGTCGAGGTAGAACAGACCCATGGGCTCGCCGGACTTCGCATCGGTGACCCCCCACATCGTCACCCCTTCGGCCCAGACGTAGGGCGCCTGGAGCTGCTCGAACTTGAGGCCGAAGATCGACTGGTAGATCGCGAACATGCCGCGGAGGACATGCTCGAACGGGAAATAGACCCGCAGCGCCTCCGCATCGATCGTGTACTTCTGCTTGACGAGCTGGTTCTGGTAGTAGCGCCAGTCGGTGAAGTCGATCTGGGCGGCCGGGTCGTGCGTCTCGGCCACCTTGAGCGCCCGCATCTCGGCGATCTCCGAGTCGAACTTCGGCTTTGTCCCGTGGATGAGGTCCTCGACGAACCGGGTCGCCGTCCCCCCGTCCTTCGCCATCTTGACCTCTATCTGGTAGTCGTCCCACGAGGCATACCCCAGCTTCGTGGCGATCTGCGCGCGGAGCGCGACGATCCTGTTGAGGAGGGGGACGTTCACGTCCTCTGCGAGGTGCAGCTCCGCTACACTGACCTTCCTTCGGGTCTCGGCCACCGAGCAGTTCTGCTCCACCATCATCCGCTGCGGGGTCACGCTGACAAGGATGGTGTACGCGTCGTCTCCCGTCTTGACTCCGGGGGAGGAGAGAAAGGAATCGGGGACGCCGGCCAGTTCCGCCCGCGTGAACACGAGCGCCACCCTCGTGTTGACGACGTTGGACGAGAAGTCGGTCTCGAGGGGGCTCTCCTCCTTGAAGAGAGCCTCGACCTCCTTCCGCGCCGCCTGCGGCAGCTCGAAGCCCTTCCGCCGGTAGTCTCGCAGGGTGAAGTCGAACAGGCGCTGGTCCTCGCCGGAAAGCTGCGGCTTCGTGTCCGCAAACGACTTGAGCGCGGCGTACAGGTCCTCCCTGTACCCAAGCCCGATGTTCCATTCCTGCAGCTTCTTTGCCGCCTCATTCGCGGTGTCCCGCATCTCCTTGCTGGTGCTCGTCTGCTGGATGAAAAAGATCCGGCTGGCCACCAGGGTGTTCTCGCTCGCGGCCTCGTCGAGGGCCCCGAAGGTGCTTTCAAAGGTGGCGGAGGCCGGATCCTGCCGGGCGATGCGGTCGATCGCCGCGTCCCCTGCGGCCATGGCGGCCGTCGCGTCCGCGCGGATCTGGTCGGGGGTGGTTTCAAACGAGGGCGCGCGAATCTCCGACTTGTACGGGACCGCCAGGGCCTGGAAGTCGGCCATGGTGCGCAGGCCATCGGCGCGGAGGGCGACGGGAAGGATGAGGAGCGCCCATCCGGACGCGCGGGGAATGTTCATCCCCCCAGCTTGGAAATCTCCCCGCGTTCGTCAAATCGCGTCTGTCAGCCCTGCCTCGGAACCGCCCGCTCAGTGGGACTCGGCGAAGCTGGTGAGGGAATGCCACTCGATCACCTCCTGCAGGAGCGCGCGCTCGGTCTTCAGGACGATCCGCTCGAGGCTGTTCCATGTCTGGCAGAACGCCACCCGCTTGCGGCTTTCCTCGAGGACGATCTGCATCTCCCGGTACCGGGCGACGCGGCGCTGGAGATCGTTGATCGAGATCAGCGAGATCAGCGCCGCCGCGATGATCGGGAGCGAGATCGGCAGGAAATAGAACACGACGGTCTTGGTCCAGTCGGGCACCTCCACGTTCGCGGTGTGGCACACGGCGTAGGCGAGCGTGCAGGCGAGCGCGAGGATCGTCGCGATCCAGAATCCGAGCTTGAGCCGGCTGAACATCGGCAGGGCCCGCGCCTCCTGGCGGCGGTAGTACCCGAGCTGGTCGTCGATGCGGTTCTCCAGGTAGATGCCCCTGAACTCCTCGATCGGCACCGGCTGGGTGTTGGCCGAGCGGCTGTGCAGGATGTGCAGCGCGCGGGAGAGGCCGCGGACCTCGGGCAGGTCGAGGTCCTCGAAGAGGGGGGCGGCGCGGGGCAGGCCCCAGGTCGCCAGGAGGGACCGGCAGAATTCCGCGGCGAGCCGGCAGCGCACCCAGTTGTGGTTCGAATGATGCTGGTGCCTGAGCAGCACCGCGACCCCGAGCGCCCCGGCGAGGCAGGTCAACTTCATCCAGGGCACGACGGCGAGGTGCAGGTCGAAAGCCAGCGCGGCCGCGGCGATCAGGGTGGCGGCGACGTGCAGGAGCACCGTGAGGACGATCAGCCGGCGGAACTGGGGGGCGCCGCGGCTCGCCGCATGGTCGCACTTCTGCTGGAACGCGAAGATCGATTCCGGCGCCTTGAACGGGTTCCCGGCCCCGCCGACCTGCGTGGCGGGCAGTTCGTTCAGCTTGGCGAGGCTCGAGTCGAAGCGCTCGAGCTTCTCGAGGTTCTCCCGGCTCACCTCGAGCGTGTTCGAGTCGACCAGGACCAGCGGCCGGCCGAGGGAGCGCGCGTAGGCGACCACGTCGCCGGTGCCGCCCTTGCCGTGCGCGGGCTCGCCGTCCCACACGGCGATCAGCACGTCGGAGCCGTCGACGGTCGCCATCCCGCAGTCGAGGTAGGCGTCCTCGCGCGTCCCGTTCTCGGTGATGACCCGCACGTGCTCGGCGCCGTCGAGGATCCTCTCCACGGCCGCCCATTCCTCGGGCGGGAAGTCGGCGGCGAATTCAGCCTTGGGGAGCGGCAGGATGGCATGCCACGAGAGCCCGAGGGCCCGGACCTGGGATATGAAGATCTGGTCGCCGCCCTCCGCCACGGACGACAGGCCCAGCCATTCGCCATGCGCCAGCTCCATCAGGGATGTCAGCGCCGCGGCGATCGCCGTCGCCAGCCTGCCGGGATCGGCGATCTGCCTGTGCCCGGAAAACCCCGCGACGTGGAACAGGGGTATGCGGGACGGGGTGGTCATGCCGGGGCACAGTGTGACCGTTCGCGGCCTCCTCCTGTCAATGTCCAAGGCGCCAGAAGCGGGGGTCCGCCAGCGTATCATTATACGCTGGCTAGGCTTATGCTCCGCGCTACCCTTGGCCCGTCAATGTCCGGCGATAATCCTACCTTCGATATCGCGCCGTCGCGCCGAGCGGTGTTCCTCAGCTACCCGCGCGAGGACGCGGCGGCGGCGGAGCGGATTGCGGACGCCCTGCGCAGCCACGGCGTCGAGGTGTGGTTCGACCAGAGCGAGCTGCGGGGCGGGGACGCGTGGGACCAGAAGATCCGCAAGCAGATCCGGGAATGCGCGCTTTTCGTGCCGATCATATCCGAGCGCACCCAGGAGCGGGGCGAGGGATATTTCCGGCTGGAATGGAAGCTCGCCGTCGAGCGCAGCCACCTGATCGCCGAGGGCGTTCCCTTCCTGGCCCCCGTCGTCGTCGACGCCACGCAGGAGGGCGGCGCCCTCGTGCCCGCGGAGTTCCTGCGGGTGCAGTGGACCCGTCTTCCCGGCTCGCTGCCGACGCCGCAGTTCGTCGAGCAGATCAGGCGCCTGCTGGCAGCCCCGCGGAAGTCCACGTTTTCCCCGTTTTCGGCCCCCGCCATCGGCGGGGCGAAACGGCTATCGCGCGGCCGCATGTGGACCGTCGCCGCGCTCGGCGCGGCCGTCATCGCGGCGACGGTCGCCGTCATCGTCTCGCGGCGCTCCCCGCCCGGGCCGCCAGCGGGGCCGGCCGTGAACGAGGCCCATGCCGTCGACCCAAAGTCGATCGCCGTCCTCCCGTTCGAGAACATGAGCGAGGAAAAGCAGAATGCCTATTTCACCGACGGGGTGCAGGAGGATGTCCTGACCAACCTGACGTTCATCCGCGACCTCCACGTGGTCTCGCGCACGTCGGTCCTGCAGTACCGCGGCACCACGAAGTCCATCAAGCAGATCGGCCGCGAGCTCGGCGTGGCCTACGTCCTTGAGGGAAGCGTGCAGCGCGAGGGCAACAAGGTCCGGGTCACCGGCCAGCTGATCGACGCGCGCACCGACGAGCACGTCTGGGCC
The DNA here is from genome assembly GCA_003140665.1 of Opitutaceae bacterium. Classification (GTDB taxonomy): domain Bacteria; phylum Verrucomicrobiota; class Verrucomicrobiia; order Opitutales; family Opitutaceae; genus Palsa-1447. Next base: position 14,936 of record PLKS01000120.1, read on the forward strand.
AAGGCCTACGACCGCGACCTGACCGACATCTTCACGATCCAGGGCGAGCTCGCCCAGGCGATCGCGGAGGCCCTCAAGGCCGTGATCTCGCCCGAGGCCAAGGTCCTCCTTGCGCGCCGCCCGACCGAGAATTCCGCGGCGTACGACGCCTACCTGAAGGCGAGGCAGCTCCGCGATTCGGCGGACTTTGGCGCGAGCGCCCAGGCCGTTCCCTACCTCGAGCAGGCCGTGCGGCTCGACCCCAGCTTCGCCGTGGCCTGGGCCGAGCTCGGGTCCCGGCGGGCGTTCAAGTACTTCGAGTCCGACTCGGGGGCGAAGCTTGCGCCCGCGACGGAGGCGATCGACACGGCCCTCCGGCTCGCCCCCGACGACCCCGGCGTGATCGAGGGCGTCGGCGACTATTACTACTATGGCTACAGGGACTACACGCGCGCCACCGAGCAGTACCTGCGGCTTGCGCAGCTGCGGCCGAACGATCCCGCGATGTTCTATTCCCTCGGCCTCATCCAGCGGCGCGAGGGCCGGATGGCCGACGCGATCCCCAATCTTCGCATGGGGCTGAAGCTCGACCCGCACAACAACAACTACGCGCTCGAGTTCGCCGGCACGCTGGCCAACGTCCGCCACTTCGAAGAGGCCGAGTCGATCATTCGGACCTTCCTCGACGCGAATCCCCACAATCTGGCCGCGGAAGCCCTTCTCGCCGGGACCACCTTCAGCGCGAATGGCTCGACCGCCGGGATGGAGGCGTTCGCGCACCGTGCGGTGGATCCGTCGGAAGCCCCGCTGCACGCCTACATGGTGGCTAGCCTCGCGCTGGCGCGCGGCGACTTCGCCGAGTTCATCGCTGCCGACCGCAAGCAGCGCTATTTTGACGACGACTCCGACAACCCCCGCTGGAACCAGGATGCGACCGCGGCCTCAGCCCTCGCCGAGTCGGGCGACATGAAGGCGGCCCGGGCCCGCGCGGCCGAGGCGCTGGCGCTGATGAAGGCGCAGCTTGTCGAGCAGCCCGACAATTCCGTGCTGTGGGCGAGCATAGGCCTCGCGCATGCGATCCTGGGGGACAGGGAGGAGACGATGAGCGCCGCGAAAAAGTCCGCCGAGCTCATGCCCGAGTCCCGCGACGCAATTGTCGGGCCGGGAAACTCGAACACCTGCGCCATCGCGCTTGCCTGGATCGGCGAGAAGGACCGCGCGCTGGAGGAAATCGGCCGCCTGCTCCACGTGCCCTTCGGATTGAACGTCAATTCGGTGCGCCCCTGGTTTCGGCCGCTCCATGACGACCCGCGCTTCAAGGCATTGGTCGACGACCCGAAGAACAACGACCCGATACTCTGACCGGCCGGCCGACGCCGGGCGACCTGGACCCTAACGCGGGAGCTCCCAGCCGCCCCCGAGCGCCTTGTACAGGCCGACCAGGTCCAGCCTCAGGCTGGCCTCGCTCTGCGCCAGCGTGTCCTCGGCCTGGAGCAGGTCCCGCTCCGCGCCCAGCGTGGCGAGCTGGTCCGCAAGGCCCTGCGTGTAGATCTGGGACGATACCTCGCGCGCCCGCATCGCTTCCATGACCGCCCGTGAGAGCGCCGAGCGGCGGCCGTGCTCGGACTCATATTGGACAAGGGCGTCCTCGACATCCCGCAGGGCCTGGGCGACGGCCGCCTCGTAGGCCAGCATGGCCTGCGCCTGCTCCTCGTCCTCGACGCGGATCGCGGCATGGAGGCGGCTCCAGTCCAGGATAGGCCAGCGGATTCCCGGGGAGATCGAATAGTAGCGGCTTCCCCATTCCGGGAGGTGCTTGAGCTGGGTGCTGTCCAGACCGAGGGAGCCGGTCATGCTGAACTGGGGGAACATCTGGGCCGTGGCGACGCCGACCTCGGCGTTGGTGGCGGCCAGGTTCCGCTCGGCCTGGCGTATGTCGGGGCGGCGGCGCAGCAGCTCGGAGGGGAGGCCGACCGGCACGTCCGGGGGCAGTTCCGGGAGCGCCCTTGGCGGCGACAGCTCGGCCGCGAGCGCGGTGGGCTGGTCCCCGATGAGAAAGGCCAGCGCGTGCTGGGCGCTCCGTTCCATGGCCATGAGCGGCGGCAGCGTGGCCTCGGTGACCCTGAGCTGGGCCGCCTGCTGGGCGACCTGGACCTCGTCGCCCAGGCCCGCCCTGAACGTGTCGTCCGCGATCTTCCAGGTCTGGCGCTGCGCCTCGAGGTTGCGGCGGGCGATCGCCTCCCGGGCCTGGCTCTCCCGGAGCTGGAAATAGGTGCTGGCGACCTCGGCGATGAGCGTCACGCGGACGCCGCGCTCTCCCTCCTTCGCGGCGGCGGCCTGCGCGTCGGCCGCCTCGATCGCCCGGCGGGTTCCCCCGAAGACGTCGACCTCCCAGACGGCGTCGAATCCCGCCTGGTAGAGGTTCGAGGTGATGCCGGGAAGGCCGCCCTCGCCGAAGGGGGATGTCGGGCCGCCGGGCGGCGAGCTCGTGCTGGGGCCGCTCGCGGGACCGGCGGGGCTGCCTCCCGACGCCTCATCGGCCTGGGCGGTCCTCGTGACACCGGTCGCCTTCGATCCCGAGGCCGGCGCGGAGCCGCCGATCAGGGAGCCGAGGGGCAGCTGGACATTCTTGCTCCCGAGCGCCCGGTCGAATCCCGCCGTCGCGTCCAGCTCCGGCAGCAGCGCGCCCCTGGCCACGGCGACCTCGGCCCTGGCCTCGCGGACGCGCGAGACCGCGGTCTTGAGGTCCCTGTTGCTGCTGAGCGCGCGGGCGACGAGGGAATCGAGCGTGGGATCGCGAAACACCGTCCACCAGCGGGCGAGAAGCGCGGGATCGGCCGCGGCGTCGGCCGGTCCGGTTTCCCGGCCCACCTCGCCGAAGCCTGCCGGCACGGCGGGCTTGGGCTCGTGATAGGTGGGCCCGACCATGCACCCGGCGAGGCACAGCGCCGCGGCCGCGAGCGCGATCTTCTGTCTAGTGGGCGCCATGGGCTTCTTCCGGTTTGACCTTGCTCAGCAGGAACGCGAAGGGGATCAGCGCCGCGGCCAGGATCGCCAGGACTATGAACAGGTCGATGTAGCTCCACATGTCCGCCTGGCGCCCAAGGACGCGGTCAAACGCCGCCAGCTTGCCGGCCGGGTTGGGAAGGCGCAGGGAGAAGGGCGTCACGCCCTCGGCCAGGCGGGCGTGATGGAACTGCGACCGCCGGGCGAGCACGCATACCGCGGTCGATATCCCGAAGCTGCCGCCAAGGTTGCGCATCGTGTTGATGAGCGCGGACGCGTTGTTGCTCTTGCCGGGGGGCAGGCCGGCATAGGACACCGTCGTTATTGGGAGAAAGAGGAAGGGCAGGCCCGCGCCCTGGAACATCCTCGCCAGCGCTGCATGGCCGAAATTGATGTCGGTGTTGAACCCGCTCAGGTAGAGGCAGGCGAGGGACTCGACGAGCAGGCCGAAGGCGATGAGGTACTTCGGCTGTATCTTGCGGATGAGCAGGCCGACGATGGGCATCATGACGAACGTGGCGCATCCCCCCGCCGTGAGCGAGAGGCCCGCCTTGGTCGCGTCGTAGCCCATGATGGTCTGAAGGAACTGCGGGAGCACCTGCGTCGTGCTTGTCAGGATGAATCCCGTCGCGAACATCACCACCATGGACGCGGCGAAATTTCGGTTCCTGAGGAGCGGGAGGTCCACGATGGGATCGTCGTTCGCCAGCTCCCAGATCACCAGGGCGACAAGGGAAATGCCGGAGATGATCGCGAACGACAGGATGAAGTCCGAGCCGAACCAGTCGTCCTCCGTGCCCTTGTCGAGGACGACCTGGAGGCAGCCGAGGCCGACGGCCACCAGGATGAACCCCAGGAAGTCCACCTTGATCCCGCCCTTGAGCGCGTCCTCGCGGTCCTTCTGCACCGCAGGGGGGTCCACCAGCACCATCTTGACGAGGAAGAGCGAGAGGACGCAGACCGGCACGTTGATCAGGAAGATCCAGCGCCAGGAGTAGCTGTCGGTGATGAATCCCCCGAGCGTCGGCCCCAGGGTGGGCGCGACGATGACCGCGACCCCGTACAGGGCGAAGGCCTGGCCCCGCTGCTCGGGGGCGAAGCTGTCGGCGAGGATCGACTGCTCGCTGGGCGCAAGGCCGCCCCCTCCCATCCCCTGCAGGATCCGGAACGTGATCAGCCATCCGAGCGAGGGCGCCAGCCCGCAGAGCAGCGAGCTGGCCCCGAAGACCCCGACGCAGATCATGTAGAAGCGCTTGCGCCCGACCACGCGGGAGAGCCAGCCGCTGATGGGCAGGATGATCGCGTTGCTGACGAGGTAGCTCGTCAGGACCCAGGTGCTTTCCTCCTGGCTGGCCGCCATCGTGCCCGCGATGTGCTGCAGGGAGACATTGGCGATGCTGGTGTCGAGCACCTCCATGAACGTCGCCATCGAGACGATGATCGCGATCAGCCAGGGATTGTGGTCGCCGGCTGCGGAGCGTTCCAGCGCCATGGCTCAGCGGATCCTGACCGAGACCTCCACGGACATGCCCGGGCCCAGGCGGCGGTCCGGGTCGTCGGGGAGTTTGTCGAAGACGATCTTGACCGGCACGCGCTGCACCACCTTGACCCAGTTGCCGGTCGCGTTCTCGGCGGGCAGCGTGCTGAAGGCCTGGCCTGTCGCCGGCTGCACGCTGTCGACCTTGCCGGTGAGCTTGAGGTCGGGATAGGCGTCGATCTTGATCTCCACCGGCTGGCCGCGCCGCATATGGGCGAGCTGCGTCTCCTTGAAGTTCGCGGTGATGTAGACGTCGCGAGGGACGATCGCCATGAGCGGGACGCCCACGTTGACGACATTTCCCACCGCGACCGTCTTGCTGGCGGTGCGGCCATCGATCCGCGCCTCGATCTGCGTGTAGGAAAGCGTGAGCTCGGCCTGCGCCACCTGGGAGTTCGCGCTCGCGATCCCCGCCTGGGCCGCCACGAGCAGGGTCCTCGCGTAGCCCTGCTGGGCCTCGGCGGCGGCCACCGACTGGCGGGATGCGCTGAGCTGCGCCGCGGTGCTGGTCGCCGCGGTCACGGCGCTGTCCATCTGCTGGGCTGAAACGGCCCCGGCATTGGCGCCCTTGAGCCTCCGGTACCGGTCAAGCTGGTTCGCGGCGTCGGTCGAGTTGGCCTGGGCGGTGCCGAGGTTGGCGCGGGCCTCGTCGGTCTGCGCGGCGTACACCGCCTGCTGCGCCTGCGCCTCGGCCATCTGGGCCTGCGCCTGGGCCAGCGCGGACTGGGCCTGGTCGAGCCGGCTCTGGTAGTCCGAGGGATCGAGCTTCACGAGCACCTGGCCGGTCTTCACGTCCTGGTTGTCGTCCACGAGGACCTCCGTGACGCGGCCGCTGACCTGCGGGCTCACCTCCTCGGATATCCCGTCGATGAAGGCGTCGTCGCTCGTCGCGTGGGAGCGGCTGTGGCGCCAGGCGAGGGCGCCCCCCACGACCACCACGATCAGGACGAGGATCAGAAGCCCGACGATGCCCGGACGCCTGTACCACGGGGGACCCTTTCGTTTCTTGGGCTCCTTCGACGGTTCCTTGGCCGCCTGCGGAGGGTCCTTCCTCTCAGGCTTCGATTCCTCGTCGCTCATGGCGTGTCTCTTGAGTTGGCAGCTGGAAAAACGTCAAATCGGTCCCGATAGACCGGTCGCCGGGGCTACGGTTGCCGACAGGTCGGAAAAACCGCATTCACCGCTTCGGTTCAGGTTCATGACGGCTTTTTGAAGTATCAATATAATAATGGTTTATGCGCTGCCTCAGGGCGCTGGGGGCGGCTTCGGCTCGGGCGCGTTCGCCTCCACCCAGCGCTGGAAGAACGGATTGTCGAAGATCAGGCGTTCTCCGTCGCGTGTCAGGATCTGCTTGTCGAACAGGGCGTCGATCGCGCTCTGGGCGGTCGACGCGCTGCGGATGCCGAAGGCCGCAAGCGTGTCGGCAGCGCGCGGCGCCTTGCCGAGGGCGAGGGCGCGAAGCACCCCCCGCTGGGCGGGAGAGCACTGGTGCCAGCGCCCGACACACTCGTCCCGGAGGTCGACGAGCGCGATGGCGTCGAACGCCTCCGTGACCGCGCGGGCTCCGCGCTTGGCCGCATGGAAGTCGAACACGGTCTTGGCCAGCCTCACCACGTCGCCCGTGCACGGGCCCGCGAGCGCGACCACGTCCTTGCCCCAGGCGGCTCCCTGCAGGCCGCCCATTCGGGCCCGGGCGTCGATCCAGCCGCCCAGGAGGTCGGCGGCGATGGGACCGACGTGGATCGGCTGCACCTGCTTGAAGAATGCGGCGTTGGGCTCGGTCATCCATTCCAGGAGCCGGTGGTCGGAGCCCGAGAAGATGTAGTTGAGGTTCCTGTGCTCCTGGATGACGCCGCGCAGGCGCCATTCCGCCCGGTCCCCGGCCAGGGTGCGAAGGTCCTGGAACTCGTCAAAGCAGAGGGTGACCAGCTCGTCGGTGATGTCGGCGCGCGCGTTGATGAAGTTGAGCACGTCGTCGAGGTTCGCCGCCGCCTCCTTGTCGCGAAAGTCGCCGCCGAGGCTGAAATACCCGTGGGCCGAGAACGTGAGGTTCTTGAAATGCCGCTGGATGAGCCCGAGGATCTTCGTGGCGGCGGCCTCCCTCGGCTGCGGGATCGCCTGGAGCAGCTTGCTGGCGACCTCGGTCAGGCTCGCGGCGGCGGCNNCGCCCATCGCCTGCCGCAGGACAGGGAGCAGCTCCTCGCGGTCGGTGAACGTCCACCGGTCCGCGGGCGACTCGAAATTGAAGGGGTTGATGGCGGTGCTCATGGGGAGCCGCAGATACGGCAAAGGGCGTTACGTCTTTTACCGTAGCGTCTTTTGCCGTATCGGCAAGCGCAAACCCTGGGGTGGGTGAGACCCCATACCCGCGGGCGGCATGGCCCGGTACATTGGTGCATGACCACAAACCCACAGGCTAAGGGTCTCAGGGTTTCAAGCGTGATCTTCGGGCTCATCTCGATCGTGCACCTGGTGCGGCTGTTCACCGGCCCCGAGGTCTACATCGGCAACCACCGCCTCGAGCCGCTCCCGAGCCTTGTCGCGGTCCTCTTTTTCGGAGGCCTGGGCATCTGGCTGTCGAGGCTGGCCAGCCCGCGGCCCGTCAAGGTCAAGGAGCCGGTCGACGTCTGAGGCGGCGGCCCCTCGGGGCTGGCGCGTTCAGCGCCTGGCGGCGCCCGAGAGCTGGGCCACGAGCTCGAAGGAGCGCAGGCGCGCCCCGTGGTCGAAGATCGAGGCGGTCACCATCAGCTCGTCGACACCCGTGCGCGCGAGGAAGGCCTCGATCCCCCTATTCACGGTCGCGGGCGATCCCACGATCGCCTCGCGGAAGGCATGGTCGACGATGCCTTTCTGCGGCGCCGTCCAGCGGCCCTCCATGCTCTCGACCGGCGGCGGCAGGGGGCCCGGCATGCCGCTCCGGAGGCTCGCGAGGCTCTGCTGCACCGAGGTGAAGAGCCGGGCTGCCTCCGCGTCCGTGTCGGCCGCGCAGACCGCGACGGCCGCCATCGAGCGGGGGCGCTTCAGCGAGGGGGACGGCCGAAACTCGCCCCGGTAGAGCTGCAGCGCCTCGGCGAGGTCGTCGGGCGCGAAATGCGACGCGAAGGCGTAGGGCAGCCCAAGCGCCGCCGCCAGCTGCGCGCTGTAGAGGCTCGACCCGAGGATCCAGATCGGGACCGACAGGCCCGCCCCCGGCACCGCCCGCACGGCCTGCCCCGGCTCGGCCGCGCGGAAATAGGCCTGCAGCTCCATGACATCCTGCGGGAACGTGTCGGCCGAGCCGACGAGGCCGCGGCGCAGCGCGCGCGCCGTCAGCGGGTCCGTGCCGGGCGCGCGGCCGAGGCCGAGGTCGATGCGGCCGGGGAAAAGCGACTCCAGCGTGCCGAACTGCTCGGCGATGACCAGCGGCGCGTGGTTGGGCAGCATCACCCCACCGGACCCGACGCGGATCGTCGAGGTGCCGGCCGCGACGTATCCTATCGCGACGGCGGTGGCCGCGCTCGCGATGCCGGGCATGTTGTGATGCTCGGCCAGCCAGAATCGGCGATATCCCCAGCGCTCGGCGTGGCGGGCGAGGTCAAGCGTGCGCTGGAGGGCCTCGGCGGGCGTGCCTCCCTGGACGATCGGCGACAGGTCGAGGACCGAGAGCGGAACCATGCACCAACGTGGGCACATGCCCCCAATTCGCCAGCGGAAGCCGTATTTTGGGCCTCAGCCCGCGGGCCGGTCGCCCGTGCCCGCCCCTGGCTCCATCGGACCCAGGCGCCTCAGCCACTCCACCTCCTCGGCGAAGACCGTGTGGGACGCCCCGGGGAAGACCTGCTTGGTCACGTCCGCGCCCCGCGCCGAGAGGGTCTTCGCGCTCTGCTCGACATACTCGAGCGGGATGTGGGGGTCGCGCTCGGCGCACCCCAGCAGCACCGGCGTGCCGCCAAGTTCCCCCTGCGGCCGCGCGGACCCGAGCGGCCCGATGAGCGCGCCGCTCAGGCCGGCGACAAAGCCGTAGCGCAGGGGATGGCGCGCCGCGAATTCAAGCGCCAGGCAAGCGCCCTGGGAAAAGCCGACGAACCCCAGCCTGTCGCCGGGGATGCCGGCGGCCCGCACCTCGGCCGCGAGCCGGGCGATCACCTTGAGCGCGCTCGACAGCCAGGGCTCGTTGCCCTCGAGCGGGACAAAGAACCGCTGCGGGTACCACGTCCCGCCCTCCGCGGCGGGCGCGAGGAAGGCGAGGCCCGCGTCCGGCAGGACGTCGGCGAGCCCGGCGATGTCCTGCGGCGACGAGCCGCGGCCGTGGATGAGGATCACCGCGCCGCGCGCGGTCGGGAGCGGCTGCCCGAAGCGTAGCGTTCCCTGCGTGTCGTGGAGCCTCATGTCCGTCATGTGCCGAAGCACTCGATGTATTTGACACCCGCGCCGGTGTTGAAAAGCACGATCGACTCGTCAGGCCCGATTTGTTTCGCCGCGAGGAGCTGCTTCAGGGCGACCTGGCAGGCCGCGCCCTCCGGGCAGGCGAAGAGGCCCTCGGCCGATCCGATCTCGCGCACGGCGGCGATCATCTCGGCGTCCGTCACGGCCACGGCGCCTCCGCCCGACTTCCTGAGGATATCGAGGATGATGAAGTCGCCGATGGCCCTGGGGACCCGCAGCCCCGAGGCGACGGTGAAGGCGCCCACGTGCTCGTCGGCGGTCGGCATGCCCGCCCGGAAGGCGCGCACGATCGGCTGGCAGCCGCTGGCCTGGACGCTGAACATGCGGGGGCGCCCCGCGCCGATCCAGCCGAGCTGCTCCATCTCATCGAACGCCTTCCACATGCCGACGAGGCCGGTGCCTCCGCCGGTGGGATAGAGGATCACGTCCGGCAGGGCCCAGCCCAGCTGCTCGGCGAGCTCGTAGCCGAGCGTCTTCTTTCCCTCGACCCGGTAGGGTTCCCTGAGCGTCGAGACATCGAACCAGCCCTCGGCGGCCTTGCGCCTTGAAACCTCGGCGCCGCAGTCGGTGATCAGGCCGTCGATGAGGGTGACGTGCGCGCCCATCTGCTCGCACTCGACCACGTTGGCGCGCGGGGTGTCCCTGGGCATGAAGAGGTGGGCCTCCATGCCGGCGCGGGCGGCATAGGCGGCAAGGGCGCCCCCGGCGTTGCCGGCGGACGGCGCGGCCAGCCTCTTGAGGCCGAACTGCCTCGCCATCGACACGGCGGCGGACATCCCGCGCGCCTTGAAGCTGTGGGTGGGGTTGAGCGACTCGTCCTTGATGGAAAGCCTCCCCAGGCCGAGGCTCGCCCCGAGCCGCGGCGCCGGGAGGAGCGGCGTGAAGCCCTCGCCGAGCGTGACGATGTCGGCGTCGCCCCGCGGCGGCAGGACCTCGCGGTAGCGCCACATGGACTTCACGCGGCCGGCGAGGGCCTCGCGCGTGAGCGTGCGGCCGGCGGCCTCGAGGTCGTAGTGCGGATACAGCGGCTTGGCGCAGCAGGAGCTGACCGTCTGCGGCACGGACGCGTCGTGCCGCCTTGCGCAGGCGGTGCAGACCAGGAAGTCGAGATGCACGGGATGAGGGCAGCACGGGGCGGCCCGATTTGCAGCCCCATTTGGGCCGGCGAAGGCGCGCCTAGATGATGCCTGAGGTG
>PLKS01000129.1 GCA_003140665.1 Opitutaceae bacterium
CCAGCGTCGTCGCGCTCTCAAACCCTCCCATCGTGAGGAAGGCCAGGACGAGGCCCGCGCTGAATGCCCGCGGCCCCGCCCCCTGGAGGGTCAGTTGCGGACGGTCGATCCAGGCGCCCCCCTTGGACATCGCGATCGCGATGATCGTGATCATCACGGCAAGCGACGTCACCTCGATGATGATCATCACGTCGCTTGAGAGCTTCATGTCCCTGAACGCGGTCCACCAGGCGGCGAGGACCACGAGGGTGGTGACCGAGGCGCCAAGGAGCGCCGAGTTGGGTATGCCCGAGTACTGGGAGATCACGAGGCAGGCATAGTAGGCCGCCGACGGCGCCGCGCTGGNNCCAGCCGGTGGCGACCCCGGCTTTGGGCCCGAGGCCCAGGCGGGCGTAGGTGCAGAGGCCGCCGGCCGAGGCGCACCGGGTTGCAAACGCGTTGATGTTGACGAGAATCAACAGGCAGATCCCCAGGACCGCCAGGAACATGAGCCAGGTCCCGTTGCCCGTCTTGCCGATGAGAAGCGGAATGATGACCCCGAGGGTCCCGGCGGGCGCCATCGTCCCCAGGGTCTGGGCGACATTCTCGAGTCCCGAGAGGTAGTTTTTCCTGAGCGTCGGATGCCCCGATGAGAACGCGGCGTGCTCCTTCGCTATGACGTCGGGGTCCATGTTCAGCGCGGCTGCCTTGCCGCGGTCGGAGCCTGACCGCGGCATCCGGCGGCTTGTCGGGGGCGCCTCCGGGGCCGGGCGCGCGTCCGGTCAGGATGTTCCATACTTGAGCCCCACNNCTGCAGGTCCAGGGGAAGCATCTCCGGCCTCTGGGACTCGACAATCGGGAGATCCTGAGCGGTGACCTCGTCCTGGAAGGCCCGGATCTTTTCCGCGGGCGTGTCGAACGAGTAGTTCATCGCCATGATCGCCCACGCCAGGCTGAGGTTCCCGTCAACGGGAGTGACTATGTCGATCATGCTGAAGCGCTGCTCCCCCTGCGACTTGGTGAACCGGGCGGTGAGCGGCTTGAGCGCCTCATAGGTATAGGCGACCTTCGCAGACCTGCCGGTGCCGTCCGGGTCCGGCTGCCAGATCGGGATGTCCCGGGCGATCACGCCCGACGGCGTGATCTCGGCTTCGTAGTCGTCGATCTCGGTGTGTGCGGGGTCCCCGAGGTAGCCTGCATGGACGAAGGGAAAATGGCCCACGTCCAGGAAGTTCTCGATGACGCGGGGCCCGAGCGCCCGGAACGCGTACGGGCCGGAAGGTATGTTGCGATACGAGGGGTCGTCCCACTCGGGGAACGGGGGAATGTCCCCCGACGGCTCCCCGAGGCAGGTCCAGACCAGGTCGTACGCGACCTTCACGGGATGGACGTTCGTGTGCGCGCGGGCCGGCGGCTTCTGGGACGGGTGCGCCGGCATCCTAACGCACTCGCCAGACACGCTGTAGGTCCAGCCATGATACGGGCATTGGAGGCAGCCGTCCCGCACGCGCCCAGCGGAAAGCTTGGCCCCGCGGTGGACGCACAGGTCGTCCCAGACCTGGATCGCCCCGTCCGTCCTCCAGACGACGAGGTCGACCCCGAGCAGCCGGGCGGGCCTCGCGGTTGCCGCCGCGAGCTCGGAGGCGCGGGCGACGACGTGCCAGTCGTTGAGCAGGACGGGATCGTCGATCATGTCCGGGATCGGGCGGCGCGCTCAGGAGGTCCCGAATCCGACGCCGAGCTCGTTCAGCCACTGACGATAGGCGATCGAGGTGCGATCGCAGTTGAGATGAAGCTCCGCCTGCAGGTCGAGGGGGAGCAGCTCGGGGCGCTGGGATTGCACCACGGGCTTGTCCTGGAGGAAGACCCTCTCGGTCCAGTCGATGAGCTGCTGGGAGGTGGCCTTCGCTCCCTTCATGGAAAAGACGATCCAGGCCTTCGACCGGGCCTCGTCGATGGGAGTCGCCAGGATCATCATCGTGAACACGCTCGTTCCGGCCTGCTTGGAAAGATAGGCCGCCAGGGGACGGATGACCCTGTAGGTGTAGTGGGCCGCGGCGGGCATCCCCGACCCATCGGGGTCCGGCTGCCAGACCACGATGTCCGTCGCGTAAACGCCATCCGCCCGTTTTTCCACGCTGTATCGGGCGATCTCGGCCCGGCTCTCGATCCCGAGGATGCCCTCATGGACGACCGGCAGGTGGGCCAGGTCCAGGAAGTTCTCGATGATCCTGGGCCCGCTCGCGTCCATTTCATAGGGTCCCATCGCGAACTTGCTCGCGTCGTCCGCCTCCCACTCGGGGAAGACAGGAAGCTCGTTGGGCGTCTCCGACAGGCACGCCCAGATCCACCCATAGGCCTCCCTGCACTGGAAGGCCGTTATCCGCGCCCTGGGCGGCGGCTTTTGCCCGGGGTGGGCGGGAATCAGCACGCACATCCCGCTCTCGTCATAGGTCCATCCATGGTAGGGGCACTGCAGGCATCCGTCCTTCACCTTGCCGAGCGAAAGCTTTGCGCCCCGGTGGACACAGAGGTCCCGCCACGCGTGGAACCTCCCGCCGGTCGACCATAGCACCAGGTCCTCGCCCAGGAGCCGCGCGGCGACCTGTCTTCCCCCGGCCACATCCTCGGCCTTCGCAAGGGGATGCCAGTCGTGGACAAGCACGGGGTCGGGGTTCGCCATGATCTACATCAGAAGTGGTAGCGCAGGGTGACCGAGGCCGTTATCGGAGGGCGAACATAAACCACGTCGTTGCCGGCGAACGTCACGTCGACCGGGTCCAGGATCCGCTCGTTGGTGATGTTCTTCAGGTTGATCGTCACGTCCCAGGCCTTTCGGCGGTAGTAGACAAAGCCGTCGAGCTCGACCTCGGACTTGATATGGAGGGTGTCCTGGTCGTTTGCATACTGCCTCCCCTGGAACTGCGGCCCCACGCCGAAGCCGAAACCCGATTTCCACTCGTACTGGACAAACAGGTTTCCAAGGACCTCGGGCACGCCCGGGGCCTTCATCCTCGAGCCCGGGGGCGAATAGTAGCCCGCATAGTTGTTCTCCGGGACCGAGCTGTAGTTAGGGCTGCCGTCGCCGGTCCCCGACTGGCCGTCGACCATGAACCCGACGGGATAGCCGTCGAGGTAGTTGTTCGTCTGCTGGAAGAACGACGATCCGTAGTCGGTGACGTCCTGGTAGGTGAAATTGGCATTCAACGAAAGCGCCTTTGTCGGCTGGTAGACGGCGTCGAGCTCGATTCCCTCGGCTTTCACCAGGAATGCGGGGCCCTCAATCTGCGGCTCGCTCTTCAGCTGCTGGTAGACGGACGCGTCGACATACAGGGTGTTGCCAAGGAGGCTTTGCTTGTAGCCCGCCTCGTAGAGGGTGCTCTTCGTCGTCAGCGACGTGTGCATCTGCGCGAGGTACTGCGCCGGGGTCCCGATCGGGGTGTTGGCGCCGTCCGTGATCTCGGCCACGTTCACGCCGCCAAAGTTGTTCGAGCCCAATACGGCGTCGACGACGGTGTAGGTGAGGTAGAAGGAGCTGGTTTCCGTGGCCTTGAACACGACGCTGGCGAAGTAGGACGGGTCGTTGACGCTGTCCGAAGCGTAGAAGATGCCCCCGCGCGGGATGTATATGCCGGGGCTGTAAAACGCCCCGGTCACGGGATCCTGGACCTGGTTGAGCGCGGGGTTGCCGTCGTCGGCGTCGATGTGATCGAGCCGAAAGCCGGCGATCGCGAAGAGCTTCTTGCCGAAGTTCGCGGTATCCTGGAGGAAGGCTGCCGAGTCATAGATGTGCGAGTCCTGGTTGGCGGAGTCGTTCACCAGGTAGGCGCCGTACTTGGAATGGCCCGGGACCAGGTAAGGCGCCCCGAGGGTGTTGCCGAGCTGCGCATAGGCCGGGAACACGAGCGTGGACGACGGCTGGTAGAGGTCGAAGTAGAAGAAGGGCTCAACCGCGAAGTCCTGGTAGGCGATGATCCGCGTGTACCGGAAATCGCCGCCGGCGATCAGCTTGTTGTCGATTCCGCCTATGTCGAAGTCGCGGTGGTACTCGAGGCGGTCCTGGAAGGATGCCTGCAGTGGCATGTACTCGCTGTAGCCCCAGAGGTTGAATTCCCGGTCGTTCGCGTCCTCAAAATAAGTCCGGTTGACGACCTTCGAGTCTGAACCGAGGCTCAGGGTGGCAATGAGCTGGGATTGGAGGCGGCCCGTGCGCGAGCTGTCACCCGGCGAGAGCAGGACCTTGTACCAGGGCAGCTTGACCGTGTACGCCGTCGTCGGGTTGAGCACGCCGTAGGACCCGTCCGTATACCCCATCCCGAAGGGCGGGTCATCCGGATAGGCGTTCACGTTGCCCCCGATGTAGGTCCCATGGTCGATGAAGTCTTGGGTGACCCGGTTCACGCCCGTTACGTCGCCGAAGAGGTTCTCGTAGAACTGGGCCCACCATTCGAGCGAGAGGGCCTTCGTCGCATGGTAGGTGAGGGCGGTGAAGATGTCCTGGCTCTGGTTTTTCTCATTCTGGTAGTAGCCGTCGCCGAAACGGCTCAGGTAGCTCACCCGGTAGGCGAGGTCGTCGCTGACGGGCGCGCTCGTGTCTATCGTGGCCTCCGGATTGGAATACGAGTGCCCGCTCGTCAGATACCCGAGCGTGAGGGAGATGTCCGTGTGCTCATGGTCAAAATAGGGCTCCTTTGTCGTGAAGTTGACGTAGCCGCCGGCTCCCTGGCTCTGGGGGCCGTAGACGGCCGACCCGGGTCCCTTTACGACATCCATCGACTCGACGCCGTTGAAGCTCGGGAAGATGCTCGACGTCGTGAAGAGCTCCGCCTGCCCGTTGACGTACATTTCCGCGTTGTCCCCGCGCACGAGGGGCGTAGCCGGGACGCCGTAGCGCGCGGGCGAGTAGACCCCGGGTGAAAACTGCCCGAAATCCATCGCATTGGTGACCTGCCGGTCGTCCATCCAGGCCTTGTCCACCATCGACACGGCCCGGGGAATATCGAGGACGTTGGACGAGTCGCCAAATACACTGTCCACCGGGCGGACGGTCGGCAGGATCTGGTCCTCGAGGGGTACGTCGCTCACCGTGTATTGGGCGAGTCGGGTGATGTCCGAGTTCTCCGCCGGTCCGGGTGCCGGGGCTGCCGGCGTTTGCACGACGCCCGGGGCCGGACTTGCAGTCGATTGCGGAGCGGCGGGCGCCGGACTCGCCGGCGCCTGCTGTGCGCGTGCCGCCGCGGTGAGAAGCAAGGCGAGTGCAACCGGCGCCGCGTGCCGCGGGATGATTCTGAACGGGCTTATGGGCAATGTGTGCATCGGACCTACCAAGCAGGAGCCAAACCAGTTCGCATATCTGAAACCTCTAATTTCATGTCCTCAGG
>PLKS01000094.1:0-47399 GCA_003140665.1 Opitutaceae bacterium
TTCAAAAAAATTCAAATACCCGTACTCGTCATGGCTGGCGACCACGACTTCACATCGATCGAAGAGAACGCCGAGATATACCGGGGCCTGCCGCGTGGCCAACTGATGATTGTGCCTGCAAGCAACCACGGAACGTTCCACCTGCGACCGGACGTTGTTAATCTCGCAATACGCGAGTTTCTGGACCAACCCGATAACATCGCCCCGTCGCACTAGCTCGGTCGTCGGTGCTGAGTGTTGAGCGGGAGCTTTGGAGCAGGCTTTTTGGGCAACGCGACAGACCCCCGTTAGGCTGCGACTGGACCGACGCACGCTGTCAGTTAGAGCGATTGCATCCCGAAGGTAAAACCGCATCTATCACCGTGACATTTTGAGTTCGCGGGTCAATCAGCAGCGTATCGTAGCTCGTTGCCAGGATTGAGTTTTGAATTTCTGTTGGCCGAAGGCCGACTGCGAGGCTCACAAGGTCAACCCGAGCGCAGTGTGTCGCCTGAGGTGTGATCGACCGCGTGGCTTGATGCCATTCGCAACCTGGGGCCGTGGGTCGAGTCTCGTTGGCCGGCCCATTTTCTGCCCGCCATGGGTGGGTGAACACCCCATAAATCAACGGCTGCTGGGCTATTGTCTTATCCTTGCTGGGATAACGATGCTCTATAAATGACCAAAAATGGGCCCAAGCTCAATTCGCCAGTGATAATCTTACCCAAGTGCCCCACGGGCATCCAGGGTCTCGATGAAATAACGGGCGGTGGGTTGCCGAGAGGCAGGCCAACACTGATCTGCGGCGGTGCGGGGTGCGGCAAGACGCTCTTGGCCGCGGAATTCCTCGTTCGCGGCGTGACGCAATTCGACGAACCGGGCGTGTTTATGGCCTTTGAGGAGACGGAGGCGGAGTTGAAGGCAAACGTCGCCTCGCTTGGGTTCGATTTGGCGGGGCTGGTTCGGCGCAAGAAGATCCTGGTCGACTACGTCCATATCGAGCCCGGAGAAATCCACGAGAGCGGCGAGTATGATCTAGAAGGATTGTTCGTCCGGCTCAATCACGCGATCGACACCGTCGGCGCCAAACGCGTTGTGCTGGACACGCTGGAGGCGCTGTTCGCCGGCCTGCGCGACGAGGCCATCCTGCGCGCCGAGCTGCGCAGGCTCTTCCGCTGGCTAAAAGTCAAAGGCGTGACCGCCGTCATAACGGCCGAGCGCGGGCGCGAGCAGTTGACGCGCCATGGCCTGGAGGAGTACGTATCCGACTGCGTCATCCTGCTCGATCATCGGGTCAACGACCAGATCGCCACGCGGCATCTGCGGGTGGTGAAGTATCGCGGTGCCATGCACGGCACGAACGAATTTCCGTTTCTCATCGGCGACACGGGCATTAGCGTGCTGCCCATCACCTCACTGGCGCTTAGCCACAAAGTATCGAACGAAAGGATTGCCACCGGCATCCCCCGGCTCGATGCGATGCTGGGCGGGCGCGGATTTTTTCGGGGCAGCAGCATTCTGCTCACGGGCACGCCCGGCACCGGAAAGACCATCATTTCCGCCAATTTTGCCCAAGCCGCAGCCCGGCGCGGGGAGCGCGTGCTTTTCTTCTCGTTCGAGGAATCGCCCAATCAAATCATCCGCAATATGCATTCCATCGGGCTGCGCCTGGAGCCCTTGGTCAGGAGCGGCCTGGTGAGGTTTCACTCGGCGCGGCCATCGCTCTATGGCTTGGAAATGCACTTGGCCACGATGTTCAAGGAGATCGCCGCGTTTCAACCCGCGGTCGTCATCATGGATCCGATTACCAGCCTGATGGACGCGGGCACCGACTCCGAAACCAAGGGGATGATAACGCGGCTGATTGATTATTTGAAGGCCGGACAAGTCANNCAAGACTTCGAAGGCAACGGCGAACGCAACCGGGTGCTCTACGTGCTCAAGGCGCGCGGAATGGCACACTCCAACCAGATCCGCGAATTCCTAATTTCGACCAAGGGCATCGACCTTGTGGACGCCTACATCGGCCCCAGTGGCGTGTTGACCGGGTCAGCTCGCGCGGCTCAGACCGCCCGCGAAAAAGCCGAGGCACTTGCCAGCCACCAAGAAGCCGCCCGTCGCAAGCGCGAACTGGAACGCACGCGCCTGGCGCTCGAAAGGCAAATCGGCGGCCTGCGCTCCGAGCATGAAGCAGGCGCCGAGGAACTTCGGCGCATCGATGAACAGGTCGGAACGCAAACGCGCTTGCTGACGACGGAGCGAACCGAATTGGGGCGCCTGCGCCAGGCTGACGTGTCGGTGCCGGGCGAGGCGCGCGACAACCACAGAAACGGAAAGGGAGCGAGATGAAGGCCGGGCCGGTTCGCCCGCTCACTTCAATGTCCAGTAATGGATATTCAAAGCTCTGGCATTTAAAACTTTACGTGATGGACCAGACGCCAAAATCGGAGGCCGCGCGCGCAAACTTGAAGCTGATTTGCGAAGTCCACCTCAAGGGCCGTTATCGCATCACGGTGATTGACCTGTTGAAGCAGCCCCACCTCGCCAAGGGCGACCAAATCCTGGCCACTCCCACCGTGGTGCGCATGTTGCCGAAGCCCATTCGAACAATCATTGGCAACCTTTCCGACACCGAACGGGTGCTCGTCGGCATGGATCTGCGCCCCGTCGTCTAGCCGAAACCAAGTCCCCTGAAACCAAGAAGAGCCAAGCGCGCGATGAAGGCCCATTACCATTCGCCTGCCGCCCAACCGGAGGGCAAATACATGTTGCGGTTGTTTGTAGCGGGGGCCAGCGTCAGGTCGCGTCAAGCCGTTCTGCACGTCCAGCAGTTGTGTGAGGCCGAGCCGAGCGGGTGCAAACTGGAGGTGATTGACATCTACCAGCAGCCCCAGCTGGCGAAGGAAAACCAGATCGTCGCGACGCCGACACTGATAAAGGAATTCCCGCGGCCGGTGCGCCGATTCATCGGCAACATGCTGAACGCCGCCGATCTGTTCGTCGGACAGGTACATATCCCGAAAAGAGACTTCTCGGTCTGAAAATGGCTGCCCGCAGGAGATCCTCCCCGCCCGCGCCCGCCGGCGAACTCAAGGAGCTGCGCCTGCGCCTCGCCGAAGCGGAGGAAGCGCTCCGCGCCATACGCAACGGAGAAGTGGATGCGGTGGTCGTCGCGAGCGAAGAAGGCGACCGGGTGTTCACGCTGCAGGGCGCCGAACGCGCCTACCGCATGCTCATCGAATCCATGAACGAAGGGGCGTTGATCCTCACCCCTAAGAAGACGATACTTTATGCCAACCAGTGCTTCGCCAAAATGGTCAGATGCCCGCTCGAGCAGGTGATGGGCAGTTCCCTGCGCCGTTTTCTCTCCGCCGAGGACCGCACAACCCTCCGACCACTCCTGTTGCGGGCAGATAAATCCGGCACTAAAGCCCTTGCTCTGTTGATTGCGGGCGACGGTTCCCGGTTGCCGGTTCAAATCTCCATGCGTCCTCAGGGTGGCAACGGTTTCAATGGCGCGACTGTCGCGATGGTGGTGACCGACATGACGGAATCCCGGCGGACTGAGGAACTGCTGCGGGCATTGACGCACCGCCTGGTGCAAGTGCAGGAGGACGAGCGCGAGCGCGTGGCCTTCGAATTGCATGACAACATTACGCAGCTCATCTGCGCCGTCGTCTTCCGCAGCCAGGCGTTGTTGGATGCCCTTCCGGCCCATGACGGTCCGTCGAGGAAAAAAGCGCTGCAGCTCCGCGATATGCTCGGCGCAATTGCCGACGAGGTCGCGCGCATTTCACACAATCTGGGACCCAGTCTATTGGACCACGTGGGTTTGGTCGCCGTGCTGCGCGACGCCAGAACGGAGTTCGCGGATCGGACAGGCGTGTCGGTCAAGCTGACCTGCATGCACTTTGCCGCACGGCTTCCCGAAGACGCCGAGTTGGCCATTTACCGCATCCTCCAAGAGGCCCTGCGAAACGTGGAAAAGCACGCCAATGCGCGCCGCGTCACCGTGTCCCTGAGGCAGCGGGGCGCCTTCGTTCAGCTGGTAATCAACGACGACGGGATCGGCTTCGACCAGGACGACGCTCCGGCCAGGCGAATAGATAAGGGCGGCCTCGGACTTCTTAGCATGCGCGAGCGGGCGAACTTCGTTGGTGGAACGCTCAAGATCAAATCCGTCCGCCGCGCGGGCACGGAAATTGAGGCGCTCATACCGATAAAGACCCGCTGAAGCCGAGGATTATTGGCAAGGATCCGCCCGGTTGAAAGCTGACCGGGGCGCCTGGCGGGACGCATCCGAAGGGCCGGTTCACCATTGGCGCGCCTACATCGTTTTCAAGGAGGCGATCCTCTTTCCATGGCCATTGCCTGCAGTTCGAATGGCAACGGCGCGGCATGAAATTCCCGAAGGAAACCCGAAAGACAGTCCAAATATGCTGTTGCAACCTGCAGGTAACCAATGGCCTGCGGAATTGTGAATCTTGGGCTCGCGGGTTCGAGCCCCGTTGGCCGCCCCATTTTAATCTGCCAGCGATCGCGGCAGACGTTTCTCAAGGAATGCCCGAACCTTAGGCAGTCCTTCACTATTCAGTGTCCCGTATAGCTGCCGGGTTTCAATTCCGTAGTCGCTCAAAACCTTCCGGTTATGGCGAGCCGTTAGAACCGCCAACAACCGATCAAGAAATTCGATGAGTTTTCGTTCTTCCATTCGCGCGCCTGCCGCTGCATCGCGGAGATCTTCCAGGTACGCCGGAATGATTCGCGCGAGAATATGCACGTGTTTGGTGTCTTGGCGTCCCTCCTGTTTGACGTCGACCACATTTGCCAGTTTCGCCTTTAGCAATGCGATCGGACCGGGAACCAGAACGTGAATCTGGCGCTCCCCTATCGCGAGCGTGTAGGATGGTTCACGAAGTTCTTCGTTGTTCACCCCGTTTACGTACCGAAGCACTTCAATGAGCAAGGGTAGTCCGTTAGAATCCTTTGCGATCACCACCCCGACTTCGTTGCTCGGCGGCCGCAGCGGAAAGAATTGGGGCTTAACGCCCGCCAACCTGCCAAGCTCCTCAAGCGTGGCGCGGTCACCCAGTACGTCCGCGTCCCGCGAAACGAAGGGTGCAAATTCCATTGATCGATCGTGATAGTAGAGCGCCCAGAGGTTTACGGCTTGGCCGCCCACCAACATCAAGGGTTCAGCCGTCGCAAGGGCCGAAGCGAAATCAGCCGGAGCGCGTGGCTCGACGTCAGCTGGAAGCGGCATGGCTCCTGTCAAAATCAATTAGCTTGATGGCCTGAGAAGACGACACGATGGAGTTGCGATCTTGGATTGAGACCGGATTGGCGAGACCCAGATCCAAGATCACGCGATCGAATTCGCGCTGTGCTCGCTTGAACCTTGCAACCTTCGCCGGCGTTTTAAATCGCATAGGCATTCGTGGCATCTCCAGCCACGCAACTGCTCGCAGCGCTTGCGCCTTAGCCGGCGTTGCTGTGACATGGCTTCTGACGAAATCCCGGGTCGCCTGACGCAGGAGCGCCATGACGGGGACGTTTTCGTTGCGGGCTATTTCGGCGAGCACGGCCAGAACAGCTGCATGTTCAGCCAGGCTTTGTCGGCGCTTGTCTGGAGCGAGTTGGTTAGGCATATAATTAGGTTGATTCAACCTTTATGGATTTGCACGCAAAAATGCTCGAATTCGGGGCCTCGGTGGACGAAGCCAACTGCTTCTGGTCAAATGTGCCATATCTGACCCCCCAATGCAGCAGGCGGTCTAGGGTTTCGCCGCGTTTGCAACCCGTTGATCCATCGCTGGCGCCCTAAATTGAGAATCTTAGGGTCGCGGGTTCGAGTCCCGTTGGCCGCCCCGTTTCTCCCGCGCCATGCACCGGGAGCCCACGCTAAACCAAGACGGGGGTTGAATCCGAGTTCGGCAGCTCGCGCCGGTTCATCGCCTACGGTCGCCGGTGACAACTCGGGCACCATAACGGAAGGACAGAGGGACGCCCACCCGTTCGAGCGCGGCGTATACGTCCGATTTGACGAGCGCGCAGGCCGACTCGTCGGCGCCGCTCATGGCGGCAACCACCGGGGCAGCGACTTCGAGTCTTCTGGTATGGCACAAGGAACACCCCGGAAGGAATGGCGGATGCGCATTGCGGGCGAAGGGCCGACGCAATGGACTGCTTTCAAGACTGGGTTTCTCCGATCCCGGAACTGATTGAAGCCACTGACGATGGCATCCTTCGCAATGACATCGTTGACCGACGGCCGCTCAAATCCTGGGGTAAAGGGCGCATCACTCTGCTCGGAGACGCGGCGCACCCCACCACGCCAAATCTCGGACAAGGAGCCTGTCAGGCAATTGAGGACGCCGTGGCCTTGGCCCACTGTCTAGGTCAAGGAGGCGATGCCGAATCTGCCTTGCGATCCTACGAGGAAAGCCGGATTCCCCGCACAACCGCCATCACCAAGAAATCGCTGCGCGTCGGTATCGTAGGTCAATTGGAAAACCCCTTGGCGTGCGCACTCAGGAACGCGATGATCCGAATCACGCCTTCTGTGATATCCTTGAGATTCATGGAGAGCATATTGCGCAACGATGCGCCGGATCTCCCCTGAAAACCGTATTCCCGCAATCCGACTGATAACCCAGACGGTCAGCCATTTCCGTTCATCGCCAAGGATCCGCCCGCAAGTGCCAGGCTAGCCGGAAAGCGAGCCTTTGCTCACCGAGATCGTGCTGTCGTGGAAGTCGAGCGTAAGTACCGCGTCGCCAAGAAGCGCGATGCCAACTGTCGCGTCAAAAAGTCCATCGGGCTCGTGCACCCCGAGGGTGGGGAAATATACCTTGAGGCGACCCGCCCCCAGGGGGGTGCCATGAAAGGATTCGGACCGGGCCTCGGCGACTTTCATTTTCACACCGCCATCGGTCAGCGGAAAAAATTCAGTGGCCGAAGTGTTGGCCGACGATTCAAGGCCCAGCTTGGCCAGCGACGCTGAGTAGATCAGCATCGATCCCGTGTACATGGTGTCCACCTGCGCGCTGACGGGCTTGCCCTCCAACTCGAATCCCTGCGCCACGACGATCGGCGGGCCATTGCGGCCGAACCTGATGAGGGAAAGGCTATCCCGAGGGCCGGGGATGGAGACAGGTCCCGTCAGGATGTCGGAAATGCGGAGCCGGCCGGCGGCAAAGTCCATCTGGACAATTCGATCCTTGAACACCGTATAGGCGAGGGTCCCGGCGATCCCAGCCGGAAGCTGGTTGGCGGAAAAATCAAGCGCTACCCCTCGCCTGCCGCCGATCATGACGGGGCCAATGTGAATTGGGGGAATGGAAGTCAGGTAGAAACCCGCAGGCGCAGGCGGAGGCAGCCCCTCCAGTGCGAGCCCGGCCGATTTCGCGATTTTTGTGTCGATCAGCGTGTTCACATTTCCCGTATCGACACCGAACAGGACCGGGGAACCATCGCCGATCCTCACCTCCACGCAGGGGACGCCGTTCAATTCAACCAGCGGAACGTCGGCGGCAAATACGATTCCCGTCGCGGAGACGGGCATCGGCGGCTGGGCTTTCAGGGAACCGGCAAGATGGATTCCGGCCATCAAGGCGAATACCCACCGGGCCGCGGTCTCACGTTCAAGGGTCATTTGCGCAACCTACCCGCAATCTCCATGTTCGAAGCCAGAAATCTGATGAAAGGTAGATTTCAAAGGACGGACGGCAATGGACCGGATGAGATCACCTGATCGGCCGGAGCTGGCAGATGTACCTGATCGGTTTTCTCTTCGGCCTCGGATTCGACACCGCCACGGAGGTCGCGTCGCTCGGGATCTGCGCAAGGGAGGCATCGACCGGGATCCGCATCTGGTCGAAATTCATCCTCCCCACCCTTTTCACCGCCGGGATGGCCCTCATCGACACCACCGGTGGGGTGCGGATGCCCAGCGCCTACCGGTGGGCGTTCGTCAAGCCCCTGCGAAAACTCTGCTACAACCGCACCATCACGTTCGTCTCGGTGCTGGTGGCCCTGCTGGCGGGCGGGATCGAGATCCTCGGTCTCGTGGGCGACAGGCTGAAGCCGCAAGGCCGTCTGGGCTGGCGTTGGCGCGCCGAACAACCATTTCGGCCTGGTTGGAATCTCGGTCATCGGCATCTTCGTGCTGAGCCGGATCGCCTCGGCCGCCATCTATCGCGGCATCCGCGACAACGAGATCGAGGTGAGTTCCGGCGGTTCGGCATAGTGCAGGCTCGCCGCGGGGCAAAGGGACGGCACGCTGAGGGTCCCCGGACCAACCGCCCTTCGGCAATGACCCCTCACATGAAGCTCCTGCTGACTCCTTTTATACTGATCGCCACGGTCGCAGGCGCCCAAGATGCCCCGCAGGGCGGCGCGCCGGTGCAGATGGCGCCCGTAATGGTGAATGCGGGCCCGCTTGGATTCATCGGGATCCGGTGCTCGGCCAGCGTCGGAATGTTCGGACTCATATCGAACAACGCGCATATCCGGGACCTGGTGATCGTCGAGGTTTTCAGGGATTCGGCGGCGCAGCGGGCGGGCCTGCTGGCCCAGGATCGCGTGCTGCGCATCGACGGAGTTCCAATCACGGATTACTCGATCAACGGATTGAAAAAGATCGGCGAGAAGGAAAAGGGGGACGCGATGGAGCTCCAGGTAATCGGCCCGAGCGCGCAGGTGCCCCGCACCGTCCAGATCACGCTGGGGGCGCGGAGGGCTTTGCCCAGGTGACGGGCGCGGCCGCCAGTTGCGTGACTAGATCGTCAGCTGGCCCAGCTTCAGCGGTGCGATGCCGTCCACGGGCCTTCCCTTGTCGAGCCCGGGCTTGAACCGGATGTTCTTCACCGCCGACTCAAGATAGGGATCCCCGGTCTTCTCCGAACATCCTGGGTCGAGGAAGATCCCTCGGGCGAGGCCGTCCTTTGAGACCTTCACATAGTAGGTGGCACCGTACTTTCCCTCTGCAAGCAGCGCGGGCAGGTCCGCGGGCAAACTTCCCATGGCGGGCAGCGCGGGCAGCGTTTCGCCCTTGTGGGCGCCGATATACTCCACCATCACGTACTCGAAGGCCTCGTCGCGGGTCAGCTCCACGCGCTTGGACGAGACGTTGGTCGCAATTTCCACGCCCCGGTCGTAGAGGTGGACCTCGAAACTCTGCAGCTCGAAGGCCGGAGGGAATCCCTCCTCGAAGAAGTGAACGGTGGTCGGATTGCTGTCTATGGGATGCAGCGCCTTGGCGAAGACCAGTTTCCGGACCAATCCCGGCTTGGTCCCCTTCTCGTGCAGCTGGGAGATCGTCACGACGTAGGGATTGTTGAGCCTGTGCTCGGAGGAAGCCACGAACGTCACCTCCATCGCGTCATAACCCGGGGAGGCGGCGGCGCCCCCGTTCATCTCGATCTCCGAACCCGCGCTGACCGTCACCTGGTCAAGGTCCGTCGTCCGAATCCCGGTCATGACGTTGGCGTTCAATGGGCCAAAGGCGGGGCTCATCACCATCGGAAAACCTCCGGCAGCCGCAATGGCGGGCGCGTCTCGGTTGTTGGTGTTGGCGATGTATTGGGCGTTGTTCTGCGCCTGCACAAGGGAGGCCTGCGACTGGCTCACGCTGGCTTGGTACCCGGCATTGACGTCAGCCGCATTTGCCATGGCCTTTGTCAACCTCGTGGACGGGTCGTTCTTGGCCGAGTACGCGGGCTTTGCGTCCAGGCCGGCGAGCGTGGCGGATAAATCGGTGAGCTTGAGCGACGGCGAGATCTTAAGGTCGATCGTCCCGCTCTTCGCGGAGACGACCCTCGCCTTCCCGTTGACGACAATCACCCAGGAGCTGCCCGAGACGTCGTTGACGGCATAGAGCTGCCTGTCCAGGCCGACCGAGATATCGGCGCCCATGAAGAGCGTGTGCGTCTTCGTCTCGCTGACGACGACCTGGTCCATCACGAGCGGCCTGCTGTCGCTCGCGCCCTCGGACGCCGGCGTGGCAAATGCAATGATTGACACTGCGGAGACGAGAAATCGGCCCAACTCGAACTTCCCAGTCGATGGGGCCTGTCGCGGTGCTTCCATGGGAACGCCTATCTGGCGACCAGCGTCCTGACGCGCGCGAGGAAGTCCTCGACCGCGTCCGTTTTCTCGATGCTCAACGCCTTCTGAAGGTATTCCACGCACTTGGCGTAATGCCTGTTCCTGAGCTCGATGTTTGCGAGCTCAAGGCTGGCCACATAGGTGGCGGCCGGGACATTGAAGGCTGCCTCGAAGGCAAGCGTCGCCCGGGGTACCTCATCCTCCGCGTCATATGCCCGGCCGAGGCTTACAAGCGCGCGCCCGTTGAGGGGCTCGACCTTCAGGATCTCGTCGATCTCCTTGCGTGCCTCCGGCCATTTCTTTTCCGCCGCAAGGAGGTCCGCCCTGGTCTGGAGCAGCTCAATTCCCCCGGTCGCGCCAGCCTCCTTGAACCGGTCCAAGACCGCCTCCGCGTCGCGCAGCCTCCCGCTGGAGATCAGTGTCTTAGCGTAGCGGATGAGCTTCTGTTCGCCGATCTCGGGGGACGAGGCCAGCACCTTGCTGTAGATCTGGCCTGCCTCGGGGATCAGGTTCTGCTCCGCGTAGAGGTCCCCTAGGAGGGTAAGCTCCTCGACGCTGGTGAATCCCATCCCCACCGCGGTCTCCAGGATCACGGTGGCCTCGACCTTCCGGTCCTCCGAGAGCAGGATGTTGGCGTAGGTCAGCCAGTAGCGTGTGTCGCTCGGGCGCTCCCTGATCAGGTTTTTCACAAGCGACTCGGCGCGGGTGAACTGCTTTCCCTCGATGCAGATTTCCAGCAGCCCCTCCTTCCAGTCCGCGTTGGAAGGGTCGCCGCCCAGGGCCTGCATATAGGCCATCTCCGCCGAAACAAGGTCCCCGTCCTTCTGGAGGCTGTACCCGAGAAGCCCGAAGGTCGTGGAATCGCGGTCCCCGAGGACGATGGCCTTGGAAAAACAGGGAACCGCGTCGCCGTACCTGGCGGTCGTGTAGTACAGGATGCCGAGGTTCACCCAGGCCCGCAGGAAGGTCGGGAAGCGCTTCACCGAGCTTCGGTAGTTGGCCTCCGCTTTGTCGTTCTGGCCGGCGGCATAATAGGCGTTTCCCAGAATGAACTCGAAGGCCGGGCTCGGCGGCTCCTTTTCCGACTCCATTGCCTCGAGCAGCTTCACCGCGAACTCGGGATTGGACGACAGAATCGTCACGACCTTCTCGTAAAGCGCGTACTCCTCCTCCGTCATCTCGGGCTCGCGCTCCTTCAGGAATGAGTTCGACTCATTTATGATGCGCTTGGCGTCGACCTGGGGATTGGATGCGCGCCCGGCGGCGGCGAGCGCGACGGCCAGCGAAACGAGGAAAAGGAGCCGCGGGGTCTTCATCCTTCTAGAGGGTGAACGGCGAGCCGTTCGTCCACTGGTACCAGACGAGCTGCTGCACCATGCATCGCACCTTCTTCCCCTTCCTGACGGCGGGCGTGAAGACCCACTCGTCCCTGACGCACTCGATCACGATTTGGTCGAACTTCGCGTTGCCCGACGGCGTAAGGACCCGCGCGCTCGTCACCGCTCCCTCCGAGTCGATGATCAGCAGCAGCGTGACGCGAAGCTGCGGCGCGTCGTCGCGGACGCGGCTTGAGACCCTCGCGATCGTTCTCACGACCGCGGCCGGTGGCTGGTCGACCTCATTCTGCTGGTAGACATGGTCGAATTCGCCCGAGGCGCCCGCCTTGGGCCTGAGGTCGGTGAGGAGCTGGCTGAACTGGATGGTCGCCCGGGGGGGGAGCTCCGTCGGCGGCAGGATCTTGTCCAGGTCGGGCGGCACAACGGCAAGCTTCACCGGGCTGTCCGAGGCCGCGATCTCGATGCCGGTCAGAGGAATGATCGAATCCGGCGCCTGGGAGTGATCCTCCACCCTGGGGGGAGGCGGCTCGGAAATGGCGGCTATCGACCGAAGGTCCTCGATCTCCGGCGCCGGCGCGACCGGCTTCACATTTTCAAAATGCGCCATGCCGAGGAAAAGCCCGAACGTGAGGCCCGCGCCCAGGAGCAGGCAAAGCGCCTCGTCGGCAGCGTAGTTTGGGGTCTTGCCCGCCGGGAGCATGGAAATCGGCTGCGACATTTTCCGGCGTCAGGGTGCGGCGGTCCGCGCTGTGGCGAACTCCACGTGTTGGATTCCGGAACGCTTCGCCTCCGAATAGACCGCCGCGAACACGCCCAGGTTCGAGGAACGGTCCCCGCGGATGATAAGCGAAGGGAAGCGCCCGATGGACGCCTGCCGGACCACCGCCGCGACCTGGTCGGCGCGGATCTCCTGGCCGTCGAAATATATCCTGTTGTCCGCTGAGATAGCGATCAGCAGAGCGTTTTGATCGCCGCTGATCGATCCGCTGACGTCGGGCTTCTGGACCTCGACGCCGGGGTCGTTTATGAACGCGCTGCTGATCATCAGGAAGATCACGAGCACCATGATGCAGTCGACCATCGGCACCATGTCGATGTGGGTGACCTCGAACCTGCTTCCCCCGATGTTCTTGCCTATCATGGTGACGCGATTTGCCAGGCGCCGTTCTCGATTCGATTCATCTTCTGCAGGTATTTGCGCAGCGCACGGTTGGCGATGTGGACCACCAGGAGCGCCGGTATCGCGACGACCAGCCCCGACTCCGTGGCCACGAGAACCTCGGAAATGCCGCGCGCAAGCCCCTCCATGATCTTCTCTGGCGAGTGCCCCGACAGGCTCTCGAAAGTGGTCACCATGCCGCTCACCGTGCCGAGAAGCCCAAGCAGGGGCGCCGCCGTTATCATTGCGCCCAGCGCGAGGCGCTGTTGGCGGAAGGATTCGTGGACCTCCTCCCGCCTGCGCCGAAGCTGGGGCAGCTGCGCCTCCCGGACCGCGAAGGGGCGGTCGAGCTGGCGGTTCGACCTCCAAAGCGAAAGGAGCAGCCTGAAGCACCTCGAGTACAGCACCACCGACAGGCATAGGATAGCGACCATCACGGGGCCGCCCCGTTCCACGAGTTCGACGAGGGCCTTCATGCGGCGACGGGCTTGCCCGCGGTCGCCGCGGTCTCGGCAGCGGTGACAAACTCAAGGGCGTACCTTTCAAGCAATGAAAGGTTCCTCTGGATGCGGTGCGCCAGGAAGCCGTGGGCGATCAGCGTCGGGATGGCGACGACCAGGCCCAGCTCGGTGGCCACGAGCACCTCGGAAATCCCGCTGGCGAGCTTTCCAGCGTTGCCGGTCCCGAAGACGGTTATCAGCGCAAAGGTCCTGACCATGCCGACCACGGTTCCCAGGAGGCCCATGAGCGGCGCCGCGGTGGCGATCACGGCAAGCAGGGAAAGACGGCGCTCAAAATGGAGCCTCTGCCGGAGAAGCACGGACTGGAGATGCTCCTCCAGGATCTCCTTGGGGCTGTCGCAATATTGCAGGCCGACGAGGAAAATCTCCCGAACCGGCGCCCTCAGCGACCTGATCGCCTGCTCCGCATGCGCCCGCGAGCCGCTGGACAGGCTTGCCAGGCAGGCCCGCACCGCCGCCGGCGAGTCCACCGTCAGCTGGCAGAGGTCGCCGATTTTCTGCGCGATCATCACCAGCGAAAGAAACCCGACGCCGATGATCGCGTAGGCGACGAGGCCGCCTTTCTGGACATGCTCCAGCAACGTTCCCGTGGTTTCCTTGAGGCGCAATGCCTTGCCGCCCGATGCGTCGGCGATGATCATCCCCGGCTTCCCCTGGAAAAAGGCCGACGACTCCTCCGGTTTCCATGAGGGCAGCACGTAGGTGACGGGGTAGACCGATCCCGCCCGCGGGCGCACCGTGCCGGCGGCGCCGCCCTGGTCAGCCTGGAAGTAGGTCTCGGGGCCGACAAAGGCGAACGTCCCCTGGAACACCTGGTTGTTCCCGGCGATCAGCGAGCGTCCAGGCGCCGTGTATCCCCCGAGCGCGCGCCGCGTGCGGCCGAGCAGAAACTCCGCGACGTCGATCGCGGCCTGCCCGTTCGGACCGGCTGACGTGTCATCGAGCTTCTGCTCAAGCGCCTGCACGCGAGCGGAGAGAAGCTGGCCCTCGCCCGGCGCAAGGCTCTCGCCGAACGCCGCCAGGCCGTCGTGGGCTAACGTCTCGATATAGGTCGTGTTCTTGCGGATGGCGTCCAGGTCCCCCAGCAGCTTTCGGCGCTGCTCGGACGCATCCTCCTTTCCTGTTCCCAACCGGTCGATCTGGCTGCCGGCCGTGACGATACGGTCCTCGGCGGAGCGCATTTCCCCCAGCAACGGCGCCTTCTCGTCCGCGATGCGCTTGCGGGCGGTGTTCAGCTCGTCCGCAGCCTTCTGCAGACGCTCGGTGTAGTCGGCTGTCGCGCGCCTCATCGCGTCGTCGAAGGTCTGGTCGCCACGCACGCCGGCCGTGAACAGGAAAACCGAGGCAAGTGCCGGGAGGAGTCGGGCCTTCATTCGCGCTTACCTCTCGGGGGCTTCCGGGTCCGGTTGGCCCAGGGTCGCAGGCACCGCGACGAAATCCGGGTCGGTCTTGTCGTTGTATACCGAGATCAGCCTCTCGACCGCGCCGACGGCGTCAGGCCGTGGCTCCCATTTCCAGCCGTGGGGGCCCGGCGAGCCGTACCATGCCTTTCCCGAGCTTCGATCCAGCGCGTAGCCGTGGCTGAGCCCCCAGTAGATGACCTCGAGCGATTTGGCGCCATCCTCGCCACTGATCATTAGGACCTCTTCCTCGCAGGTCACCGTGCGATTGAAGAGCAGGCAGCGGTTCAACACCGTCATCGCAAGCTGCATGCGCTCCCCGGTGCCCAATCCCGGGTTGCCGAGGCTTTGGTAGGACAGGTCCAGCGCGTCCGACAGGCGGGGCGGCAGGTTCGGCCGAAGCTCGATGAGCTTTCCCACCACGGTGCCGAGCCTGGTCTCAGCAGCGTGCAGGTCCTCCTCCGCGGCCTTGTTCTTCGCCTCCATCAGCCCGATCTCCTCGCGGTCCCTGGCGGTCTTCGCAATGAGGAGGTCGCGCTGGTCCTCAAGCGTCGTCGCGCGCTCCTTCAGCGCATTTACCGTCGACTCAAGAAGCGGGCGCTCGGATACCCAGGCGCCCTCTATTCGCGTCGTCTCCAGACGGACCTTTATCCACTCGCTCGCGGCCTTCTCACCTGTCTCTAGCGGATCGGCCTCGGGAGCGGCCCCCACGATCGATGCCAGCAGGACGGCTGGCAGAAGAAGCCAGCGTATTCGCGGGACGCGAGGCACGTTCATTTCTCTTGGGGTGGGCACCGACGGGGCGCTGGGGGTTCGGTTTGGGGAAGGGGGTCGCACCTGGCCGCCGGTCCGGGGTCGCCCCGACCGAGCCGTTCGCAAAAAGCCAGCGCTGTCGTGTTCGCGCCTGCAAGATCGAAAGCGCCGCGCGGTGCATTCGCAATGGGAACCCAACGGCGCCGCACGCGGCGCATGGCAGGCTGGAAACGTGTCAAAGGCGTGAAATCTTTGACGGCTTGGGGACGTGCCACGGCAATGCCCCGTGCACGCTGCGTGCCACGCCCTCCAAAACCCGCCTAACGCGTTAGGCGAAAGAGCCTAGCATCTAAATCGACATCGAGGCCGTTTGCCGCACATAGGTTGTTCGGTTACAGACAACCACCGCCGGAAATCGCCGGCGGCTTGGATTGGACGCAGGCAACCAGTCCGCACCCGGGATTCAGCGGTAGCCCGTTGCGATTAATGTTGATGCCCGCGTAAGCATGGCTCGCATTGCGGGGACCATGCGCGTCGACACCGAGCCACCCG
This sequence comes from Opitutaceae bacterium, assembly GCA_003140665.1. Lineage (GTDB taxonomy): Bacteria > Verrucomicrobiota > Verrucomicrobiia > Opitutales > Opitutaceae > Palsa-1447. The sequence goes on from PLKS01000094.1 coordinate 15,809, forward strand.
CAGGGTGCGAAGTTCTCCTGCTGGAGGATGATCTGGTTCTGCGAAGGAGGCTCGTCTCCCATCTTCGCGGCCTCGGCGCGGAGGTTGTCGAGGTTTCCACCGTAGGAGAGGCGCGCCGGGCTCTCTCCGACTTCCGGTTCGACTTCGCCCTGGTCGACCTCCACCTGCCGGACGGCGATGCCTTGGAGCTGCTTCGCGACCGGGCCTTCTCGGAAAATACCGGCGTCGTGGTCATGACCGCCTTTGGCGGGACAAGGCAAGCCGTGGAGGCCATGCGACAAGGCGCCGGCGACTATCTCACAAAACCCTTTGAGCCGGACGAGCTGCCGATCGCATTCATGCGGTGCCGCGAAAAGCGCGGGATGGCCAGGCGCGATGAGTTCCGCGTGACCGAGCAGCTCCCAGGGGTCGGAACCGAGCTGTTCTTCGGGGAAAGCCTCGCCGGGGTCCGGGCGAGGCTGGAGATGATTCTCGCCACCGAACGAAGGCTTGAGAGGAACCTCCCTCCCATCCTCATCGAGGGCGAAACGGGGACGGGAAAGAGCGTCCTTGCCGGCTGGCTGCACCGTGAGGGCCCGCGGAGCTCCAAGCCGTTCGTGAAGGTCAACTGCGCGGCGCTGCCGGAGACGCTTGCCGATTCCGAGCTCTTCGGCCACGAGCGCGGCGCGTTCACCGACGCCAAGACCGCTCGGATCGGGCTATTCGAGGCTGCGGACGGGGGCACCCTTTTCCTCGACGATATCGGGACGCTGGCCCCGCCGACGCAGGCCAAGGTGCTCATGGCCGTCGAGGATCACGCCATCAGGCGCCTCGGCGCGACGAAGGAGATCCGCGTCGACGTGCGGGTGGTCGCAGCCTCAAACGAGCCGTTGTCCGAACTTGTGAAAAGCGGGGATTTCCGGGAGGACCTGTATCACCGGCTCCACCTCCTCCACATCGAGCTGCCGCCGCTGAAGGACCGCGGGTTGGACATCCTGGCGCTGGCCCGGTACCTCCTGGAGCGGATTGCGCGGCGCCACAGGCTCAAGGACATGGCTATCTCATCCTCCGGCGAGGGGCGCCTTCTCTCATATGGCTGGCCAGGCAACGCCAGGGAGCTGGCGCATGTCATCGAACGGGAAGTCATCTTCACCGCCGGTCGCCACCTCGGGTTCGACGGCCTCGGGGCTGCCCCGCAAGTGGCGCCGGCCGGCTGGCGTAATCCCGTCTGGCGCGTTCCCGACGAGGGCTTCTCGATCGACGCCATGATCACGGACCTTGTCGACGAGGTGCTGCGGGAAACCGGCCACAACATCTCCGCCACCGCCCGGCGACTCGGAGTCACCCGGGAATTCCTGCGGTACCGACTGAACAGCCGAAAATCCCAGTAGCAAGCATTCCTCCCGGCCGCGCCGGGGCCTCCGATTCAACCCCCCGTGACTCCGCACGATTCCAGGACGGAACGCAGGTGCAAGCCCCTCGGCCGGCTCCTCCTCGCGCTGCTCGCGGCTTCGCTCAAGGATCCGGCAGCCGCGGCTCAGTCGGCGGATTCGCCATCGTACGGCGGGAACGCGGCCCGGGGGGACGCCAATTCGGGGCTACCCTGGTACGCCCGCGACAATTTTGACCCCGTCAGGTTCATGAACGGGTTCGCGACGCATTACGTTCTATCAAAGGATTCGCCCAGAGAGCCCTTGTTCATTTTCTTTCCGCCGGATCCCCCGCCCCTGGAATCGGAGATTCCCCTCCTTGAGCCCGTGGCATCCGGGCCGCCGGCGCCGCCGGAGCTGTCGCCCTTCGTGGGCGAAATATTCTACCCGTTTCTCGCCACCCGCCTTGTCACGGATGACCTGCCCAAGGCGATGCGGGAAAGAATCCTCTCGTATCGGGATGCAAAGGACCAGCTGCAGGGCGAGCTGCGGTCGCGGATCCTTGCGCTAAAGGACCACGATGGCATGGAGCGGGGAAGGCAGCTCGCGGTCCTCGCCTCCCGGCAGGCGCCGAGGATCGCGGACCTGGAGTCCGCGGCCGAAAAAATCCGCTCGGACCTGCGTCCCACAACAGTCCTCGGCGTGCAGCTGGACGGCCGGGGCCTGAATGAGCACCCCCCGTGGCGGCTGCGGCCCGTCGGAGAGCCCCTTTCTGACCCTGCGGAACTGTCGAACGAGTCGGATGCCATACAGGACGCCGCGTTCTACCAGGATGGGCTCTCGCGCGGGCAACGGAGCCTATTGTTTGAGGCGGCCATCGAAGTCCGGGCGGCGGCAAAGGCGACGCCCGCGGATGCGTCGCCGGATTCGCGCCTGCTGGATTTCTCGCCTGAAGCGGCAAGAATCCGCATTCCGGCGACACTGCAGGCGCCCCTGGAGGAGAAGATCGGCAAGTACCTCGCCGCAAAGGACCGCCTCAAGACCGAGCTTCGCGAGGCGCTGCGGGCCAACGAGGCAGCGGGCGGCGACGCGCGAACCGAGGCCATGGCAAAGCTGGCGTCAAAACAGGCCGCGCGAATCGCCGAGGTCCATGCCATGGCCGAAGAAATCCGGGTCGCCCTCGCCGACCTGCCAAACCCTCCCGGTCCGCCGGTTCCGCCGTCGCTTCCGCCCGAGCTCATGGCGCGGATTTCCGCCTACCGCGCCCACAAGGTAGAACTGCTGAGGACCCTGCACTCGATGCTGGCTTCCCCCACTCCGTCCGGGCCGGCGGAGCCGGGCCCCCGCAACGCGAAAGCCGACGGCGCCGGCGCAATGGCGTGGCTGCACGACAGTGCGGTCAGGACCGAGATTCAGCCCACGGACCTGCGGGTCTCCATAGCGGAGTTTGACCGCGTGCAGAACGACCTCATCTCCGAGCTCAACAGCGAGGAAGCCGGCATTCGGAAGGGACTCGCGGCCTATGTCCGGACGACGAAGGGGCCCACGGATCGAAAGTCCATCAACGACCTGCTGAGGGATTTTGAGAACGCCCGCGAGCGGCAGGAGACCTGGGACCGGTACCGGGACTACCAGACCGCCGTCCTGATGCCCGGATTGTCGGACGGGCAACGCCGATTGCTCTTTGATGCCGGGGTCGAGGAGCTTGGCCTCCCGCTGCCCGCCGGGGAAAGGGTCAATTGACAGAAGGACCCGACGAAAAGCCGCCGATCCCCGCGGGCGCCCCAAGGTATCCGCTCGCCGCGGTGTGCGTCGGGATACTCCTCGTCGCCATTTTCTCGGCGCAGGTGGCCTGGTTGCGCTCCGACCTGCGCAGCGAGATTCACCTGAAGATCATCGAGCGGGACGCCGCCGTCCTCTACCCCATGGCGCTGCAGCAGGTGGCGGACAGCGCCGAGGGCGGAGCGCAAAATGCGTCGACGCCCCTCATCGCGCTGCTGAAGAGCGCCCGCCAAGAGGGGATGCTGGCCGTCGCCGTGTTCGACCGCGACGGAAACACCATTGAATCTGCGCCGGCGAACCAGCTTTTCGTTGAACTGCCGACGTACGATTTCCTGAAGCTCCAGGGCGGCGCCCCCATCAGCCGTTATCACCCGGCTTTCCCGCTGGACCAATATTTCGCCGGCGTGTCGGCCGAGCAGCGGCGGGCCCCCNNGGTCCTCCTGCCATTGCCTGGGCCCGAGCCGAAGTCCGCCCGGGGCTTCGTGCGCTACTACATCGACGCCCGGCCCCTTTCGCGGGAGCTTGCCAACATCGACGGCCGGATCGACCGCGAGACCGCCGTCACCCTCCTTGTCGGCGCCGTGCTGATCGCCGCCGTTGTTGCCGGGGCGACCTTCAGCATGCAGAGGGCCCAGCGGATCGTCGCCGAGCGCAACGAGAGGCTCACCCGCGCCAACTTTGCGCTCACGCTCTCCGCGAAGGCGTCGGCGGTGGGCCAGATCACCTCGCACCTGATTCACGGGCTCCAGGGGTCGGTCGAGGGCCTGCGCTCCGTCGTCGCAAGCCGCGAGGCAGGGCCATTGACTCCGGCCTGGGAATCGGCCGCCGGCTACACGGAGCGCCTGCAGACGATGATCAGGGAGACCATCGCGCTTCTGGGCGACGCCAGCTCGAACGCGAGCTACGAACTCACCGGTTACGAGCTTGCCGCAACCATCCTCGATAGGAACAAGGCGTTTGCCGACGAAAAGGGCGTTGTGCTCGGCGTGGATGCGGGATTTCCGAAGACGATAGACAGCCATCGAGGAAGCCTTCTTTGCCTGATCGCCAGCAACCTCGTGCACAACGCGGTCGTTGCAAGCGAACCGAGCGGCCCTGTGCGCGTGTCGCTCGTGGACTCCGGCTGGGCGGTCGTGATGACCGTGAGCGACGAAGGTGCGGGAATCCCCGAATCCGTGCAGAAGAATCTCTTCAAGCCCGGCCGGAGCGGCCGTCCCGGCGGATCGGGGCTTGGGCTCGCCATCAGCCAGCTGCTGGCGCGCCAGATCGGCGCGGAGATGGTTCTGCTTTCGACCGGACCCGGTGGCACCACGTTCAGGGTTACGCTCCCTCTTGGAGACTGATGGCACGCCGGCACCCGGCACGGGCGCCCTCCCAGTGCCGGCTCCCCTGGCCGCCCCGCACGCGGACAGAGTTGCCCATTTCCGCGGCGCCGGGCCAACACTCATAAACCAGGCCCGAGAACCATCCCGCGCCAGGCGGCGCCGGCCCGTCGCTCAGTTCCGGGGCAGCGAAGGCTGGAGGCCCGTCGGCCTGTCTCCATTCTGATAACGCAATGGGAAGGGCAGATCATCGGGAACCTGCGAGGGATGCCTGAGCTTGATGAGGCGGATGGAAATGTCGTCCGTGCGCAAAAGGGCCCTTTCGGCCGGCGAGTGGCCCTCGTACTGGAAGGGCCTGTAGTTAAGGGGATGCTCGACACGGAACACGGTTTCTCCCTCGGGATATCCGATATACCCCCGTATGGGATAAATAAACTGCGCATTGACCAATGCCAGGTCGGGCCTCGTGACGGGCAGCACAAGCGTTATGTAGATTGAGCCGGACGTGCTCAGGCTGTGCTTCGGGTTCCCCAGACTCCGAAGCACCTCGATTTCGACGTCCCTTTGGAACACCCGGGTGAAATGCGGGACGAAGTGGACGACGCCGCATGCGACGAGTGCGGCGGCCGCCGTCACCTTGAGCCAAGCTCGGTCCGCGATGAGAGTCCTGAGCGCCCACCCCCCGGCCAGACAGAACAGCGGCACAAGCGGCTTCACCGTCCGGCCATAGACAACAAATTTCTCCAGGAACACCGAAAACAGCACCATGAGCCCATAGGCCGCCCCCAGGGCCGCCAGCCACGCGCGAATTCGCGGTTCCAAAGGCCGCTTTCGCCGCCATGCAAGGATCAGCGCGCTAACGATGCAGGCGACCACACCAACGCCGAGCCATTCCTCGGAATACCAGAGGTAGGCCCAGGGAAGCGACCAGCCCTCGGCGAACAGCCCCTGCGTGACGGTCTTGCTGAAAGCCATCATCGTCCTCCAGTACGCGAATCCCCCCGCCATGGTTCCCGCCAGCAGGGGCGCGCCGATCCCGATCGCCAAACCGCCTCCCCAGGCCAGTGCCAAGCGGGAGCGGCGGGGATTCGTCCACCAGACGCCGATGAAAACGAATCCGACCACGGGCGGCAGATACCAGTAGCCGTTGTAGAGATGATAGGCGCAGCCCGCAAGAAAGCCGCAAAGCGCCGCCCTCCCGGCGCTCGGAGCGCCGAGGCCCGCAAGCAGGGCGCCAAGCGCGGCGGCGAGCGCGCAGTCAAAGGAAAGCAGGTGGCGTGCAAAATAAAAGGCCGTGTTGGAAACGGACATGAGCAGCGTCGCCCAAAGAGCCTCCTCGCGATCCGCGCCAAGGACCCGCGCCAGGCCATATACAAGAAGGACATTCAGCGCCGAAAACAGCGAAAGGAAGCTCGCGCCGAGCCACGTCGTGAACACGACATTCTCGCGGTGGAGTCTCCAGTCGCCGTAAGGGGTGGCCTGGGCCAGAAGGTGCTGGACGCCCGCGGCCAGCGCGCTCACCCACGGAAAGAGCGCATGCTCGGGCTGCGCGACCACCTCGCGGATGGAATGGGAGTCCCCATGGGCGACCGCAGCGTAAAGGCGCACGCCGATCTCGTAGCGAATCTCATCCCCGAAGAAGTACTGGCCGCCCCGCATGCACATGGCGATGCGCAGAAACGCGGAAACGATCACGATCGCCAGCAGGATCGATCTGGAAAGCCGCGCGTTGATCATGATCGGCGTCCGTGGCCGGAACCATCGTTCGCACGGATGCAAAATTTGCAAGTCATTGAGCCGTAGTTCGCGCCATGAATCGCGCATTCTGCCTCGGTTGGCCGCGCCGCGCGGCAAGGGGTGCGGCGCGCCCGATCCTAGCGGGCGATGTTCCTCGGGAAGACGCCCCCGTCCAGATCGAAGTAGGCGCCCACGGCGCCCACCACCGCGTGCCTGCGGTCAAGGCCAAGAGCGGCGCGGAAACGGTAGACGGGCTCGATGCCCGTGCAGTGCGCGCCCATCAGGTTGTCGAGGCCGAAGCCGGCAAGCTTTTGGGCGGTCCAGTCCAGGGTCTCGTCGGAGGCGGCAAAGAGATGAACGCCACCGACGATGGCATGGATGCGCGCAGGCCGCACGATGGCGCGGGCGTAATCCAGCGTGTTGATGATTCCCGCGTGCCCGCAACCGAACAGCACGACCAGACCCCGGTCGGTATCGAAGACCATGGCCTGGTCCTCCGGGATATTGTCCTCGACCCACCCGCCCGGTGTCTTCACCCGCCCGCTCCCGCTCCAGTTTCGCTCGGGATACTTCCGGGGCACCGGTCCGGTCAGCCAGACGCCGGGATAGAGCTGCACCGGACGGTCATGCACGACGAATACGCCGCCGGTGCCCTCGTACTCGGGTTTGAGCAGGAGCGCCGGGTTGTCCTCGATCCCCGGGTTGAAGGTGGTGCGAGGAAAAAAGATGCCGGTCGCCACATGCACGCGCGACAACGCCGCCGGCGACCTGGCCATCACCGACCGGCGCAGGGTGAGCAGGCCGCCCACGTGATCACCGTGGTTGTGCGAAAGCACGACCTCGGGAACGCCGGCGAGGTCAACGCCCAGTGTCTGGGCGTTTTTCAGGACGACGTCGGTATGCGCTCCGGTATCGAAGAGAATCCGGCGGCCATCCGCCTCGACCAGAGCGGCGAAGCCCCATTCGCCGAGCTCGTCGCCATCCGCGAGCATCGTGGAAAGGATCGTGATCCTGAGCGACCGGACCCGGCCGAGGCCATCCTGGGCCGCCCTTGCCGGGAGGCCGGCGGACGCCAACGCCAGGACCACGAGCAGACTGATCGCGCGCATGTTTCGTCGGGGATAGCCTCAACCGGCGGCGATGCGCAAGCGTTGGTTTGCGCGGAGCCCCGCGGCCAGGGGCATGCAAGCAGGCCCTGGGGGGGCAGCGCCGTCCCGCGATGCACCCGCGCCGACGGGTGCTGGCGCCAGGCCGAACGCGCTGGAAAATGGCTGGCCATTTCGTCCCGCTATTTCTTTATTCGCTGCGTGAATCCAGCCCCTGGCCGCGGATTTTCGAAGCTGCGGGCGGCGCTCGCGGTCGCGGGCGCCTTGGCGGCCGCGACCGGGGCCGGCGCGCAGGGCCTCACCGCCGCCGACCTCGCGTTGATCTACGCCCAGGCGGCGGGCAGCGCACAGCAGATCTCCCCGGGTTCGGTGATCGCGATCGTCGACCGCGACGGTCGCGAGCTGCTCGTGCGCGCCGCAGACGGCAGCCAGAACTTCACGGCCGGGCAGGAGGCCATCGCCGTGTCGAAAGCCGGCACCGCCGCCTTCCTGAGCAGCGGGGGCGAGGCCCTCACCTCCCGCACCGCGGGGTTCATCCTCCAGCAGCACTTTCCCCCGGGCGTGGACTTCACGCCCCCGGGACCGCTCGTCGGGGTCGAGTATTCCACAATGGCGTATTCCGACGTGAGCGGCTTCCATAGGCTGGATGGCAGCCGCATCGCCGGCACCCGCCTCTACGGTTCGCCGGGCGGGATGCCGCTCTACCGCGACGGAACCCTCCTGGCGGGAATCGGCGTGACCGGGACGGAGGCTGAGGTGGAGAATGGAAGCATCGAGGGGCCGGACCCGAATGAGCGGGTGGCCCTCGCCGGCCAGATCGGTTTCGAGCCCCCCGGCGACATTGTCGCGACGAACATCTTCATCGACGGAATCCGCCTGCCGTATGTGGCGAGCACCGCTGGGCCGCTGCCATCCGCGGTCGCGCCCAATCCCGCCGGCCTCGACGCGCCTGCGCCGGTCGTCTGGCCGACCGCGCTCCTGGGCGGCGTCCTCGGGGAGGTGCGCGCCCCGATAACGGGCGATCCGGTGGCCGGCGACATCGAGGGCCAGCCCCGATTGACCGCGGCCGAGGTCTCGTCGATCATCGCCAATGCCGCGGCGCGCACGCGCGTCACCCGCGCCGGGATCCGGCTGCCCGCCGGGCAGCCCGCGGAGACATTCATCTCGGTGGTCAACAACCCGGACCAGCCCGGGCAGCCGCCGGTCGTGCTCGGGACCTTCCGCACGCCGGACGCCACCCTGTTCTCATGGGATGTCTCGGTGCAGAAGGCGCGCACGGCCTTGTTTTTTTCAAGCGACACGCGCGCATTCTCGAGCCGCACGGTGGGATTCCTGGCTCAGACGTTGTATCCGCCGGGGATCGACAACGAGCCGCCCGGTCCCTTTAACGGGATGCAGGAGCGGTTCTCCTCCCCGATCATCAGCGGCTCGGGTTCGGTGGACGGCAATCTCCCGGACGGGATCACGATCTTTCCCGGGGGGTTCCCGCTGTACCGCAACGGGGTGCTGATCGGCGCGATCGGAGTGTCGGGGGACGGTGTCGACCAGGACGACCTCGTCGCCGCCTCCGGCACCCCGGGATTCCAGCCGGACCCGTCGATCCGGGCCGACAACTTCACGTACCTGGGAGCCAGGCTCCCCTACGCGGTATTCCCGCGGGCGCCCATGCTGGTCCCTCCCCTACCGCCGGCGGCGGTCCACACGCACTGAGCGGCCGAGGACGCAGTGCGGAGTCCCGCGGTTGGGTCCCCTACCCGCCTTCCCCCAGCGTCCGGGCGAACCCATCGAGTTCGCGCGAGAATTCCGCGGGGTCGAAATCGGGCCGCGACTGCGCAAGATGGAAGAGACGGTCGAGCCGCTCGGATGAGCCGGGCGGACGCCGCGCGGCGGGAATCGCGTCAAGCAGGCGGTCGAGCGCCAGCACCAGGCGCTCGGCGCGGCAGGCCTGCAGGGGCTGGGCCGCGTCGGGGGCGAGAAAATCGCTGCGCGTCCCGGCCAGCCGCCGCAGGACGACGGGGCCGTACGAGGGGTCCCACCTCTGCGCCGCGCGCTTGGCGAGCTCGTCCGCGGCGGCTACCGCAGAGGCGAGCGCGGCAGGCGCCGGTGGCGAGGGGTCGAGCGGCGGAAGGCCGTAATCGAGGCCGGACCGAACGAGCAGCCAGACGAGGCCCTGCCAGACCGGGACGGCTCGCGCGGAGTCGGCCCGGCCGTTGAGCAACGCCCAGCTCACCTCCCGCAGGGCCACCGCCTGGCCGACGAACCACGCCTGGGCGCCGAGGTCCGCGGCATGCTCCCGCCAGTGCCTCGGCTCGTCCTGCGTCTGGCCGTCGAGCTCGAACATGAGCGCGGGATGCCGCCCGGCGTTCACGATGGCGGGATCGATGTTCTGGTGGCACGCCACGCAGGTGTTCGCGCGGGTATAGAGGTCGTCGAGGTCGCGCATGCCTGCGGCCACGCGGTCGGCATGCGTCCAGTCCGCGCGCGTGTGACCGCGCAGCCAGTTCGCGGGGAGGTCGTGGCAGCTCACGCAGGAGACGCCCTCGGCCGGATCGACGCCGGCCCCCAGCCGCGAGGGCGCGACCTCGGCCAGCGGCGCGTGGCAGACGACGCAGCGGGGGCTGACGGCGGGGTCCGTGATCGTCAGCGCCTCGGCCATCCGCGCCGACCGCGCCGTGGTGAGCGTCGCGTAGGATCGCGAATGCACATCGCGCTGCGCCCAGACCCCAAACTGGTCGCTTTTTTCCCCCGCGCCCCCGTGGCAGCCGCTGGAGGAGCACGAGCTGGCACCGAGGGAGACGAGCTCGTCCGCCCGGGCGGCTCCCAGCGCCGCCAGCCCGGCGACGAGCACTCGGCCTACTTTGATCACAGGTCGCATGATTATTGGTGTGGCGCGGCTGGCCTATCTGATTTATCGATAGGTCCGTTAAAGCCTGAATTCCAGCGTCAAATGTCGCCAACCGAGCCCGCACGCGGTCAGGGAGGAGACGGTAGATGGAGCGCGTGCGTCACCTTCAAATCTACCACATGCCGGCGAAGCTCGTGAACCTGATCGTTGGGCATCCCGCGACGGCGGCCGGGTTGCTCATTGTCGGCGGCCTGTCGCTTCAGGTGTGCCTGCTGGTCCTGGGCGGCATTTTCCGGCTCTTCGCCGAGAGGAAGCGCGCCTCGCTCGAGGGGCTGCGCCTGGAACTCGAGATCAAGAGGGCGGAGCGGCAGATCAGAAGCGCCGCGGAGACCAGCTCGGCGTGGAACGGGTACCGGAAGTTCTCGGTGGCGAAGAAGGTCGCGGAGACCGGCGACACGTTTTCATTTTATCTCAAGCCGCATGACGGCAAGCCCCTTCCGGCGTTCAAGCCCGGCCAGTACCTCACGTTCCAGCTCAACGTCCCGGGCGAGGGAAAGCCGATCGTCCGGTGCTACTCGCTCTCGGATTGCGCGCGGCCGTCCCATTACCGGGTCACGGTGAAACGGTGCCCTCCCCCGGAAAAAAGCGGCCATCCCCCGGGCGCCGGCTCGTCGTACTTCTGCGACCACGTCAAGGAGGGCGACATACTCGACGTCAAGGCGCCGAATGGACACTTCTACCTCGACCTCGAGCAGGAGCGCCCGCTCGTGCTGATATCCGGCGGGGTCGGCGTGACGCCGATGATCGCCATGGCGAACGCTCTCGCGGAGACCGGCTCTGCCCGCGAGACCTGGTTCTTCCACGGCACGCGCAACAGCGGGGACCACCTTTTCAAGTCCCACATGGCAAGTCTCGCGGCCGAAAACAAGAACGTGCGCATGCACGTCTGCCATTCAAAGCCGCTGGCGGGCGACGTGAGCGGCCGCGACTACCAGCACGAGGGGCGGGTGACGGTCGAGCTGCTCAAGCAGCTTCTGCCCTCGAGCAACTATGAGTATTTCCTGTGCGGCCCGGGCCCCTTCATGGAGAGCATCACGGAGGACCTTCGCTCATGGGGCGTGTCCGACCAGCACGTCCACTTCGAGGCCTTCGGCCCGGCCTCGGTCAAGCGCGCGGCGTCGCCCGAGGCCAAGGTTGGGGTCACCTTTGCGCCGTTCGGCGGCCTCGAGGTGACCTTCGCGAAGTCCGGCCAGAAGGCGGTGTGGCAGGGCGAGGGCCGCTCGCTCCTTGAGCTGGCCGAGGAGGCGCGCGTGAAGATCGACGCAGGCTGCCGCGCCGGCAATTGCGGGTCATGCCTGGTGGCCATCAAGTCCGGGAAGGTCGCCTACATCGGCAAGCACGGGGCGGACGCCGAGGAGGGCTCCTGCCTCGCCTGCATCTGCCGCCCCGTGACCGCGCTCGTCCTGGACGCCTGATGAGCCCCGCGGCGCCAAGCCTCAACCGACCCAGGCGCTGGGATGTGCCTTTCAGCAAGGACATGTCCTCGGCGGAGGTGCAGAACCTGCTCATGATGGCGCCGTTCTGCGACATGGATCCCAAGAACTTTCCGCGATCGGCGCAGCTCAATGACATCCTCAAGAACGACACCCGCCTGCGCGTCTTCAAGCCCGGCGAGATCATCGTCCGCGAGGGCGACTACGGCACCTCGGCATTCATGGTCATGTCGGGCTCGGCCGAGGTCGTGCTGAGCCCCGGCCTGCCTCCGTCGATGGTCGGGCGTCGCGACCCGGCCCGAAGGGGGCTGCTGAGGGCGATCGCGCAGCTGTGGGCAAACCCCCGCGAGGACGAGGTGGCGCGGCGGGACGAGCGAAGCGGCACCGTGAACCCAAGGTACAGCGAGAGTGACGCCGCGCCGGGAGTCATCCTGCAGGACATTCCGCGGGTGCTGAGCCGGCAGCGCACCGCGACGATCACGTCCGGCGACGTGTTCGGGGAGATAGCGGCGCTCTCCCGGATGCCGAGGACCGCCACGATCCTGGCAAACGCGGACGGCGCGGAATTGCTCGAGATCCGATGGCAGGGGCTTCGCGACCTCATGCGCTACGACCCGCAGCTAAGGACGTTCATCGACGGGATCTACCGCGAGCGCGCCCTGTTGAGCTACCTCGACGAGCTGCCTTTCATGAAGTTCCTCGGGCCGGACGGGAAGCGGCGGCTCATGGACGCGACGCAGTTCGAGACCTACGGGGACTACGACTGGTCCGGCGAGTACAAGCAGCTGGTGCATGCGGGCGCGACGGCGGCGCAGGAGCCGACGATCGCCGTCGAGGGCGACTACCCCAACAGCGTCGTGATGGTGCGTGCAGGCTTTGCGCGCCTCACGCAGCGCTATGGCAGCGGGCATCGCACGCTGAACTACCTCGGATCAGGCCGGATGTACGGCTTCGACGAGATAGCCCACAACTGGAGGGAGCCCGAGAACCGCGTGGCGCTCCAGCACACGCTGCGCGTGATCGGTTACACGCACGTCCTCGTGATCCCGGCCAACATCATCGAGGAGGTGGTGCTCCCGGCGATGCCCGCAGCCGCGCTTCCGCCGCCGATCGCGGCCGCCGGGCGCTCCCGCGCACCCTTCGCGGCCGAGCCGGAACCCGGGGCGGCCGACTCGCGCGTGTCGGCGGATGTGATGGAGTTCATCACCCAGAACCGCTTCTTCAACGGAACGGAGACGATGGTCATCGACCTGGACCGATGCACGCGGTGCGACGACTGCGTGCGGGCGTGCGCCGAGACCCACGACAACAACCCCCGCTTCCTGCGGCACGGCCCGATCCACAAGAACCTGATGGTCGCGCAGGCGTGCATGCACTGCGCGGACCCGATATGCATGATCGGATGCCCGACGGGAGCGATACACCGGGACACATTCGAGGGAAACGTCGTGATCAACCCCGCCAGCTGCATCGGCTGTTCCGCCTGCGCCAACAACTGCCCCTACGGGGCCATCCGCATGGTCGAGATCCGCGACAGGAAAGGAAGGATCCTCGTCGCGAGCGACGCGCAGCCCATCCAGAAGGCGACAAAGTGCGACCTTTGCATCGACCAGTACGGAGGGCCCGCCTGCGAGCGGGCGTGCCCCCACGACGCCCTGAAGCGCGTAAACCTGAACACGCTCGATGACCTGGTCGAATGGCTCCAGCGATGACGGTGCGCCGGATCCTACACCGCGTGGTCTACCCGGCTTCGCTGGCGGCGGCAGGCGCGGCAGCCGTATGGGAATACAGGAGGGCGGAGCCGGCGCACCCCCACATGGCCTACCTCACGGGGTGGGCCCTCCTGGCGCTGGTGCTCTTCCTGACGGCCTATAACGCGCGCAAGAAGCTGGCGTTCCTGCCGCTCTTGAGCTCGCAGACGTGGCTGCGCGCCCATTCCTGGATCGGGATGCTCGCCGCCCTGGTGTTCGTGATGCACCTGCGCGGCCGCGTGCCGACGGGCGCGTTCGAGGGCGTGCTGGCGGCGCTGTTCCTCGGCGTCACCCTGAGCGGCATCGCGGGCTGGTGGCTTTCGCGGGTGCTTCCGCGCCGGCTCAGCAGCGCGGGCGGCGAGGTGCCCTACGAGCGGATTCCGGTCATACTGCGCGACCTTCGCCAGCGCGCCGAGGCGCTCGTCGTTTCGGGGATTCCCTCGGCGGGGGCGACCACCCTCGCCGATTTCTACGCGGCGCGGCTGAGGGGGTTCTTTGCGGGTTCCGCCAACCTCGGGCCGCACCTTTTCGGCTCAACGCGCGCCGTCAACACGCTTCTCGCGGACCTCGGGGGCGTGGAGCGCTACCTCAACGCCAGCGAAAGAAAGGCGGCCCAGGATCTCGCGGCCCTCGTGCGCCAGAAGGACGCGCTCGACCTCCACCGGACGACGCAGCTCGTGCTGAAGGGCTGGCTGTTCGTCCACATACCGCTGACATACGGGTTGCTCGTCTTCATCGCCGCCCACGTCGTGATCGTCTACTCGTTTTCCGGAGGGCCCAGATGAGCGAGGGCATCGTGCCGGCGCCCGATTTCGACTCGTCGCGGTACGAGCGGCCGAACAAGAGCTGGGTGTGCGGCCACGCCTGCGAGGGCTGCCCGTGCCGCATCGGGCCCAGCCCCTCCGGCAAATGCCGGGCGACCACCGAGTGCGCGCCGAGGCTCGTGCTCAGGCCCGGCGAGGCCAAGGGCGCGTGGCTGTGCACTCGCCCCGCGGACTGGGGCGGCCCGTGCGAGGCCGGGCCGCTGCCCGACGGAACGTGCTGCCGGGCGATACCCCCCTGCCGGCCGGTCCGCAGCCTTCGCGCACGGCGCGGCCTCCTCACGCGCGCCGTGGTAGCAGCGTGCGTCGGGTGCCTGCTGCTCGGGCTATCCGGGTCCGTGCGCGAGTCATTCATCAATCCCCGGCCGCTTTCCCGCCAGCACTCCGAAGCCAAATTCGCGCGCCTTGCCGCAAGACCGGGCAACGGGCAGGGCTGCGTCTTCTGCCATGCCGATGCGAAGGGCGATATCGGGACCTTGGTTGCGGGCGCGCTCGCGGCCTCGAGGTCCTCCCTCCGGTTTGCCGTCCTGGCAAGCAGCCACCCGAGGGACTTCTCGCGCATGGACCGGTCCTGCGTTGCCTGCCACCAGGGGCAGTCCTTCCACGAGGCGGACGTGGCCGTGGACACCTCGTGCTCCACCTGCCACAGGGAGCACCTGGGCAGCGGGCCGATGGCCGCCGTCGCGGAAGAAAACTGCGTCGATTGCCATGGCGACGCGAGGCAGATGCTTGCGGCCCGGGAAAAAAGCCGCCGGCTGCCCGCGGCCGCGTTTTCGCGGAGAATCTCTCCGGGCGCCGCCGTCCACGCGGTCCTTAGGCCCGTCGACGGCTTCACGGAGGTGATAACGAGCTTTGCCGTCGACCACCCTGAGTTCCGGGTCCTCCGTGAAAAATCCACCGACGCAAACACGCTCAAATTCAACCATCGCCTGCACCTGACGGGGAGCGACATCCCGCCCGTGAACGGCCGCCAGCTCGATTGCGCCTACTGCCACACGCCGGATGCCTCGGGCGCGTTCAAGGGGCGCATTTCCTTTGAGACGAGCTGCCGGGCGTGCCATGCGCTCGATTTTGACGTGCGCAACCCGGGGATGACCCTCCCGCATGGCGACGCGGCGTTCGTGCGCGCCTACCTGCGCAGCCTGCCGGTCCAGTACGCCGACTTCGCCTCGCGCAAGCTCGGCCTCACCGGCCGGCGCGAGATCGACGCGTTCGTGCAGCGCCAGATGAAGTCGCTCAGGGAGCGGATGAGCACGGGCGAGGACCTGGAGAGGACGGTCTTCCTGAGCGACGGCAGGAGCGAACCGGTTTCCGGCACGGCGGGGGAAAGCGGCTCGGCCCGCGCGAGGTTTTCCGGCTGCGCGACCTGCCACGAAGTCTCCTGGCGGGAGAACGCCATCCCCGTCGTCACGCCGCCCCAGGCTCCCGACCGATGGCTCCCGGGCGCGGCTTTTGACCACGCCCTTCACGCCTCCATGACATGCTCCGAATGCCATGCGGCCGCCAGGAGCGAGCGCGCCTCGGACATCATCCTCCCGACGCGCCAGAGCTGCGCGCGGTGCCACAGCCCGCAGGGCGGGGCCGCCTTCAGCTGCATAAGCTGCCATGTTTACCACAACCCGCCGCCATCGCCCCAGCCGGCGGGGGTGCTGACGGCTTCGATGCCATGAGGCGCGGGCTCCTTCTGGGGGCTGCCGCGGGCATGGCCCTTGCGGCATGCCGCAGCGATCTGGACCGCGCGCCGAGGGAGGCGGCCGCGGGCGCGCCTCTGCCAACCCAGAGGGAGAGCAAGGGTCCGCCGCCCGCGGCACCGGGCGCTGTGGGATTCGATCCCGGGGCGCCGCTTCCCGCCCCGCCCGCGGTCGGCGCCGCCCCGGAACTGAGGCTTCTCAGGATTCCGGAGAGCCGCGCCGGCGAGCAGGAGCCGGGTCAGTTCGATCCGGACCCCGGCGCGTGGCTCGCGATCGATGTCGCCCCGGAGACGCCCTTTTTCTCGACGTTTCAGGCCGAGGAGCCGGCCCATCCCGCGCAGCCGGCGGCTCGGTCGAGCGCGGCGCCGCTCGAGCGGGCGCAGGTCGAGCCTGCCCCACCCGCCTCCCCCCCGTCGGGCTACGGCTCCGAACCCGTCCCGGACTCTCTCAGGCTCCCGCGGGAAGGCGTGCGCGAGAATCTCTTCATCCCCAACCTCTGGGCGGCGCCCGACAGATACCCGCCGGGCGGCGCGCCAGGGGCCTTCCCCGGCTCCCAGCAGGATGCCGACCGCTGGCGAATCAGCTTTGAGCCGTGGCGGCGCTACACCTCCGGCGACACCGACGAGATGCCCTACTACTACTCCGACCCCGAATTCTGGCACTACTACCGCCAGAGCACCCTGAAGGGGGACCTTCCAATCCTCGGGCAGGATGTCTTCCTTAAGCTGACGGCGTCGGCCTCCGTCGTGGCGGAGGACCGAAAGCTCCCCGTGCCCAGCGGGGACAGCGCGGCGAGGTCGGGCAGCTTCGATTTCTTCGGCGAGAGCCAGTCCCAGTTCCTCACGTCAGACCTTGCGTTCGAGGCCGACCTGTTCAGGGGGGACACGGCGTTCAAGCCCGTCGACTGGCTCGTGCACATAAAGCCGGTGTTCGACTTCAACCACGTGGACTTCCGGGAGACCGGCCTCGTCTCGCCGGACCCGCGCGGAGGACTGACCTCGGGCATCGGGAGCGAACCCAGCAACGGCGACGTCAACAATCCCGGGGACGTAGGATCGCTCCTCTCGGGCGGACTCGCACCGGCCCAGTCGAGCCTCGTCAACACCGACGCCACCTCCCGCAACAAGGCCTATGCCTCCCTTCAGGAGGCGTTCGTCGAACTGCACGTCGCGGACCTCTCTTCCAACTACGACTTCTGCGCGGTCGAGGTCGGCAACCAGACCTTCAACAGCGATTTCCGCGGGTTTGTATTCAATGACACGAACCTGGGGGCGCGCTTTTTCGGAAACTACGACGACAACCGGTGGCAGTACAACGTGGCGCTGTTCGACCTGCGCGAAAAGGACACCAACTCCGGGTTGAACTCGTTCAACCGGCGCGGGCAGCTGGTGGCCGTCGCAAACCTCTACCGGCAGGACACGTTCGCGCACGGCTACACGAGCGAGCTGAGCGTGCTAGCCAGCTTCGACCAGCCGGACACCCAGTACGACACGAACGGGTTTCTCGTGCGCCCGGCGCCGGTCGGCACCGTGGTGCCCCATCGCGTCGACAGCTATTACCTCGGCTGGACCGGCGACGGGCACCTGGGCCGGTGGAATATCTCCGATGCGCTCTACCTCGTGACGGGCCGGGACGAATTCAACGGCATCGCCGGCCGGCCTGTCGACATCCTCGCGGAGATGGCGGCCCTCGAGCTGAGCTATGACAGCGACTGGATCCGCTACAAGGCGTCGGCGTTCTTCGCCTCGGGCGACCACGACAGCCAGAACGGACGCGCAACGGGATTCGACTCGATTGCGGACAATACCAACTTCACCGGCGGCCCGTTCAGCTACTGGGTGCGCCAGAGCTTCAACCTCGCCGGCACGTCGCTGCCGATCAAGCAGCGCTTCAGCCTGCTGCCCGATCTGCGCGCCGGCTCAAACTTCGAGGGCCAGGCCAACTTCGTGAATCCGGGCCTGGTGCTCGTGGGCCTTGGCGCGGAGGCGGACCTGACGCCCAAGCTGCGTGCGTTCGCGAACGCGAACTACCTCTGGTTCGATTCCACCGACCCGATAAAGACCCTGCTCGTGACCAACCAGGCGGCCACCAACATCGGCGCCGACCTGAGCCTCGGCTTCCAGTGGAGGCCGTTCCTGATTAGCAATGTCGTCATCTCGGCCGGCTGCGGCGTCCTGCTTCCGGGCCGCGGCTACCGGGACATCTATGCGACCACCGAGCCGCCCGTGCCCGGCTTCACGCCGGCGTCCGCCAGCGGTAGGGTTGACGATTTTCTATACAGCGCAATTCTCGCCGCGACCTTCACGTACTGAAACCGGGCGCACGACCCGATGAACCTTCCCTCCAGACCGACCGGATACCTCCCATTGCTCGCCGCGGGCCTCGGGGCGGCCGGATTCGCCGCCTGCCTCTTCGCGGCCCCCGAGGTCGTCGAGCCGGGGGGCGCCGGGGCGGCCGCCGACACCCTTTCGGGGCCGCCGATCGCCGTCCCGAGGAATGCGCGGTCGAGCGAGGCCGCTCAGCCGGCGCCCAAGCCCACGAACTGGATCGACCAAAGCCCGCAGGAGGCGCGCCGTAAGAGCGCCGGCTGCATTGAATGCCACCAGGGGATCGAGGACATGCACTCCTCGCCCAACGTCGTGCTTGGGTGCGTCGACTGCCACGGCGGCGATCCGACGCCCGGCCTCTCGATGCGCAAGGCTCACGTCGCGCCAAGGAACGCGGTCTTCTGGCAGACCTCGGCAAAGCCGTCCGACTCCTCCGTCCTGCTCAACCACGAGTCCGCGGAATTCATCCGATTCGTCAATCCGTCCGACCTGCGGGTGGCCGACCAGGCCTGCGGGCTCTGCCATGGGGCGATCGTCGGAAGAGTCGGCAGCAGCATGATGAACCACGGCGCGATGCTCTGGGAGGCCGCGCTCTACAACAACGGCGCCGCGCCCTTCAAGGACGCGCGCTACGGGCAGGCCTACGGGCCAAACGGCGCGGCCCTGAGGCTTGAAAGCCCGATCGCGGTCACGCCGGAGATGACGCGGCTTCACGGCATCCTGCCGTTCCTCGAGCCGCTGCCCCGCTTCGAGGTCGGGCAGCCCTCGAACATCCTGCGCATCTTCGAGAAGGGGGGCGAGAAACAGGAGGAGATCGGCAATCCCGACGCGTTCGAGTCTCCCGGCCACCCCGCGCGCCGCCTGTCGGAGCGGGGCCTGGGGACGCTCAACCGGATCGACCCGGTGTACCTCAACCTCCAGAAGACGCGCCTGAACGATCCGCTGCTCGGCTTCATGGGGACCAACGATCACGCCGGCGACTTCCGGTCCTCGGGCTGCGCCGCCTGCCATGTCGTCTATGCCAACGACCGTTCGCCGACAAACTCGGGCTGGTGGTCGAAATTTGGAAACCAGGGGCTGAGCTTCACCGCCGACAAGATGATCTCGAAGAGCGAGAAGGCGCACCCGGTCCGCCACCAATTCACCCGAAGCATCCCCGCCAGCCAGTGTATGACCTGCCACATGCACCAGGGGAACCTCTTCGTTAACAGCTTTCTCGGATACACGTGGTGGGACGAGGAAAGCGACGGGGAGTTCATGTACCCCGCGGTCCAGCGGAATCCCACCGAGGCCGAGGCCGCCGCGTCGCTGCAGCGCAACCCCGAGGCGGCGGCCGCCCGGGGCCTGTGGGGAGACCCCGACTTCCTGGAGAAGGTCGCGGAGCTGAACCCGCGGCTCAAGGAGACGCAGTTCGCAGACTACCACGGCCACGGCTGGGTCTTTCGGGCGGTGTTCAAGAAGGACCGCGAGGGCAACCTGCTCACCCTCGACGACAAGCCGATCGACCACGACGACCCCGCGAAATTCGCGAAGGCGGTCCACCTGAAGGACGTCCACCTCGCCCGCGGCATGCAGTGCGTCGACTGCCACTTCCAGACCGACGTGCACGGCAACGGGCTGCTGTACGGCGAGACCCGGGCCGCCACGGCCATCGAGTGCATCGACTGCCATGGGACCATAAGCCGAAGGCCGACGCTCGTGACGACCGGCAACTCGGGCACCTTCGAGGACGGCCGGGTCGAGCCGTCGGATCTCGCCAGGGGCACGACGCCCTGGGGACCCCGCTTCCATTGGGTCGGGCAGAGGCTTTTCCAGCGCTCGATGATGACCCCTGATCTCGTCTGGGAGGTGCCGCAGACGATCGACACGATCGATCCCGCGTCGGCGCGGTACAGCCTGAAGTCGGCCTATGCGAAGACGCTGCGGCGCGACGGCGTCACCTGGGGCGACGTGCCCGCGTCGGACCCGGCCATCCTCTCGGCCCAGCTCGCCCACGCCAATTCCAACATCTCCTGCCAGATCTGCCACACGTCATGGGCGACGAGCTGCTTCGGCTGCCATCTGCCGATGCGCGCAAACAAGAAGGTCGAGGCCAACAAGTTCGAGGGCACGACGACGCGCAACTACACAAGCTACAACCCGCAGGTCGTGCGCGACGACGTCTTCATGCTGGGAAGGGACGCCACCTACAAGGACCACCGGCTCGCCGTCCTGCGATCATCAAGCGCGGTCGTCGTCGGCTCGCAGAACGCCAACCGGGAATGGGTCTACTCCCAGCAGCAGACCATCTCCGCCGAGGGTTACTCCGGCCAGGCCTTCAACCCCCACTTCCCGCACACGACGAGCTCGGTCGGGACGACCAAGAACTGCGCCGACTGCCACCTGTCCGCCGCCAACGACAACAACGCCTGGATGACCCAGCTCCTCGGCTTTGGAACGGGAACGGTCAACTTCTTCGGACGCTACGCGTACGTCGGCGCGGGACCGGGGGGCTTCGACGCGGTCGCCTGGACCGAGCAGGACGAGCCCCAGGCGCCCTTCGGGAGCCATCTCCAACGCCTGGCGTACCCCGACGACTACCGGCGCCACGTCGAGGCCAATCGGGGGATCCTCCAGGAGGCGTGGCACCACGACGGCGGGGACATCCGGGACCTGGTCGAGCGCGGCGAATACCTTTACACGGCCAATGGAGCGGGCGGATTCGAGGTTTTCGACGTGGCAAACGTCGACAACAAGGGCTTCTCCGAGCGGATCGTCTCGGCCCCCGTCTCCCCGCTCGGCCAGCGCCTCCGGGTGCGCACCAGGTTCGCCACAAGCGTCGTCCTGCCGAGCACCCAGGCCGTCGACCCGCTGCGCACGCACCGGCCCGAGAATGAGGAGCAGCCGGTGAGCCCGATCTACGGCTATGCGTATGTGACCGACAAATACGAGGGGCTCGTGACGGTCATGGTCGGGACGCTCCTGGACGGCGACCCGACGAACAACTTCTTTCGCGACTCGGATGTCAGCCGTTTCAACCCGGGGGGCGCCCTCGACGGCGCGACGCATGCCTACGCGGCGGGCGGGCGCCTTTACGTGACCTGCGCTGCCGGTCTTGCGGTCGTCGACATCAGCGACCCGTCGAGGCCCCGCCTCGCGGGCGGCGCCCCGGCCGGGTTCCTGCGGAATCCCCGCAGGATCGCCGTCCAGTTCCTCTATGCCTTTGTCACCGACGACGACGGGGTCAAGGTGCTCGACCTCGGCGATCCCGACCACCCCCGGCCCCTCCCGGAGGCGACCGTGCCGCTCCGCGACGCCCAGGGGCTGTACGCGGCGCGCACCTTCCTGTACGTCGCCGACGGCGCGGACGGCCTGACCATCGTCGACATCAAGAACCCGGAGGCGCCGAAGCTGCGGGAGATGTTCAGCGCCGGGGGGGCGCTGAACGACACGCGTGCCGTCCAGGTCGGCGCGGTGAACGCCTCCATGTACGCGCTCGTCGCCGATGGCAGGAACGGCCTTCGCGTGGTGCAGTTGATCTCGCCCGAAAACGTCCCGGGGTACATGGGCTTCAGCCCGGCTCCCAGCCCGAAGCTGATCGCGACGTATCCCACCCGGGGCGCCGCCGTCGCCGTCGGCCGCGGCCTCGATCGGGACCGCGTCGTCGACGAGACGGGGAACCAGACCGTCGTCTTCGGGCGCCGCGGCAGCCGTCCCTTCACCGCGACGGAGTTCGACGCCTTCCTGCGCCGCGACGGCCGGCTCTACCGCGTCGAGGATGTCGCCGTGGCCGACGGCGTGCTGCGGACCGCGTCAGGCCGCACGCTCGCCCCCGCCCGCGAGTTCAAGCACGAGGAGCCCGCGACGCCGCAGCCCGTGGAGACCGGCCGCCTCGTGCGGCGCCCGGGGGACTAGGGGGCGGCCGCCCGGGGAGCGCGTCAGCTCCCCATCCGCACGATCTCGTCGAACTCCCCGCGCGTGAGGGGCATGACCGAGAGCCGGCTGTTGCGCAGCAGGAGCATGGGGGCGAGGGCCGGGGTGGCCCGTATGCGCGCGAGGCCGACCGGCTGCCCCAGCGCGCGCACCGCCTTCAATCCGACGGCAACCCACCCCGGCTCCTCCGCGGTCGGGTCGGGATACGCGGGCCTGGTCACCTCGGCGATGCCCACCACCGACTTTGAGTCGCCGCTTGCGTAGAAAAACACGCGGTCGCCTGCCTTCATGCCCTTCAGGTTGTTCCGGGCCTGGTAATTGCGGACACCCTCCCACGCCGTGCGGCCGTCGCGCACGAAGTCATCCCATGAGTAGCTTTCAGGTTCCTGCTTAACGAGCCAGTGCTGGGTGCCCACGGGGTCCTTTCACCCGGTGCTCCCGGGAACGCGACGCCGCGGGCCCTTCTCCTGGGTCGGCGGGTGCTGGTCGGACCCGGGCAGCGCGGGCCTCGGGAGGTTGGTCGATTCGAAGCGCGCCAGGCTGAGCGGCCCGCTCGTGTCGGGCAGCATCGGCGCCCCCGCCGCGGCGTCGCCGAAGCGGAACGCCGAGGTCAGGTCGCCGAAGGTGCGCCGGCGCCAGTCGCTGATGTTCGGCTCGCGGACGCCGGTGAACCTCTCGAGCAGCTGCAGCACCGACGTGTGGTCGAAGAGCTGGCTGCATACCCAGCCGCCGGCCGTCCAGGGCGAGACGACGATGCACGGGACGCGGTAGCCGCTGCCGATCGGGACATCGCCCACGAACTCCCCGGGCGTGGCGGCAGGGGGAACCACCGGCGCCACGTGGTCGAATATGCCGTCGTTCTCGTCGTAGTTCAGGATGAAGGCCGTCTTGGCCCAGACATCGGGGTTGGCCGCGATGGCGTCGATCTTGCTGGCCACGAACGCCGCGCCGTCGGCCGGCATGAAATCGGGATGCTCCGACTGGAACCCGGTCGGGATGACCCAGGAGACCGCCGGCAGCCTGTCATTCCTCGCGTCGTATTCGAACTGGCCCTCCGGGCCGCGGAGCATTCCGCGGGCATGGAGCGAGGACGTCTTCGGGGCCTCCTGGAACACCTTGAAATTCTCGAGCAGGTTGCACTCGTAGTTGTCCTCCTGCTGGTAGACCTTCCAGCGGACGCCGGCCGCCTCGAGACGCTCGGCATAGGTGGTCCAGGTGCACCCGGCGTCCGGGGTCTTGTTGTGGATGATCGGGCCTCCGCCGATCCCGTCGGCGTCGATGCTCCCGGTCATCCAGTACAGCCGGTTGGGCCATGTGGGGCCCATCACCGAGCAGTGGTAGGAGTCGCAAATCGTGAAGGCCTCCGCCAGCGCGAACTGGAAAGGGATGTCGGACCTCCTGTGGAAGCCCATCACATACGGCCCGTTCAGGCCGTCCGCCTTGCGGTGGGCCGGAAGCCAGCGGTCCATTCCGCCGCCGTTCCACGCCTCGTGCTGCACGGACCACGAGTGGCTGGTCGAGGGAATCCTCTGGGCGCTGGTGGAGTGGGTGTCCAGGTGGAAGGGCAGCACGTATCCGTCCGGATTCTCGGAGTCGGGCTGGTAGAACACCGAGCGCCCCCCGGGAAGCTTCAGCGCCTGTGGGTCATCGAAGCCGCGCACGCCGGCAAGGGTGCCGAAATAATGGTCGAACGAGCGGTTCTCCTGCATCAGCAGCACGAGGTGCTTGATGTCGCCGAGCGAGCCCCTCCGGGACGGCTCCTGCGCCAGCATCCGCCTCACGTGCACCGGCATGAGCGCCGAGGCCGCCGCGGCGGCGGCGATCCGGGCCGCCGTCGTAAGCATCCGGCGGCGGGTGAACGGAGCCGAGGGGAACAAGGGGGGATTCGGTTGATCCATCGCGGCTGCAATGATTGGACGGAAGTCGGGCCTCCGGCAAAACCAAACTCGCGCCAGGCGGCGGGCCGCCACGAATAGGCGGGCGCCTCCAGCGACCCCGGCCGCGCGACGCCATCGTTACCTTTCGGCGCATCGCCGCTTCTTTTCCCGGGGCGCGCACAAATAACTCGAAAAAGCCCCGCCAAGGTTTTCAGTCGTCGGCGCAGGGGCGATCGGGTCCCGCCGCACACCCCATTCGCAATCATGCCCTGGATCCAGGTTTATGCCCCCATCAGAGGCAGCATCGGACTCTCCGCGGCGGTGGCCGCCCTCCCCCTTGCGGTGGTATTCGTGTGCCTGGCGATCCTCAGGATAAAGGCGTTCAAGGCTGTGCTCCTGGCGCTGGCGGCCGCCGTCGCCCTTTCGGTCCTTGCGTGGGGAATGCCCGCGAAGCTCGCCGGCCTCGCGATGCTTCACGGCGCGGCCTTCGGCCTTTTCCCGGTGTACTTCATCGTCCTGTCGACGCTCTTCCTCTACAACATCACGGTCAAGGGAGGGCAGTTCGACGTCATCCGGGCATCGCTGGCGAGCGTGACCTCGGACCGGCGCCTCCAGGCCCTCCTCATCGCGTTTTGCTTCGGGGCCTTCATCGAGGGGGCCGCGGGATTCGGCACCCCCGTGGCCATAGCGGGAGCAACCCTTGCGGGACTGGGCTTCCGCCCGTTCTATGCGGCCGGGATCTGCCTGATCGCGAACACGGCGCCGGTCGCGTTCGGCGCCATTGGAACGGCGGTCGTCGCGCTGGGGGGCGTCATGGGGCTGAATGACGCGGGCCTGATGAAGCTTTCCACCATGGTCGGGCACCAGCTCCCGTTCGTCTCGCTCATCATACCGGCGTACATCGTCCTGATCATGGTCGGCTTCACGAGGTCGATGGAGGTCCTTCCCGCCATCGTCGTGTGCAGCGTCACGTTCGCCGCCTGCCAGTGGGCGACCGCCAGCTTCCTGGGTCCGTACCTGCCCGATATCATCGCCTCGCTCGCTTCGATGGCAGCCTTGGTGCTCCTGCTCAGGGTCTGGAGGCCCAGGACGACCTACCGGTTCGACCATGAGCCCCCGCTCGAGCGGGAAACCCACGACTACACGACCGCCCAGGTCGCGCGCGCATGGACGCCCTACTTCGCCCTGACCTTCGTCGTCCTCCTGTGGGGACTGCCGCCGGTGAAGGCCGCGCTGAACAGGGGCACCCTGGTCATTCCCGTAGCCGGTCTCGACAACGCGATAGCCAGGATGCCGGCGCCGCTTCCAGGTGCCGCTGATCCCGCGGCGCAGCCCGCGCCGCCGGGGAACGCTGCGGCCCCGGTCGCGGTTCCCGCAAAATTCAGGCTCGACTACCTCGCGAGCGGAGGGTCCGCCGTGTTCATCGCCGCCTTTTTCTCCGCGATCGCCTGCGGTCTTGGGGCCGGCGACACGCTGCGGGTCCTGGGCAAGACC
Organism: Opitutaceae bacterium; assembly: GCA_003140665.1. GTDB lineage: Bacteria > Verrucomicrobiota > Verrucomicrobiia > Opitutales > Opitutaceae > Palsa-1447. The sequence continues at coordinate 41,316 of PLKS01000094.1, forward strand.
CTCTATGACATGCGCTTCCCGATGGTCACGATCGCCGCCGTCCTTGCCCTCGCGTACGTGATGAACGCCTCCGGCATGACCGTCTGCCTCGGCATCTGGTGCACGCGCGCCGGCCGCGCCTTCCCGCTGATCTCTCCCGTCCTCGGCTGGCTTGGCGTCTTTCTCACGGGCTCGGACACGTCGAGCAACGTCCTCTTCGGCGGCCTCCAGAAGGCCGCGGCCGAGCGGCTCGGCATCAATCCGCTGCTGACCGGCGCCGCCAACGCGAGCGGAGGGGTGATGGGCAAGATGATCTCTCCGCAGTCGCTGGCCGTCGCATGCGCCGCGACGGGCATGGTGGGGGACGAGGGATCCCTGCTTCGATTCACCCTGAGGCACTCGCTGGTGCTCCTGGCCGTCATCTGCGTCATGACCTATCTCCAGGCGTATTACGTGCCATGGATGATTCCGCCCTGACGAGCGGTCAAAGCTCCGAACGGGCGCTTATGCAGCGCGGGCGGGGCGGGTTTGGCGTTGCATCACCTCGACCCGCCCTGCGACCCTTCCACGCCGGCTCCGTCTGCCCAAGACGCTCAATTTCCAGTGCCCCCCACGCCTCCAGAGCTAGTCCTGGTCGTTCCCGTGTACAACGAGGAGGACGCCATCGTGCCGGTCCTCACCGAGTGGCGCGCGGAGCTCGTGCGCACCGTCGGGGACGGCCGGTTCGCCATACTCGTGGTCGACGACGGATCGACCGACGCGACGCCGGCGCGCCTCGCGGCCCTCGGCTGGCCGGAGCTGAACGTGCTGCGCCACTCGAACCGGGGCCACGGCCAGAGCTGCCTCGCGGGCTATATCGAGGCCGAAAGGATGGGCGCCGCGCGCATTTTCCAGATCGACTCGGACGGACAGTGCGATCCCGCGGGTTTTGCGGCCGTGTGGGCAAGGCGGCAGGAGGCCCCGGCGGTCTACGGCAGGAGGATCACCAGGGACGACGGGGCCGCCCGGAGGGTCATCAGCAAGATCCTCCGCGCATCGCTGAAGGTGGCGCGCCGCACGCGGCTGAACGACACCAACGTGCCGTTCAGGCTCTATGACGCGCCCCTCGCCGCAGCCACGGCAAGGCGGGTTCCCGCGGACTTCAACCTCGCCAACATCGCGATGGCGCTCCTACTCGAACCGGCCGGCTTCAGGGAGGTGCCCATCCACTTTCGCGACCGGATGGGCGGCCACCCGACCGTGCGCCTCTGGGGGTTTGTACCCAAGGCCCTGCGGTTGCATCGCGACCTGTTTAGACTAGGGCATTAGGGGATGCGCGACAGCTATGACTACCTTATCGTAGGAGCGGGCCTCTCGGGATTGGTTCTAGCCGAACGGCTGGGCTCGATCGGGCGGAGCTGCCTGGTCGTGGAGAGGCGAAACCACATCGGCGGCAACTGCCACGACCGGAAGGACAGCAACGGCCTCTTTTTCCATGTCTACGGGCCGCACTACTTCCGCACCAACTCCGAGCTCGTGCGCACCTACCTGAGCCGGTTCACCGAGTGGAACGACGCGAAGTACCGCGTCAACGTCTTCGCGGGCGGAACCTACTGGAGCTTTCCCATCAATCTCGGGACGTTCCGCCAGTTTTCACGCAACCCCGCCGCCACGGAGGACGACTTCAAGGCCTACCTCGCCCGGAGCGCCGTGCCGATCGCCTCCCCCGCGAATTCAAAGGAGGCCATCCTCGCCGTGGTCGGGGTGGAGCTCTACGAATTCTTCTACAAGGGCTATACCCAGAAGCAGTGGGGAAGGCCCGCCGAGGCGCTGGACGCCTCGGTCACCCGCCGCCTGCCCATCCACACCGGCCTGGACGAGCGCTATTTCCGCGACGAGTTCCAGGCGCTCCCGAAGCTCGGGTACCATCCGATGTTCGAGGCCATCCTCGAGGCCTCCAAGGCGGATCTCCGCCTCGAGACCGACTACCGCGAGGTCCTTCCCCTCGTCAGGTACCGCCACCTGATCTACTCGGGCCCGCTGGATGAGTATTTTGATTGCCGATACGGCGCCCTGCCCTACCGGACGGCGCGCTACGCGCTGGAGGAGCTGTCGGAGGACAAGGTCCCGCAAGGGGGCTTCGTCCAGCCCGTCCTCCAGGTGAACTACCCCGGGCCCGAGCCGTTCACCCGCACCGTGGAGCTCAAGCATGTCACCGGCCAGGTGAGCCGCTGCTCCAACCTCGTGCGCGAGTTCCCCGCAGAGTACAAGCCCGGCGAGAGCGATCCCAACTATCCCGTTCCCGGCGCCGAGAGCGACACGCTCGCCGCGCGCTACCGCGAGCTTGCCGAGCGGGAGCCGGGGGTCACGTTCATCGGCCGCCTGGCGCAGTACCGCTACCTGAACATGGACCAGGTCGTCGGCGCCGCCCTGCACACGTTCGACAAGCTGCGCGATCGGCAGCCCTGAGGCGAAGCGCCGCCCCGGGGGACGATCATCGCCCGGCAGCGGGCTTGCGCTCCCAGAAACCGACCCTGCGCCCGTCCGGATAGGTGAGGATGTCGCACCAGATGAACCTCGGGCCCATCGTGGCGTTCACCTTGTCCCAAAGCACCGGGGTATCGCCGGCCCGGTACCAGAGGACATAGTCGATTCCCTGCGCGAGCAGCCACCTGCCGGCGTCGGGCATCTCGCCGTCGAACAGCCTGAAGAGCCTGTCGTGGCGCCTTCGTATGTCCTCGCGGTAGGCCCGCCACAGCATCTCGTGATCGAACCACCCGAGCCACATCCGCTGGCCCGCGAAGAGGGGGATGACCGACGAATCGACGAACCCGCCCTCCTTGTCGGGCCTCTCCACGACGACCCCGGGCCTCTCGACCTTGAGCCTCCCGAGCATGAGTCTCGGGAATTCGCCCTTGGTCAGGTAATGGGTCCCCTCGAGCTTGCCCGCGGAGTCCTTGGGCCCGTACCACAGCGGCTTCCACAGGTCGTACGCGTTGAAGCAGGGGTACAGGCAGAAGGCCATCCCGGCGATGCGGACCCAGCGGCTCCTGGCGTGCTCGAGGACCACCGGGCCCAGCGTCATCAGCGCGCCCGCGGCCACCCAGGGCCACCACTTCAGGGTGGTGTTGAAGCGCTCGAATTCCCCCGAGTAAATGTCCTTCACGTAGAAGAACTCGGTGAACACGAGGAAGAGGAGCCAAAGCATTCCGAGCCGGACGCCCTGGGCGGTTCCCGATGCCAGCGCCAGGGTGGTCAGGCCGATGGTCGGCAGCATGAACAGGAGGAACTCCAGGGGCGGCGTATGCTGCCTCCACGCCACCATCCGGAAGGACGTGTGGTAGCCCGCAGCCGACGTGGTGAAGACGGTCAGGTAAACCCACGCGGCCAGCCAGATGATCGCCGCCCCGGCGAGGACCGAAGGGACGAGCCGGCGCCAGTCGCGATGGCTGGCCAACAGCCAGGCGAGCACGCCTATCGCCTGGAGCGGGAGGACCCATGGATTGGCGAGGAGCGTCCACGTGAGGGTGCCGCCCGCGACGACCGCGTACCTCCTCTGCCGAAACCCCGACCAGAGCAGCATCGCCATCGCGCACACGCCCATCAGGTAATAGCCCGAAAGGGGGGCATGGTAGTCGCCGAGCTGGATCGAATACGAGAAGGGCTCGCCGGGAAGCTCCATATGGGGGTACTTGGACTGGTACGCCTTGAGCCAGAGTCCCACCGGGGCCTTGTCCATCGGCGCGCTGCCGATGAAGCGCATGCTGGTCCACGGGGAGACATTCCGGTCGGTCAAGTGGACGAATAGGGACGTTCCCATCCCCCCCAGGACGAATCCGGCGATGACCAGCGCCCGGACCCATGTCTTTCTTGCGACCATGAACACGGCGCCGGAAAAGGCTGTTCCGCCGAGGGCGATGAGCAGGCAGAACCCGATGTTGTAGGCCGTCCCGGGGGGAATCACCAGCAGCCTTCCCATCAGCGCGGCGCCGTAATGCTGGAAGCTGTAGTACTGCGTCGAAAGGTAGGGATAAAGCCATACGTCCGGCACCGGGATCGTCTTGCCCGTGTAATAGCTGCAGATGAATGAAAAGTCCGCGATCTTCTCGGAGGAGCCGTTGATGTCCGGGTAGGTGAACCGCCACACCATCGCGTAGAGGAAGATCGCTCCGAACACCCCGAAACAGCCCATGAGCCTGCCCGGCGCGAATTCGGAACGCCAATCGGCGATCACGGCCTTCGCCCGGGGTCCCAGCCAGGATGGCTCCCAGACCGAAAGGCTGGCGCCGATGATCGCAACTGACAGGACCGATGAAGCGAGGCCCAAGCCGGGCAGCGACGGCCCCAGTCCATGGTGGCACTCGATCGCGTAAGCCATTGTCACCCCAAATAATGGGCCGGCAGCGAAGGCAAACCACCGGTTGCGCCAATAGAGGCCCGTAACCAGCATCAAACCCCATAGATTGACCCCTAATTGCGCCAGGGTGAACAAATGGCCCAGATACTGCATTCGGTGGTTGCCGTGGTTAAGTATTACTATTCTTTAACGTTTAGATTGCCTTCGAGGATCAAGTTACCTGCAATGCAATTACGACTGGGGAAATTGGGTCCCGCCCTTCGGTAAATTCAAATTGCATCTCATGAAATCCGCGCTGAATCAGGATCCAAAAGCAGGACTTCGGGGCCTCGGTTTTAACCTGCGTTTTACAGTGGCGGTGGAGGTCGACGTGCCGAAGGTCTCCGTGTCTCGGGTTGGACGCTTTGTTGGGCGGTAGGCGCGGTGAGATCGTTCATGAGTGCTTTTGCAAATCGTTCCTGTCAGCGCGAGGACGGCTCTCCCCCGAACAAGCCTCCGCAGGGAATGACCCTGGTCGAGATGACCGTGGCGCTCACCGTCGCCTGCATCCTGATGGTTGCGATCGTGGCCTTCCTTGTCAACGGCCTCGTCAGCTCCGCCAAGACGACGGCGATCAACGACACGACGACCAAAGGGAGATACGTGTTCGAGCACCTGTCGCGGGAGCTGGCCAGGGCCTCGGACCTCACCGTGGCCAACTTCACGATGCCGAATGGCGGGAACACCGCGTATACGGGCTTCAATTACAGGATAAGCGTGGGCAACTCGGGAGCGACGCAGCAGACGCCCCTTACATCGCAGACCGTGACCGTGAGCCTTCCCCCCGCGTCGCCGCCCGACTATCTTGTGCCCCAGGCGGGCGATTACCTGATGCTGCCCTACCCCAACCTGGGCGCGACCGGCACGATCATCACGGGGGTGTCCCAGTCCGGACAGGACTTTACCCTCACCCTCTCCGACACGCTCGCCAACCTCTCGGGCCAGTCGGCCGCCTACCAGGTCGATGCGGATGAGATCGCCCTGATTCAGCGCCAGCGCACCTACACGATCGACACGGTGACGGGAAACACGCTGCTGTGGTATCCGGCCACCGCAAACTTGCCGACCTCGCTGGTCGTTGCGCAGTCGCTGCCCACGGGCCAATACCCGTTCGTGCCGCAAACCAAGGTCGCCGGGAATGGAAACGCCGTCTACGTCGGCGTCCAGCTGGCCCTTGCGGCACCGGTCGCCGAGAGCGTGCAGGTCCAGGCCGGACAATCGAGCTTCTACCTGAACAACACGATGAACGCCGTGTTCGCGAACAAGTCCGGCCCGTCGTTCGCCCTGGTCTACCTTCCGTCGGCGACCCCCACCCCGACGCCGACGCTGACCCCGTCACCCACCACCACGCCGACACCCTCGGCGACGCCGACCCCGTCGCCGACGCCGACTCCCACCACCGCGCCGTCGCCCTCGCCGTCACCGACCCCGACGGCTACCCCGACACCGACGTCGGGTCCGACGCCCACGCCCTCCCCTTCGCCGACGCCGACCCCGTCACCCACTCCGACGCCCTCGCCGTCGCCCACACCCACGCCGTCACCGACGCCAACGCCTTCACCCACGCCGTCGCCGACGCCGACCCCCTCGCCTTCGCCCACGCCCTCGCCGACTCCAACGCCCTCACCCACGCCATCGCCGACCCCCTCACCGACCCCGTCGCCGACCCCGTCGCCTTCTCCCACGCCTTCGCCGACGCCCTCACCGACCCCGTCGCCGACCCCGTCGCC
>PLKS01000094.1:47446-48216 GCA_003140665.1 Opitutaceae bacterium
GAGCCGGTCTCTGGGCCTTCGTCGAAACGGTCGGATTGACGGCCAATTTCGGCCGGTCGCGGCCGGATTCCGCGCAAGGTCGCGGATCAGTGCGGTAGATACGTATTACGATTAATTGACGTTGTATTCTGTTGAAGCGGGCCTCCTCTTGCAATGCAACTGCGAGAGACAAAATCAAAATTACCCGACGACAGCCACGAATTGCATCCCATGAAAACCACGCCAAAGCAGGTTTCCCACAAAGGGCGACGCCATGGCTGCTTTAATCGGGGTTTTACATTGGGCGAAAGCCCCGAAACGGCGTTTTTGCCGTCGATCGGGCGCCTCCAGGGCTGCAGGGAAACCGCCTCCTCCGGGCCCTAGCTAGGTGACCTCCACTTCATGATTTCTCGCCCAGAAAAGTCCCGCCGGGACGACGACGTGGTTCTCATGAGGAAGCCCGCGCATGGAATGACCTTGGTCGAGATGGCCGTGGCCCTCACCGTCGCCTGCATCCTGATGGTGGCCGTGGTCGCCTTCCTCGTGAATGGCCTCGTGAGCACGACCAAGACGACGTCGATCGACGACACGACGACCAAGGGCCGGTACGTATTCGAGCACTTGTCGCGGGAGCTGGCCCGGGCCACCGACCTGACATCGACCAACTTCACGACCCCGAATGGCGGCAGCACGGCGTTCACCGGCTTCAACTACAGGATCAACGTGGGGGGGACGGGAGCGACCCAGATGACGCCCCTTTCGTCGCAGACGGTCACGGTGACGCTCGCCCC
>PLKS01000003.1 GCA_003140665.1 Opitutaceae bacterium
GGCGGCGAAGGCGGCGAAGGCGCCGGCCCGAGGGCGTTGATCGCTAACCTCGCCCCGATGGAGATGCCGCAACCCGCTGCCGTCCTGCCCCACCGGCCGCCGTTCCTCTTCGTCGATGAGATCGTCTCCGAGTCCGCCGACGGACTGGTCGCCCGGCGCACATGGCGCCAGGACGAGGCGTTCTACAAGGGGCACTACCCCGGCGCGCCCATAACCCCGGGCGTCCTGCTGTGCGAGGCGGTCTTCCAGGCGGGCGCTCTCTACCTCGCGCGCAGCCATGCTGGGCGGGAGGCGCCCCGGGGCGTCCCCCTCCTCGTGAAAATCTCGGACGTGCGCTTCCGCAGCCCCGTCTACCCGGGCGACACCGTCACGATCGAGGTCAGGAAGAAGGACGAGATGGCGGGGTTCTACCTCATGGCCGGCGCGATGAGGCGGGGCGACACGCGCGTGCTGTCGGTCAACTATTCGGTGGCCTGGAGGAGGCTGGAGGACGCGCCATGAGCTTCCTCGGCCTCGAGAAGAAGACCTTCCTCGTCTTCGGCGTCGCCAACAGGCGAAGCGTCGCGTGGGCGGTCGGAAAGTCGCTCGAGGACGAGGGGGCGCTGGTCGTCTACAGCGTGCGCTCGGACGCGCGCCGCAAGTCGCTCGAGGCGCTCCTTTCGGGCCGCCCCGTCGTCGTTTGCGACGTCGAGAGGGAGGGCGCCGTGGACCGCGCCGCGGCGGAGGTGGCCGCCCTCGGGCACCCCCGGCTCCAGGGCCTCGTCCACTCCATAGCGTTCGCAAACTACTCGGGCGGCTTCCAGCCCTTCCACGAAACCCACAGGAAGGACTTCCTCCAGGCCGCCGCCGTGTCGGCCTTCTCGCTGGTCGAGATCTCCCGGGCGTTCCGGCCCCACCTGGCGCGCGACGCCTCGGTCGTGACCATAGGCATCTCCTCGCTGCTGGTGACCCCCGACAACTACGGCTACATGGGGCCGATCAAGGCGGCGCTCGACTCGTCCGCGCGCTTCCTTGCAAAGTCGTTCAGCGCGGACTCCCAGGTGCGCTTCAACGTCGTCGGGTCGGGACCGCTCAAGACCAGCGCCTCGGCCGGCATACCCGGGTACCTCGAGAGCTACCTGTACGCGGAGAAGCTGACCTTCCGCAAGCGCAACCTCGAGACCCAGGAGGTCGCCAACGCGGTGCTTTTTCTCCTCAGCGGCCGAAGCAGCGGAATCAACGGCGCGACGGTCACGGTGGACGCGGGGCTCGGGAGCAACATGTTTGACAAGGACGTGATCCGCCTCGCCATGAGGCCGGAGCGCTGAGCCGCGCGAACGGCACCCATGCGCTTCGCCAACGTCTGCCTCGAGTCGATCGCGGTCGCGCTTCCCGAGGAGATCTGGCCGTCTTCCCAGATCGAGGAGCGCCTCCGCCCGCTGTACGAGCGGCTCCGGCTGCCCTTTGGGAGGCTGGAGCTCATGACCGGCATCCGGGAGCGCAGGATGTGGCCCGAGGGGACGCGGCCATCGGACGCCAGCGCGGCCGCGGGGCGCGCCGTGCTGGGCGCATCCTCGCTGCGAAGGGAGCAGATCGGCCTCTTCATCCACGCGGCGGTCTCGCGGGACATGCTCGAGCCGGCGTCGGCGGCATTCGCGCACCGCAAGATCGGGCTCGACCCGTCGACCCAGATCTTCGACCTGTCCAACGCGTGCCTCGGCTTCCTCAACGCCATCGTGGTGGCCGCCGGGCTGATCGAGAGCGGCCAGGTGCGCGCCGCCCTCGTCGCGGCCGGCGAGAACGGCCGGCCGCTCGTCGAGGAGACGGTCCGCACGCTCCTCGCGGGGTCGCTGGACCGGAACGCGATCAAGCCGTTCTTCGCGAACCTGACCATAGGCTGCGGCGCCGTCGCCGCCGTCGTCTGCCACCGCGACCTGGTGAAGGGCCGGCCGCGCAGGATCCTCGGGGGTGCCTGCCGCTCGGCAACCGAGCACAGCGAGCTCTGTCAGGGCGACACCTCCGGAGCCGGGGGCCTGGCGATGCAGACCGATTCGGAGCGCCTGCTCGACGCGGGGGTTTCCCTTGCGAAGGAGACCTGGGATGATTTCGCCGCGGCCACCGGCTGGACGCGGGAGAATGTCGACCGCGCCATCTGCCACCAGGTGGGAAGCGCCCACCGCAGGCGCCTGTTCGAGACCCTTGGGCTCGACGTCGCGAAGGACTTTTCGACCTTCGAGACGCTGGGGAACATGGGGTCCGTCTCGCTCCCGGCCACACTCTCGGCCGCGGCCGACGCCGGCGCGATTCGCGATGGCGACCGCGTGGCCGTGGCGCTCTCCGGCGGCAAAGATTCGGCCACCATGCTGGAAGCGCTGCTGCTCTTGCAAAAACGCGCGCCCATCGATTTTTCGATTCGCGCCTTCACCGTGGAGCAAGGCAAATTTCTGAGCCCGATAGAACCTTTGGGCGAGTACTTGAAGGCGCGCGGCATCGACTGGACTTACTTCCGCGACGCCCCGTCCCTGCGCCTGCTCGAAGATCAGCCCGGCCATGGCTGCGATTTATGCAGCCGCTACCGCCGCCGCGCGGTGTATGAAATCGCGCACGGCTTAGGCGCCAACGTCATCGCCTTCGGCCACACCGCCGACGATTTTTGCGAAGCGCTGCTCCGCAACGCCATGTTCACGGGCCGCCTGAGCGCCATGCCGGCCGTCACCAATTCGCGCAAACACGACTACCGTCTGATCCGCCCGCTGGTCTTCGTCACCGAGGATATCACCCGCGCTTACTCCGCAAAGCTGGGTGTCCCGGTGGTCCCATGCGGCTGCTCGCAGCGGACCGGGACGGTGCGGCGCGCGCTCCGCGACATGTTCGGCGAACTGGAGCGCGAGCATCCCGACCTGAAGGAAAATCTCCTCGCGGCGATGGGCAATATCGACCCCAGCCGTCTGTTGGATCCGAAGTTCCTGAACCTGGACGAAGTCGAGGCCCCCACGCCGGAGATGTTTCCCATCATGGCGGAATGAAGCGGCTCACTTCACGCGCTTCAAATCCTGCTTCGCCGGCGACTCCGCGTCCAACCGCACAGCCGCTTGCCATTCCCCGATGGCTTCCGCCTTGTGCCCTTGCTTCTCCAGCGCCTGCCCCAACCGCCAGTGCGCGTACGAATGCTTCGCGCCGAAAGGCTCCGGCTCCTCGGTCAGATACTTGCGGAAGTACCGCTCGGCGCGCGAAGCCTGGTCCGCCCGCGACAGACAAGACAACCCGGCGCGAAAGTACGGCGTCAAATCGTCCGGCACATCGCTCTCCGCCCGTTCCAGCGCGCCATCCACTTCCGCCCACTTATCCTGCGCGATGAGCGCCACTACCAACGCCGTGTGCGCGCCGGCGCGCCCCGGATCGATGCGCATCGCCGTCCGCGCCAGCGTCTCGCCCTCCGCGTATTTCTTCGCCGCGCCGAGGCAGAAATTCGCCAGCCTCAGATGAGCCTGGTAGCTCGACGGCCCCACTGCCACTGCCTTGCGCATCAACTCCTCCACGCGATTCTCCTGCTTGTCGTATCGCGCCAGCATGACTTGCGCCAGGTAGCCCTCCACCGTATCGATGCGCATGATCCGCTCCGCCATGGCCCGGCCCTCCGCCTTATCCCCGCCCATGATCCCGGGCGCCTCAAAGTCATAGAGGATCAGAAATTTCATGGCTTCGATACTCTTCGGATCGAGTGTCAAGGTGGTTTCGAGTTCCTTCTTAAAGCGCCGTGCCAGCCCCGGCGCCCGCAAAATGCTGGCCTGCTGCGCTTCCTCGCCGAGCGCCTGCGCCAACCCCAGACGGTAGCGCGCACTCTTCGGATCCGCCGCCGACGCCTTCTCGGCCAGTTCCAGGGCCGCTTTGTGATCGCCCCACGACAGTTTTACAAACGACATCATCCACAGAGCTTCCGGATCGTTGGGATGTTCCCGATACAGTGGCTCCGCGATCGCTCTGACCCGTTTGTGATGGCCGCTGTCCATCAGCGCCTGAGGCGAATCGGCGGCCGGCAACCACGTCGCGCACAGCAGCGCGAGCAAGCATCCCCTTGTCATATGGTGTCTTACGTCACAATGCGGCATCCAGTTGCAGGGAAGTCTTGCAGATGAAGCCTTTTTCACGGAGGGCGTCCCCGGGCAGCACAAGAAGTCTCTATGCCTTTTCTGCCGTTTCAAGAAGTGGTCGAAGCCGAATGCCACATCGATACCGGCTGGGGTGAAGAAAGATTGTTCACCACAGAGGCACAGAGACGCAGAGAGGGAAAGAAAGGAGGAAGACCACGCTCTTGAGGATCGAGGATACCGGGCCAATCGTCGATGTCTTTCTCCCCCGTCGCCCTGTCGCTGGCGCACCTGCTCGAAGGCCTGCTGGAATTGGGCGGGATACCGGCTGGGGTGAAGAAAGATTATTCACCACAGAGGCACAGAGACGCAGAGGAAAGAAAACAGAAAGAGGAAGACCACCCTCCTGAGGATCGAGTACAGCGACGGCCATTGCAGATGTCTTTCTCCGCGATCTCCGCCTCCTCTGTGTTCTCTAAGTGTTTTCTTTTTCTTGTCTTCCTCTGTGTCTCTGTGCCTC
>PLKS01000111.1 GCA_003140665.1 Opitutaceae bacterium
GTCAAAGCAGATGAGCTTCAATACCCCGGGACTACTTCTTCGTGCTGCGCTTGAACTTGGACGTGAACTTCTCGACGCGACCCGCCGTGTCGACGAGGCGCTTCTCGCCGGTGAAGGCGGGATGCGAGTCCATCGTCACGTCGCGCAGGACAACGTAATACTCCTGGCCGTCGATCGACTCCTTGCGGGCCGACTTCATGGTGGAGCGCGTCAGGAATCTCTTGCCGGTTGCGACATCGAGGAAGCAGACCGGGTTGAGTGTCGGATGGCCTTCGGATTTCACGTGGAAAATGGCGTTAAGTGTCAGCCCTGGCGCGCCTTGTAGCGCGGGTCGGTCTTGTTGATGACGTAGATCTTGCCCCGCCGGCGGACAACCTGGCAGTCCGGGTGACGCTTCTTGGCTGATTTGATCGAGGAAACGACTTTCATAAAAGGCACCAAAACAGAGAGCGGACACCCACCCTGTCAACTCAGTTCTTCCCCGGCTCGTCGGGCTCGTCGGCCAGGATCCGCCACTGGTCGCCCTCCTCGCCGAGCAGGGTGCGCCACAGCCCCTCCTGCATCGGGCGCTCGAACAGGTCGGCCGGGGGGCTGGCGATGATCCAGGTCCCGCCCTTGAGCTCGTTCTCGAGCTGCCCCGCGGTCCATCCGGAGTAGCCGAGGTAGGCGCGGAGTCGGATCGAGGTGTCCGAGAGCATCTGAATCGCCTTCTCCGGATCGATCCCGAAGTGGAGCTGGAAGGAGTCGCCGCTCGACTTCCAGGCCGCCAGGATCAGCTGGTCGGTCTGCACGGGGCCGCCGGCGAAGATCGGGGTCTCGGACAGGGGGCCGAACGCAAAGTCGCCCTTGAGCTCGCCCAGGCGCTTTTCGAGCGGCCGGTTGAGGACGACACCCATCGCGCCGTCGGGGCCGTGGGTCGACATGAGGACGGCCGTCCGGCGGAAATTCGGGTCGCGGAGCACGGGATGGGCCAGGAGGATGGAGCCCGCGAGCGACTTGCCCTTGCGATGGATGCTTTCCCTCATGGTGTCGTCCCGGGCCTCAGAGCTTCAGCACCTTGACGCCGGCGTCGGACATCAGCCGTTCGACCAGCGGGTCGTTGCGGTAGTCCGTCCGGAAGCGGATCTCGGCGATCCCGGACGCCGCGAACATCTTGGCGCAGCTGACGCAGGGATAATGGGTGACGTAGGCGATGCAGCCCTCGACAGGGCTGCCGCGCCTCGCCGCGTCGGCGACCGCGTTCTGCTCGGCGTGGACCGTGGCCTGCTCGTGGCCGGCGCGCACGCGCGAGACGTGGGGCGTCCCGGGAAGGAACCCGTTGTAGCCCGCGGCCACGAGCCGGTTCCTGCGGTCGCCGCCGGCGACGATCACGCACCCGACATGCAGCCGCTCGCAGTTCGAGCGCGTCGCGATCAGCACCGCGGTCGCCATGAAATACTCGTCCCACGACGGGCGCCGCGGGAATCTCCTCGCGGCCTCTGCGATCAGGTCGACCGGGCTGTTCTTGGCGGCGCTCATTTGTTTCGGCCGGACTCTGGACACGCGCGAGCAGTCGGGCAATCTTCGACTCCATGTTGCGAGCCTGCCTGCCCGAGATGCTTGATTCGTTGCCTCCCGACCATCCGGACGCGATCCACAACCGCCGCGACCTTCGCATCATAAACCGGATCATGCGCAACCAGGCCTGGTTCGAGCGGACGCTGCCGCCGCTGGTTCGCGGCGGCGAGCGCATCCTGGAGCTTGGCGCAGGGATGGGGGAATTGGCGGGAAGGCTCGCCTCCCGGGGCCTTTCGGTCGACGGCCTCGACCTCTGGCCGCGGCCGCAGGCGTGGCCGGCTTGCCGGGAGTGGCACACGGCCGACCTGCGCGCGTTCGACGGGTACGGGCGCTATCCTGCCGTCATCGGCAACCTGATCTTCCACCAGTTCACCGATGCCGAGCTTGCGGAGCTCGGGGGGAGGCTTCGCCAGGCGGCGCGCGTCATCGTCGCCTCCGAGCCCTCGAGGCGCCGCATCTCGCAGATCGCCACGGCCGCATTCGCCCCCCTGCTCGGGGTCAACCACGTGACCCTGCACGACGCCCACGTGAGCGTGAACGCCGGTTTTCGCGGGGACGAGCTGCCCCGCCTTCTCGGCCTCGACGACGGCAGCTGGCATTATTCGTGCGTGACCACCGCGCTCGGGGCGAACCGGACGGTGGCCGTCCGCCGAGGATGAAATCCCTGCTCCCGCTTGAAATCGTCGGCGGGGGCCTCGCGGGTCTCTCGGCGGGGCTCGCGCTGAGCAGGGCCGGGGTGCCCGTGACGGTCTTCGAGGCCGGGGCGTATCCGCGGCACCGCGTGTGCGGGGAGTTCATCGCGGGGCTGGACGACCGAACCGCCGCCTCCCTCGGGATGGGCGAATTCCTGGCGGACGCCCGCCCCCACCGCTCGGTGACCTACCATCTCCGCGGGCGGCCGATGCGCCCGTTCGCGCTGCCCGCCCCTGCATGGGGAATCAGCCGGCACGCGCTCGACGCGCGCGTGGCCCGGGCGTTTGTCTCGGCGGGAGGTATCCTGCGAACCGACACCCGCGTGCCCGAGGGCGAGACCCCTCCCGGCCGCGTGTTCGCGGCGGGACGCAAGCGCAAGGGCCCCTTCTGGGTCGGCCTCAAGGTCCATGTCCGCAACCTGGCACTGGTCAATGATTTCGAGGTGCACTTGGGCGACCGGGCCTATGTCGGGCTCTCGAACGTGGAGACGGGGGCCGTCAATGTGTGCGGCATCTTCGCCCAGCGCCCGCTCGAGCCCCGCGGCGCCGACTTGATCCTGTCGTACCTGGCGGCCTCCGGCCTGGGCGCGCTGGCGGACCGCCTCCGCGCGGCGCAGGTCGATCCCGCCACATTCTGCGTCACGGCCGCCCCCCTGGGCGACCGGAGGGTCTCGGGCTCCGACCGCGTCTGGATAGGCGACGCGTGCGCCAGCATTCCGCCCTTCACGGGCAACGGGCTCGCGATGGCGCTGCAGGGCGCGGCGCTGGCGGTGGAGCCGCTGCGCGCCTACTCCTCGGGCCGCGCGAGCTGGGGCGAGTCCGTCCGGGCCATCGCCGACTCGCAGCGCCGGAGGTTTGGCCGGCGCCTGTTGGTCGCATCCCTTCTCCATCCCTTTTTCCTCGAGCCGAGGCGCCAGTCGGTGCTCGCGGCCCTGGTGCGCTTCCGGCTTGTTCCCTTCCGCGCCTTCTACGCGGCGCTCCACTAGAGTCCACCCCGCATGTTCCTTCACGCCCTCGCCACGGCAGTCCCACCCGCCACGTTCACGCAGCCGGAATGCTGGGGGATCGCCGAGCGGTCCGGCGTGCGCTCGCGCCTGAAGAAGCGCTCGATGCTCATACTGCACAGCATCCTCAAGGGCGACCACGGCATCGACCGCCGGCATTTCGCGATGCCGGACATCGACCGCGTCTTCGACCGCACGCCCGACGAGCTTAACCATGCCTTTCGCGACGAGGCGCCCAGGCTCGCCGGCCGCGCCCTGACCGAGGCGCTGCGGCGGGCCGGGGTGAGGCCCGGCGAGCTCGACGCACTGCTCATCTGCACGTGCACGGGATACCTCTGCCCCGGCCTCACCAGCTACGTGGCGGAGGACCTGGGCATCCGTCCCAATGCGATCCTGCACGACCTTGTCGGGCTCGGCTGCGGCGCGGCGATACCCACGCTTCGGGCCGCGAGCCACCTGCTCGCCGCCCGCCCCGGCGCCATCGTGGCCTGCATCGCGGTAGAGATCTGCTCCGCCGCGTTCTACCTGGACGACGACCCGGGCGTCCTTGTCAGCGCCTGCCTTTTCAGCGACGGCGCGGCTGCGTCGATCTGGCGCTCGACGCCCGGCACGTCTGGCGCCCGGGCGTTTGACTTTGATTCGCTGCATCTCCCAGCCGAGCGGGACAAGCTCCGCTTCGAGCAGCGCAACGGCAAGCTCCGCAACCTCCTGGACCGTTCGGTCCCGGAGCTCGCCGCGGAGGCAGTCGGGCGCCTTTGGGGCGAGCGCGGGCCGCGGCCGGTCTCCCGTGTCGTGGCGCATCCCGGCGGGCGCGACGTGCTCGAGGCGATCGCGCCGGTCGTGGCGCCGCACGCCCTCGGCGCCAGCGCGCGCACGCTCCGGGACAACGGCAACATGAGCAGTCCGTCGGTGATGTTCGCTCTGGAGGAGACGCTGAAGGAGGGCCCGCCGGGACCCGGCGGAGATTTTTGGCTCGTGAGTTTCGGCGCGGGCTTTAGCGCACATAGCTGCCGGATAGGCGCCTAGCCGATGCCCAACCTCACCGAACTCGCGGCGTACTGCGACAAGCGGACCCGCTCCGCGGCGTTCAAGGACGCCCCCGGGGCCTTCAACGGCCTGCAGGTCGCCAACGACGGCCGCGTCACCCGGATCGGCGCCGCGGTGGACGCCGGCCTCGTCCCCTTCCGCCACGCCGTCGCGGCCGGCGTGGATTTCCTCATCGTCCACCACGGCATGTACTGGGACATGCCCCGGCCGCTCACCGGCGCGGCGCACGCGCGCGTGGCCGCCCTCATCGGGGGCAACTGCGCGCTCTATTCGAGCCACCTGCCGCTCGACTCGCATCCAAAGCTCGGGAACAACGCGCTCCTCGCGCGCCAGCTCGGCCTGCGGCCGCGCCGCGGCTTCCTGCCGAACGACGGCGGCGACATCGGCTGCATCGCGACGTGCCGGCTCTCGCGCGCGCAGCTGCGAAGGAAGCTCGAATCGCTCTATCCCCGGGTGATCGCCATCGAGTTCGGGCCGGCGAATCCGGCCGAGGTGGCGTTCTGCAGCGGCAGCGGCAACGGCGCGATGCCGGCGCTCTTGTCGTCCGGAGCCGCAACGCTGGTCACCGGGGAGCTTCGCGAGGAGTGGTTCAACGTGGCGCAGGAGCAGGGGCTCAACCTCTACCTCTGCGGGCATTACGCGACGGAGGTCCATGGAGTCAGGGCCCTCGCTGCCGAGCTTTCGGCAAAGTTTGGGTTGCCGTGGGAGTTCATTGCGACCGAAAATCCCCTATAGGCAGACGATGAAGAAAATCGCGATACTCAACGGCCCCAACCTCGACCGCCTCGGCAAGCGCGAGCCGGAAATCTACGGGAGCGCGACCCTGGGCGACCTGGAGAAGGCGCTGCGCGCGGAATTCGGCGACAGGGCCTCGCTTGAGTTTTTCCAGTCCAACCACGAGGGCGAGCTCATCGACCGGATAGCCACGCTGGCGGACACGAAGTTCGACGGGATCGTCATCAACGGCGGCGCGTTCACGCACACGAGCGTCGCGCTTCGCGACGCGCTGCTGGGCGCCCACCTTCCCGCCGTCGAGGTCCACATCTCTAACATCTACAAGAGGGAGGAGTTCAGGCACACCTCCCTGACGGCGCCGGCCTGCACGGCGGTGATAACCGGTCTCGGGCTCGAGGGCTACCACGCCGCCATCCGCTTCCTCCTGCGGGCGTGAGCACCGCGGCCGCCGGCGGGGATTGGTACGTGTGCCACACAAGGCCGCGCTGCGAGAAGAAGTTCGCGGCGCTGCTGGGCGCCGAGGCCCTCGAGCACTACCTCCCCCTGGTTTCGAGCATCCGGCGCTACCCGAGCGGGACCAAGCGGTTCACCAAGCCGCTGTTCCCCGGCTACGTCTTCGCCCGGGTCCCCGCTTCCGGCAAATCCCGGATATACCAGCAGGAGCTCCTCGCCCGCGCGATAACGGTCGACGACGAGCCGACGTTCCTTAGGCAGCTTGAGGATGTCCGCAGGATCGTCGCCACCGGGGTCGAGCTGACCGTGATCCCGTTGCTTACCCGCGGGCGGCGCGTCCGCGTCGTGGGAGGTCCCCTCCACGGCCTCGAGGGCCAGGTGGACGACTCGTCCAACCCGCTCGGGGTCGTCATCTCCGTCGACGTGCTTCGCCAGGGCCTGCTGCTCAAGGTGGCCGCCGAGGGCCTGGTCGCGCTTCCCTGACGGCGCGGGGAGCCGTCACGCCAGCACCCATATCGCGTGCGCCAGGTGGAGCGTGGCGCAGGTGGCCAGGGCGGCCGCCGTGTCGTCCAGGACGACGCCCCACCCCCCCGGGAGGCTTTGCAGCGAGTCGATCACCCACGGCTTCCAGATGTCATACAGCCTGAAGAGCGCGAATCCCGCCAGCAGGACGGCCCACGCGGGAACCGGCCCCACGAGCCATTGCCACCCGAGAAAACAGAGCGGCATCGCGACGACCTCGTCCAGGATCACCTCGGACGGATCGCGCTTCCCCAGGCGGATCTCCGCCTCCCCGCAGAACGCGATGGCGACGTAGGCCCCGACGGCGCTCACCACCAGGTTCTCGGTCACTCCCATGTAGCGGAAGCCAAGGAGGAAATAGACCAGTCCCGCCACCGAGCCCCACGTTCCCGGAGCCGGAAAGTTCGTGCCCACCGGCCCCAGCGTCGCCCACGCAAGCACGACCGGGGTGGCCAGCGACCTCGTCCATCTAGGCTGCTCGAAATTCATGGCGTCAGCCGGTCGTCGCCGAAAACGAGCCGCGCGTTCCTCGAGATGTAGCGGTAGCCCGACCAGACCGAAAGGGCCATCCCGGCGACGAAGATGATGAAGCCCACCTTTACGACGACCTCGACGAACCGGGACGCGTCCCAGTGGAAAAGGTAGAACCCGTCCTGTGACACCATGGGGGCCCCCAGGAAGAAGCCCAGGGCGATGAGCTGCGTGACCGTCTTGGACTTCCCTCCCGAGTCAGCCGCGACAACGACGCCCTTGGACGCCGCCACCATGCGCATCCCGGTAACGAGGAACTCCCGGCACAGCGTGATCAGCGCGAGCGCGACGGGAATCTCGTGCTTGTCCACGAGCGCGATCACGATGCCTATGACCATGATCTTGTCCGCCATGGCATCCATGAGCTTGCCGAAATTCGAGACGAGGCCGCGCGTGCGCGCCAGGTACCCGTCGTACCAGTCGCCCACCGCCGCGCCGATGAAGAGGAGGAACGCCAGCGTGGCCGCGCCGGGCCATGTGTAATACATGAGCCCGACGATAACGAACATCAGCGGAATGCGGGAGAGCGTGATGACGTTGGGAAGGTTCATTCGCCGCCGATAAGGACATCCCGGGGCCCGGCGAAGGCAACATCGGAGAGGAACGCGCTCGCCAGCCGCGGCGATACGTCGTTTCCTGTGGCCCCCCATGCGTCACTGCATCTATCCCGGAACATTCGACCCGATCACGTGCGGGCACCTCGATGTTTTGTCGCGCGCCGCGCGCCTTTTCGACCGCGTCACGGTCGCGATAGCCGACAACCCCGGGAAAGAGCCCCTCTTTTCCGCGAAGGAGCGCCTCGCGATGGTCCTTCCCAATGTCGCCGCGTTCCCAAATGTCACCGCGACGATCTTCGGCGGCCTCCTGGTCGACTTCGCCCGGGAGCAGAAGGCGGACGCGATCATGCGCGGGCTCCGCGCGCTCTCCGACTTTGAGTTTGAGTTCAACATGGCGCTCATGAACCGGCACCTTCAGCCGATGATCGAGACGATCTTCGTCATGCCCAACGAGCAGTTCAGCTACACCAGCTCGTCCCTGGTGAAGCAGGTGGCGAGGTATGGCGGCCAGGTCGGGCATTTCGTCCCCCCCAATGTCGCCGAGGCGCTTCGGGAATCCTTCTCGAGATGAGAGTGGGCCTCGTAAAGGCAGCCCTGCTTCATGCCGGCTTGCTCGCGGCCTTGTGCGTGGCGCCCTCCCCCGCCGCATCGGCGGCCCCGGTCGACGATGCGATCGCGCTCTACCGGCAGAGGCGGTACGACGAGGCCAGGGCCGCCCTCGAGAGTCTCGTGGCCTCCGACCCCTCGAACGCCGCCGCATGCTACTATCTGGCCATGACCTTTCAGCGCGTCGCCGCGCCCTCGCTGGACTCGGCCCGCACCTGGCTCGCCAAGGCGGTCCGCCTTGCCCCCGGGAACGAGGTCTACCTCGCGGAGTACGCCGGGGTCACATTGCTCATGGCCGGTCGCGACAATTCGTTCACACTCGCGATGGAGGGCCGCGACGCCATGGCAAAGGCGGTCGCCATGAACCCATCTGATATTAATGCGTGCGAAGAACTTATGAGGTTCTGCGCAAGGGCGCCCTGGCCGCTCGGAAGTCCCGACAAGGCGCTGGCCCTGGCGGACCAAATCGCCAAGTTGGACCGCAAGCGCGGCCTGGCGGCTTACCGCCTGATCGGCGACCTGTTTGAAAAGGAAGGCCGAACAAAAGAGGCCCTTTCCGCTTCGCAGGCGGTCCAAAGTCTCGCGCGACCGGATGCCAAGTGATACCCACCGACCATGCCCCGCATACCCATCGAGGACAATTTCACCGACGTGCTGGCAAAGGCCCAGAGGGGCGCCGGCATTTCCGACAAGGAGCTCTGCAGCCTCGCCGAGGTGACGCACGAGGACCTCAAGGCGCTCAAGTCCGGCCATTTGCTCGACGCGGTGCTTCGCAGGGTCGCCCGGCACCTGCGCCTCAGCCCGAACGCGCTTGAGGACCTGGCGCACAAGCGCTGGTACCCGGAGATCCCCTCGTTCCCCCACGGGTTCGCGGCCTTCAACACCCCCTTCGGCGACATGACCGTGAACAGCTACTTGGCCTGGGACGGGCGCACGCGCGCCGCCGCCGCATTCGACACCGGGGCCGACTGCGGGGGCATGCTCGACCTTGTCCATGCCGAGAAGCTGCAGCTCCAGATGATCTTCATCACACACACGCATGAAGACCATGTCGCCGACCTTGCGCGCCTGGCCCGAGAATCGGGGGCGGAGGTCTGGGCGAGCGAGCAGGAACCATCGGACCATCCCGGCGCGCGGGTGTTCAGCGAGAACGCCCATTTCCACCTCGGGAAGATAGCCGTCAAGACCCTCTCGACCTGGGGCCATTCCAAGGGGCAGACCACGTTCTACGTCACAGGCCTGAGCTATCCCCTCGCCGTGGTCGGAGACTCGCTCTTCGCGAGCTCCATCGGGGGAAGCCCCACCCATTTCGTGGACCAGTACAGGAATGACGTTGAGAAGATCCTGAGCCTTCCCCGAAGCACGGTCCTGGCGTGCGGGCACGGGCCGCTGACGACCGTGGGCCAGGAAAAACGCCATAATCCGTTCTTCGCATCCTAAGGCCCGTCTGCTAGGCTTCCGTCCAATCGATCCCAATGAGCTCCTCCCGCAAAGTGTCGGTTACGATATCCCAGTCGATGAAACGGAAGACCGTCTTCCTTTTGTTCCTGGGATTTGCCCTCGTGGTTGCATGGGTGACGATCATCACGGACGAGCAGCTCAGGGAGCGCCTCGGCTCCAATCTCTACATCATCGGATTCTCGATCACCGGGTGCTTTCTGCTCATGCTGGCGGGCTACATCTGGGATCAGACGCTCGTAAAGGCCCTCCGGTCTCTCCACGACACGACGAGCTCCATCCAGACCGACGAGATCTCCCTGACG
>PLKS01000226.1 GCA_003140665.1 Opitutaceae bacterium
GCGCGTGCTGCCGTTCGCAGACATGGCCCACAGTGCACCGTCGCGGGCCACGAACAGGGAAAACACGGTTCGTGAAAGCAGCCCGTTCTCCGTCGTTATTACCCGTTTCATCGTTCCCGACGGGCTGACGATCCCGATGCCGCCGTTCAGCGTGCCGAGGCACAGGTCGCCATGCGGAAGCCGGCACGCGCAGAGAAGGACATTCTTGCGGATGAACTCGGTGACATCCTGACCGAAATCCGAAATCGCTCCGTCCGTGTAGTGGAACAGACCCTCCGTCGTGGCGAGCAGCCAGCCTGCCGGGGCTTTCTCCATCCAGATGACACCCGCATTTTTCAGCGCCTTGGCGGAAATGAATTCCCGCAGCCCGTCCGGCTCGAGAGACCTTACGCCCACGGTGGTCTGACTGACATATATTTTTCCGCCGGCCTGCGTGCCCTGCGATCGTTCCGCTCCAGGCATGTCGAGAATCTTGAAGAGGCTTCCATCCCAGACCAAAACGGCGTGCGTGGTTACAAAGACGGCTCCGTCGCCGCGGGCGAACACCTCCCACACGTCTCCCAATTCGCGGGCCGCTTCCGGCAGGCTCGACACGAGCGAATGGTAGGAGGACAGGCCCCGTTCGGTCTGTTCAAAGTATCCGACCTCGTTAAAGGCTCCCACCCAGAGCCGGCCGTTCGCGCCGAACGCCAACCCGCGCACCGCGTAGCTCCCGGGAACGGTATATTTTGTCCAGCGCTCCCCATCGTAGGTGAAGACCCCGTCGCAGCCAAAATAAAAGACGCCGTGCTCGTCCTGAATGGTCGTCCAGCTATAGCCAGCGACACGCGTGTCCCGTGCCGTGAATCCAGTCACCAAGGGGCGCCCTTCCTCGGCGCGGCTCATCAGCGGAAACGCCACCGCCGCAAAAGCAAAACATTGAGCAAGAGTATATATTCGCACGCGATTCGCTATTGAGGGCAATTTGCAGGAAGCCGTTCTTGGTAAATCCAAGTAAACTCTGACTACAGGAAAAAGCGTATTCGCAAACATGAAAATAAGCTATTAATTGATTCGGCCAGGGAACGGGGAGAGGCGTAATTTCTTTGCCAATGAAAACTATGAATCGCATGGCGTTGGGACTAGCATCAAGCCTTCTGCTATCAGCGGGCTTTTCTCGGTCAGCACAGCGGCTTGACCCGTTGACCAAGTCGGTCGGAATCTCGAATCCTGAGGATAGCTGCGGTGAGGCTTCGGCAAGTGCGCTCAATTGCACGATGCCCTGCCTTTATCAGGCTGAATCAGCTTAAGACCGATCTGCGGGCAATTGCTTTTAGAAACCTTTGTCATGCTGAGCGTCGCAGGGTATCGTTATAGAAACGTGCTCGAATCGGAGGGAGGTCCCGTATCCCGGGTCTCCCACCGGGAGTTTCCCGTATACGGCCGCCCCATGTATCAGGCGAACGCGTGGCTGTCGGAAAGCCTGGTTTCGCACAGGCGCAACTACGCTCTCTATAGCGATGCCGACGGCACCGGCGCCGCCGCCGTGCCGATGATCGCGCGCTATATGGCGATATCCGAGGCGATGGAGCGCTGGGCTTTCCGCGTGAAGGTGCGGGCTGCGGACCGGGAGCTCTACGGATTCGATATCGACGAGTCGTCCAACGGCATGGCTGCGTTTCCGGACCTATTCCAGACCGAGGCGCGAAAACGGGCCCTGCTCGAGGCCGTGGAGCGCTCGAGCGTCATCGCCTGGTGGGAGGGCATGCTTGACGGCGAGGTGCGCAGCACCGACTGGCCCGGCATAAACGCGTTGGTGCTGCCGAGCCCGATCGGCTTTGGCGTGACGGTTATCGCATTTCGCGAGGTGAGGCCCGGCTGCTTTGCCTATGGGCACGGAGCCGCAAAGGATTTCTTCGGGGCGGCTGAGCGCGCGGTCATGGAACTGGCTCGCAACGAATATGTGCTCGACCTGCGCCGCGTTTCCCAGGGCCTGTCGTCGGTGAAGGCCCCGTCCGACCTCTTCGAGCGCCGCTGCCTTTTCTTTTCCTCCTCCGAGGGACACGCGATGTTCCAGGAGCGGATCCATCGCAAGATATCCGGGCCGCGCTTCCGGTCGGAGATCATCTGCGACACCGCGATCCCGGGGCCATGGTCCGACTACGCCTCAGTGTGGCGCGTGTTGATTCGGCCGGCGACGACCGAGTTCCTGGCCAACACCGAGAAATATTTCTTCTGGTAAGTGGTTGAATTCGCGGCTTCGCGTTGTCATCGCGAAGCCTGAGTTGAGTTGCAGGAGATGGTCCGCGATTCCAAGAAAGAGGTGCAGGACCCTTCAAAGGGACGCAGGCGAGCCAGAGTTTTCCGAATTGTGACCCTTGCGGGTTGAGTTTCGAACCCTTGTGCGCAATCTGGTAAATCCGGTGGGTTTATCCGAAAAAGTAGAAACTGTTTTCATAGGCCTGCGTCAGACCAGCTAACATCCATGAAGCCTGAAAAACAAAGAGCCCAGGGTTCGGCTCCTTTCCGGGACGGGGAGCTCCTGCTGCTGGAGCTCCGGGTCGCGAAGCGCGCGGACATGCTTTGGCGGAGCGCAGGATGTCGCGGCGGCAGGGACTTGATTCACTGGCTGCAGGCTGAAAACGAGATATTCGAGAGGTACTTTCTTTTCGAGCGGCCTGCGGGCGTGATGCTGGCCCGAGGCCGACGGCTTGCCGTCGCGATGTGACGGCTGCGGCCTAGCAATGCTTGCGCGCAGGCGGCGGGCCGACCTGCTTGAATGTGCCGGCCCGACACCGGCGGATTGGCGGGCAAGGTCGCCCTTCCGCCTCGGCGGGTTCCGAAAGCCGATCATGTGCTTGGCGTCCAAAAGCTTCCCTCCGGCAGGCGTTGCCGAAGATGCCCGGGGACCGGGGCTCAAGCGGCGCAGTCCGGGGAGATTTCCGGCGGTTTTCATGGAATAGTGGTTTTGCAGCCGTCGTTTGTCGTTAATTGCTTTGAAACACTGCTGAGATTCCTCCCTTTGGTATCCGGCGATCCTATCCGTTGGGATCGGAAAGTTCAGCTCACCCCCATCAACCTCCGCTACGTTGCCCGGGCGGCGCAACTGGCAGTTCGTATCCGGCCATGCGGGCCAGCTCGAACGCCCGGCCGCGATCCCCGCCGGGCGCATGCCACAACCCAACCACACGACCCTCTCGGCGCCATGTCACGGCATTCGATTTTCCCCGGACCTTTGGGCTAAGCACGACGACCCGACATGATCTTCGCCACCTACTGGTTCCTGCTCTTTGCGGTGGTGGCGGTCCTGGTGTTCCGGCTGCTGCCCGGGCCGGCGTGGCGCCAGGCATGGCTCGCGGTGGCGTGCGCGGTCTTTCACTGGCATTTTGCGGGGCCCGCCGGCGTCAAGCCGATCATCGTCCTGATGATCATAACCTACCTGGCGGGCATCAGCGGCCGGCGCTGGGCGAGCGCTGTCGCCATGACGGCCGCCGTCGGCGCGCTGTGCTTCTACAAGTATTCGATGTTTCTGATCGGAAGCGCGGTCGCCCCGATCAGCGCCCCCCTCGCCGGCGCGCTTGCCCGGCTTGCGACGTACGCCATGCCGGGGGCGCCTCCCCTCGGGGTGAGTTTCTTCACCTTCGAGTTTGTCCACTACCTCGTCGAGGTCCGCCGGGGCGGCGAGCCGATCCGCAATCCCCTGAGGTTCCTGCTTTTTGCGATCTTCTTTCCATCGCTCGTCTCCGGCCCGATCAAGCGCTATGCGCAATTCCTGCCCTCGCTCGAGGCGGCGACGCGGGCGCCGTTTTCCTCCGCCGAACTTGCCGAGGGGCTGGCCCGCGTGGGCGTGGGTTTCGGGAAGAAAATCCTGATCGCGGACCAGCTGACGGCCTACATCGATTCCTCCCAGCCGCACTTCGACGAGCAATGGCTCGTCGGGAAGTGGACGATCTTTGCCGCGATCGCCTTCCGGATACTGATGGATTTCTCTGGCTACAGCGACATCGCGATCGGCTGCGCCCGGATCCTTGGCATCCGGCTCCCTGAAAATTTCAACTGGCCCTACGCGGCGCGCGACCTGCGGGACTTCTGGAGCCGCTGGCACATTTCGCTGAGCCTCTGGCTCCGCGACTACGTCTACATTCCGCTGGGTGGCGGGCGCCAGGGATGGCCGCGACGCCTGGTGAACGTCCTCATCGCATTCGCGCTCTGCGGCCTCTGGCACGGCCCCGCCCGACATTTCGTCCTCTGGGGCATCTACCATGGCTTGGGCCTTGGCGTCTGCTCGACGTATGCGCGGATACCGGAGCTCGGCCCGGCTGTCGCGCAGGCGTTGCGCAGGGAGCCGCTGACCGGCTGGGCGGCGACGCAGCTTTTCGCGTGGCTGGGCTGGCTGCTCTTCTTTTATCCCACCTCCGAGGCCTGGCACATGGCCCGGCAGCTTTTCGGCCTATGAGCGCGCCCGACCCCTCGTTTCCGCCCCCGGCCCGCTACGGATGGATCCATCCCCGCTGGTTCCTCGGGGGGCTCGTGTTCGGTCTGGGGGCCCTCGCCGTGTGCGGGTGGAGGGTCAGCCGGACCGACTACCATCCCGGCTACGTCCGCTTTCACCATGCGATCTCGCCCGAGGCGAACTATTATCCCAGCCTGGACGAGATGTCCGCCATCGTCCGGGCCAAGTGCCGGCACGATCAGGTCCTGGTGATCGTCGGCGGCAACTCGATCCTGTACGGCGTGTGGCAGCGCTCGGCCGACGTGTGGTCGAATCGTCTCCAGGAACTGCTCGGCGACCGGTACTGCGTGATCAACTTCGCGTTCCGCGGGGGCTCCCCCGCCGACGGGGGCGCGGTCGTCGCCGAGGCGCTGCGCGGGGAATATCCGCGGCAGATCCTGATCGTGAACGAGGCCCCGGTGACCGGCGTCGAGTCATTCGGCCGCGAATCCTACCGATTCCTGTTCTGGCAGGGTTACTTCGGGGGCAAGCTCCTCGACGCGCCCGCGCGCGAGGCGCGCATTCGCGAGCTCGTGCGGTATTTTCCCGGTCAGCTGGCCCCCTTTCAGGAGGCCCGGATCAGTGTCTGGTTCGACGACGTTTTCCATTACCGCGACCTCTGGAACTGGATCGCGTTCGAGTGTTTCAGCACCGTGCCCTCGAACCCCGGCCAGAGCTTTCCGCTTCTGCTCAGGCCGCGACGCAGGTATTCGGACCCGGAGATCGACGGGACCGATCCCGAGTTCAAGGACCAACACTACCCAATGGCCTCCCTCGAGGCGGAGATGAGGGTGATGCGCGGGCTGGGTGCCTACTACCATCGCGAGCCGGATGGCCGCTGGATGCTTTCGCCCGTTGCCCGCGCCGATGTGGCCAACCGTTGCGACGAGGCATTCCCGGCCCAGCTAAAAAAGCGAACCCTCGTCCTTATCAGCGGGAGCAGCCCGTATTACCTCAGGTTGCTTACCCCGGACGAGAGGGCGATGATTCACCAGGCCTTTCACGACACAGTGGACATATGGCGG
>PLKS01000220.1 GCA_003140665.1 Opitutaceae bacterium
GGCGCAACCTCGCGCGGAGCGGCCGGGGCGGCCGGCCTGGGCGGCGCCACGGCGGCCTGGGGGGGCGCCGCGGCCATCCTGCGCTCCAGGTACATCCCGATCCTGATTCCCACGGCAACGAGGAGAAGCGGCACGATGGCATACCGGGTCACGCCGCTGAGGGATGGCTTCTTCGTGCCGCGGGTCGGGGCGGCCCTCTTGGGTGGCTCTGGCATGGGGTGGATGACGGACGCCGCAGGATGAAGTTTCTTTCTTGCGTGCGCAATGCAGTGACATCAAAGGGCCTACCTGGCGCCTCATGCTCATCCACGGCAAAAAAGCCATCTTAGCCCTCGCGGGCGTCGTTGTGCTGACGGGATGCACCCACCTGGTCACCCGGTCGCTGCCCAATGCGAACATCGGGCGTTACAAGCACATCTTCGTGGAGCACCGGCTCGCCGATAGCTACGGAATAGCGGATGAGATGGCCAGGCAGCTCCGGGAGATGGGCTACGATGCGTCCGCCGGAGCCCTGACGATGCTGCCCAGCGACGCGGAGCTCATCGTGTCGTACGAGGACATGTGGACCTGGGACTTCAACACCTACATGATCGAGATCGACGCGCAGGTGCGAACCGCGCGCTCGGACAGGATCCTCGCGGTGGGCCACTATTTCAGGCCCAGCATGGTCTTCGGACATCCGCCCTCCTCGATGATCCACGAGCTGCTTGCCAAGTTGTTCAAGCACGCGTGATTCGAACGGTCGTCGGGTTTTGTGTCGGGGCCGTGGCTCATCACGAGGAGGTCGTGAACGGGCGCCGGCCGGGGCTCGTCGATGAACAGCGGCATTCGCCGCGGCCCCAGGTGGGCGTTCTGTCTGGGTCTGTATCCGGCTCCATTTGTGTCCATGGCATGTTGCGGTTTTGGAGCCCGCTCCCATCGCCCTGGCCGGATGGGGGCAAAAAAAACCCCTCCGGCTCGGGCGCCGGAGGGGCAAGTCTTTGATCGATGATCAGAGCCCCCGCGGCGCGCGCAGCGACGAGACGATGATGACGGCGACCGCGGATGCGGCGCCGCTGGCGGCGGTCGAGGCTTTGCCCGGGGGGATCATTGGGCAGGCAGGCAATGCCGCGCGGGAGCGAAAGTCAAGCGGAAGAGGGCGTCCGCGAACACGAGCGACTGGAATAAACGCGAAGTTGGGTTACTCTTACGTTCGGTGAAAACCATCCTCCTCCCGATTGCCTTTCTGGCCGCCGCAGCGACGTTGTCGGCCGATCCCACCATGAAATCAACGAACCCGGTCGATCCCCTGGCCCAGGGCGCCGCCTGCGCGACTGACGGCCCCATTTCCGCCTGCGGGCTTCCCTCGAAGGTCGTCATCGACATGTCCAAGGCCTCGGTGAGGCACACGGACGCCGAATGGCAGAAGCTGCTCACCCCGGAGCAATACAGGGTCGCCCGCCTCCAGGGGACCGAGCCCCCCTTCCAGAACGCATACTGGGACAACCACGAGGACGGGGTCTTCTTCTCCGTGTGCAGCGACACGCCCCTTTTTGACAGCCGCGACAAGTTCGAGAGCGGGACGGGCTGGCCGAGCTTCACGAAGGCGATCGAGCCGCTCTTTGTCGCGGTCGAGAGGGATTCGAGCTATGGGATGATCCGGGACGAGGTCCACTGCACGACGGACGGAGCCCACCTGGGGCATGCCTTCGACGACGGGCCGCCGCCCACCGGCATGAGGTACTGCATCAACTCGGCCTCGCTTCGCTTCATGCCCCGGAAGCAGTACGAGGCCTGGGTCGCGGCCCGGGCGGTCCCCGTCGCCGTGAAATGACGCCCTGAAACAACGATCACCGACGCCATGTTCCGCCTTCGCAATCCCCTCCTTTTCCTTATCCTCCTCGCGATGACGACCCTCACAAACGAGACCAAGGCCGACTCCGTCGTGCTCGGCGGCGGGTGTTTCTGGTGCCTGGACGCGGCCTACAAGATGCTTCCCGGCGTGGCCCATGTCACCTGCGGCTACTCGGGGGGCACGGCCTCCAATCCCACCTATGAGCAGGTGTGCACAGAAGAGACGGGCCACGCCGAGGTCGTCAAGATCGACTTCGACCCGTCCAAGGTGACGCTGGACAGGCTGCTCGGGTATTTCTGGAAGGTGCATGACCCGACGCAGGTCGGCGGGCAGGGCCACGACATGGGGAGCCAATACCGCTCCATCATCCTCTACGCCGACGCGGCCCAGAAGGCCGCGGCGGAAAAGTCGCGCGCCGAGGCCCAGAAGACGCTCGGCGACCCGATCACGACGGAGATCGTGCCTCTCAAGAAATTCTGGCCGGCCGAGGATTATCACCAGGACTATTTCGAGAAGCATCCCGACGAGGGATACTGCGCGGCGGTGATCCGGCCGAAGGTGGACAAGCTCAAGCACCTGCTCGACAGCGAAAAATAGCGGGCACGGGGCTGCCCGCCGGGGCCCGCTCAGGCTCAATTTGATTCCCATTGGGGGTCGAATATCGGATCCTGTCTCGCGAACATGCTCCAGTTGAGTTCAGCCCCGCGTATGCTTTCGGTCGGCGCACCGCCCGTCGCGCCCACGTTCCCGGTTGACTGCCTTGGGCGCGCCCCGTTGCCATGGCCGGGGCGCGCAGAGGAGGCCGTGTGAGACCCGCCGCGGCCTGGCTTGGGGACTACGGCCGCCTCCTCTGGGGGTCCCTCTACTGGAATTCCCGCAAGTCGGCCTTTCGGGTCCGCGGCGCAAGGGGCGCGGCGCCGTGCCAGCACCCGAGCGACTCGGGGAAGGGCGGCCGGACCGCCTGCGAGGCCTGCGTCGGGTGGCGCAGCGCGTCGCGGTTCCAGCGCATGTGCCCGCTCATGGCGATCTCTTCCGACGGCCGCCGGCTCTGCTCCGTCGACGCGGGCGATGTTCGCCCGTTCTGGGGGCGGGCCGTCCTTGTCTACCTCGGGTCGGCGGCCGCCGTCGTCCTCGTGGCCGTGGTCGGCGTGTTCACGGGCCTTCGGGCGATTGGATACCGCGTGCCTTTCTACGCGGTGGCTTGGCCGCCGGCCTGGCACCGCATCCACCAGGCGCAGGCGGACTATTTCTACCGGATGGCCGCCGCCGCGTTTTCCGCCGGCGACGTGCGCCAGGGCTTCCTCGCCCTGAACCAGGTCTACGCGCTCGACCCGGGGAACGTGAGCGCGGCGATGCTCCTTGCCCAGTTCACCCAGGTCGCCAACCCGGAATATTCGGACACGATCTACGCGCGTCTGCTGGTCCAGCGCCGGGGAGACACCGAGGAGACGGCCCAGGCCTGGTTCCGGGCCCTCCTCTTGAGGGGCGATTTCCTGTCCATGGGACGCCTCTCGGAGAAGATGCTCCGCGAAGGCGCGGTCCACGCGCCCGCGTGGACCCAGGGCGTCCTTTTTGCGGAGAGGATGACGGGGGACACCGGCAACGTGGACAGGCTGCTTGCCGAGCCGGGCAAGACCCCGGCCGCGTCGCGCTCCGTGCTTTCGCTTGCAAGGGACATCCGCACCGGGAACAGGGAGGATCGGCGCAAGAGGGTGGAGATGTCCGTCGGGGGCGCCGGCAACGCCTTCGAGCTCTTTTTCTCGCTCGGCCGGATGATCGACCTGGGGCTGGCCTCCGACGTCATCGCGTACCTGGACGGCCCCGCGCGGTCGTCCCTTGAGCCCTACGACCGCGAAGCGCTGAAGCTCGACGCCTGTTCCGCCCTGGACTGGCGAGTCCTCGAGCGCAAGGAGATCGGGTTCATCCTGGACCAGGGCGCCTCCGCCCCGGTCGTCACCCTGGTCGCCGCGCACCTGATCCGCTATCCGAGCGCCGAATGCGCGGGATTCGCCTTTGAGCAGCTGGCGCTCAAGCCGCTGCCCGCCACCGCCGAGAATGCCGGCGCGCACGCGGCCCTGCTCTGCATGGCCGGCGTCAACGGACTGGGCGAGCGCATGAAGCAGGAGGCCGCGCTCATGGGCTGGGTGGCGGAGGGCAAGTCCGCGGGATGGGAGCACATCCGGGATTTCTTCGAGAGCCCGGCTCCCGCCAAGAACCCCGCCGCCTTCCTTCCCACGCTGCACCAGCTGCCGCTCGAGGTGGTCTACGCCCTGGCGGCACACTATCACGACGCGGCGCAACAGGGGGGAGATCCCGCTTCGCCCGGGAAAACACCCGCCGGCGACCGGGGCTAGGACGCCCCGGACCGCGGGCTTGGAAACCCGCCCGGCGCCCCGCTCCGGTCAGCGCTCGTGGCCGTAGGGGTCGGCCTGGCTCTCGATCACCCTCTGGCGGCGCTCGATGTTCGCCACGACGTAGCGACCGTTGAGCTCGTTCAGGACCTCGTCGACATCGCGCTCCTGCACGTAGTGGGCGAGCGCNNAGCGGCGGCGGCGACGTTGTGGAAATCCGTCAGCTTCTTGGCCACGACACCGCGCGCGTCCGCCTCCATCTCCTGCGCGGCGGGCAGCGCGTCCCGGTCGTGCTGCAGGGCCAGCTGGTCGACCCATCCCACGACCCCCTTGATCGGCAGCTCGGTGAGCTGCACGTCCTTGTAGGGCGAATTGGCGGCGTACATCGCCATCGTCCGCGAGAGGGAGTCGAGCTGGACGGCGGTGCGGTCGAGGCTGTCCGCTCCCATCCGCAGCTCCGCGAACGCCTGGGCGCGGTCTCCGAATGCGGCGCGGGCGCCGCCGGCCGCGCCGGCAAAGGACACCGAGACGTTCTTGATGTTGCGCGCCAGCGCGAGCAGCTGCTCGCCATAGTGCTCGATCAGGCGGTCCCAGGACTTGATCGCATCGGCGATCTTGCCGCTGCGGCGGTAGTTCTCGGAGGCCTCCCTGAGGTAGATTCGCAGCCGGTCGCGGATGGCCACCTTCAGCCATTTCTCGATCGCCTCGAGCTTTCCCAGGCGGGTCGCGATGCCGGCCTCGGTGTCGAGAACGGACTGCATTGAGGCCTCGAAAATGTCCCTCTGCTTCTTCGTCGCGATGATGCCGAAGGGCGGGCGCGTCTTCGCCACCCCGTCTTTTTCCCTGACCAAACGCTCGCTCGCCTCGTTCAATGCGGTCCGGCAAAGATCGAGGTAGGCCTCGTCGCGCAAAAGCAAGATGACGTCGTCAGGCAGCGACATACCCGTTAAGAATGCGGGGGCTCATAGCTGATTGGACTCTCAAAAACGGCCCAAAGGGCCGTCTGGTCAATAGGAAAGGTATAGGTATTAACACGCTTGGCGGCTCCTGGGCTCAATCGCAGGCCTCCTCTTGACCTGCTTCGCGGGCGCGAAATGATCGCGCCTGCACCAACTAACAAATGAAATTCCGAAAATTGGGGCGCACTCAGCTGGAGGTATCCGAGGTCGGATTCGGGGCTTGGGCCATCGGAGGCGGCTGGGGGCCGCAAAGCGAGGCCGACTCGGTGGCGGCGCTCAACCGTGCGCTCGACCTAGGCGTCAACTTCATCGACACGGCCGCGGGTTACGGCGACGGAAAGAGCGAGCGGATAATCGCCGGCGTCCTCAAGGGCAGGCGCGAATCCGTCGTGGTGGCGACGAAGACGCCGCCGGCGCCCGGCCCATGGCCCCCGTCGCCCTATTGCTCGGCCGCCGCGCGCTACTCCGAGAAGCACCTGCGCGACAACGTCGAGCAGCGGCTGCGGAACCTGGGCACGGACCGGATCGACCTCCTCCAGCTCCACACCTGGACCCGCGCCTGGAACAGGAATCCCGGGCCGTTCGAGGTGATGCGCAGGCTGAAGGAGGAGGGCAAGGTCCGGTTCGTCGGCGTGTCCACCCCGGAGCAAGACCAGAACAGCGTGATCGGTCTCATGCGCGACGGCTGGGTCGACGTCGTCCAGGTGATCTACAATGTTTTTGAGCAGGAGCCGGCGGCGGAGCTCCTCCCCGCCGCCGCGGAGACGGGTGTTGGGGTCATCGTGCGCGTGGTGTTCGACGAAGGATCGCTGACCGGCAAGTGGAACCGGGACACGACGTTCGCGGAGGGGGACTTCCGCCGGAGCTACTTCGAGGGGGACCGGCTCGGGAGGGCCGTTGCGCGCGCCGGCTTGGTCGCAGAGACAATCAAGGGCAGCGGCTACACGCTTCCCCAGGCGGCGATCGGGTTCGCGCTGGCGCACGGCGCGGTGGGCACGGTCATCCCCGGCATGCGCAACCCGGCGCAGGCCGAGGCCAACTGCGCGGTCAGCGGGATGCCGGCCATGACGGCAGACCTCCAGCGAAGGCTGCACGGGCACAACTGGCTCCGGGGATTCTGGTACGCCGGAAAATAGAACCGGGCCCGGGCCGCCCCGTCACCTCGTCCTCGCCCGCGCTCCGTGCGCGTGCTGGGGCGGCGGCGCCTCGATGCGGCCAGGGCGCTGGCGGAACGAGACCTTCTGCCACGTGCGGCCCGTCCGGCCCCAGAGGCGTCCGTTCTGGAAGACGAGCGCCTCCGGCGCGCAGTTGTTAGCGGCCCCCCCCTTGCCGAGGGTTGAAAACTCCATCGGCTGCACCTCGTAGTCCATGTGTTCGCTTCGCCCCCGGTTGGCGGAGGATCCCGCGCTGGCCTGGCCGCCCAGCGTGAGGCTCGCCCCGCTTCCAAAGTGGCGCAGGGACTGGAGGCGCTTCCCGACGAGGTCGGCGGCAAGCTGGTTTGTCTCGCGGTCGCTGTTGGCGTGGAAAATCTTCGTCCCCAGGTTGCCCAGGAGCGAATCGGTCACCGCCTTTCCATTGGACTCCCCGCCGAGGGCCGCGATCAGGCTCGGGTAGTTCTGCGTCAGGTAGACGCTCGCCACGCGGGAGGAGCGCGCGGTTGCCTGGAACAGCGGGTCGTAGCGGCTGGCGAAATGCTGGCACTCGTCGGCCCATAGGAAGAGGGGCCGTCCCAGGCCGTTCTCGTTGTCGGTGCGCCGCTCCACGGCCTTTTGAAGGCAGTACTTCCACAGGACCGCCGCCATCCTGCCGACGGCGGACCACTCCTTCACCGGGAGGTCCACGATCACGATCTTTCCCGCGAGCACGTCCTCGGGGGAAAGGCTGCAGCCCTCGCAGAAGAGCTCCCTCATCTTTCCCCGCATGAGGGACTCGGCGAGCGTCGAGAACATCGCGACGATGCTGCCGCGGGTCTTGTCGCCGAGCGTCGGAAAGTGGCTGAGCCAGTAGCCGGCGACCTCGCGGCAGTCGATCTCCCAGGATTTCCCGCGCGCCCGGGACCTCGCGACCTCCAGCCGGCGCCAGCACTCGGACCGCGCCCTCCAGCCCGGCGACGTGATGAGCTCGGGCTCCGTCGGCGCGCTCCGGATCACGTCGAACATGGCATGGAGGGAAACCGGCTCGTCGGCCATGAGGAGGACGTCGGCGCAGTTGCGGACGAGCGATTTCATCGCCCGTTCCCAGAAGGGGTCGCCGCCGCGGGCGTGCGAGTCTCCCGATCCGATCGACGAGACCTCCATGAAGAGGTTCACCAGGTTCTCCGTCAGCCCGGCGCCCGCCCCGGGGCGCAGGGATTCATACCGCATGAAGTTGAAGCTCCACGGCTCGCCGCCCCCGAACATGACGAGGTCGGATCCCCTCCCGGTCTCTGCGGCGTAGCCTCTCCACAATGCGGGCTCGTCGGGCTTGGCACACANNCCGAAGCCCGCCGCAAGGAACGAGGTTGCGAGGGTCCGCCCGCTGCCGGACGTCTTGCCCGAACCGGTGCCCCCGAAGATCATCGTGCCCTCGCAGGCGTCCCTGATGCGCCAGACGTCCCCTCCCATGTCCACAAGGCCGCGATGATCCTCCCATCCGGCCCGCGCCGGGGGCGCCGCGGTGCTCAAAGGCTGCGGCCCCCGACCTCGCGCTCGCAGGCCATCGAAGCCGTCTCCGAGTTCTCGAAAAGCCGGTCGAGCGACGCCAGGGGCACCCGGTCGGGGCGGACGGCCTGCATGCCTCTGGCGGCTGCGTTGCCGAGCTGTTGCTCCCTCCGGTCCAGCTCCATGCCCAGGAAGAGGGCGGACTGGCCGAGCTGGGCCGGATCCGCGGCCTCCGAGAGGTGATCGATCCGTGCCAGGATGCCGCCCAGCGACACCAGCGGGTCGGCTGGGCCGACATGCACGAGGCGATCGTTCACCTCCCGTAGCGTCTCCCCGAATTCGCGCGCGAGCCACGCCGACGTGGCGGGCCCGGATGCCCCTTGGGCGCGGACCGCGCCGAGCTCGGGATCCGCCGGCAGCTGGTTCCCGGCGTCGAGCGCCTCGCTGCTCGGAGCGTGGCAGTGCGCGGGATCGAGCGGCGGGGTTGGGAAAATGGCCGAGTCGAAGGGGGTCCCCCGGGCGCGGGCCGCCGCCGTGTCGAGGAGCGCGAGCTCAGCCGGGCAGGCGCGCCGGATGTGCTCGCGCACCGCGCCCCTCCAAGGGCCCTCGGAAGGGATGCCCACCTTCGGAGGCTTGTAGAACAGCAGGGAGCGGGCGACTACCGACTCGAGCTGGTCGGCCATCGCGGCGATCACCGCGGGCGGCAGCTCCGCGGCGAGGTTTTCAGCGCAGGGCTCACGGTCGCCGAGGATGATTCGCTCAAGCAGCCGGAGCACGGCGATGCGCGGCGCCTCCATCGCGGCGACAAGCCTCCTGGAGACGCCGTCGACGCGGAGGCGCGGCGACCGGTCGCCGTCGAGGGCGACCCGGTATCCGAGATCAGCCAGCGCGCCCGCCTGCCTGCCGATCCATTCGCGGTTTGCCCTTTCGCCCGCGCGCGCGAGAGCGCCGGCATCGATGCACGAAAGCCGCGCCGGCGTCTCCTCGAAGGACGTGAAATTGAGCACCCTTGCGTGAAGGTGCAGGAATGGCATGAGCCAGCGGTTGTTGGGCTCGACGAACTGGCCTGCAAGCATGCGTCCGGTAAGCCGCAGGCCGGACATACCCGGGCTGCGCGCCTGGGCCCCCGGCTCCATACGCATGCAGAAGTCATTGCCCAGCATGATGAAGCAGTCGATGACGCGCCTGTCCCCCGCAACAAGCGCGAGCGCCGAGACGGACGGATCGGCAACCTGCACGAAGTCGAACGCCCCGAATCGCCTCAGGGGCCTGCCATACGTCCGCGGAAGGGGACGGTGGGGGGCGACATTGCCGAGGTCATAGTGCTCGGGTCCGAATCCCTCGACCCAGGGGATAGCCGCGTGGAAGAGCTTCCTCCAACGCTGGAGATTCAGGTTCTCGGTGAGCCGGCGCATCGATCCCGAGAGGGCGCCGATGCAGCTGGGCTTCGGGAGGGGAGCGAGGATCGACGGGTCGGCGCCGAGGAGGAACCGATGGTAAAGGGAATGATGGCTTGAGTTCGCCGCAAGCGGGAAGGGGTAGGTCGATCGCTCCATGGGATGTCCTCAATGGTCCGGGCCGCTCCTGAAGCTCGTCGTCCGGGTCTCGCGATCCGTCCTCTTCGTCGCGGCCGAGTCGTCCGAGAGAAACACGCCGGGAGGCGGCAGCCCGATGGGGAACGATATGACGAGGGGCTGCGCCGGGAGATACTGGGCATTGCCGGCCTGGGTGGCGGTCAGCGTCACCTCCCCGGCGGCACCCGTGGGTGTCACCAGGGAGGCCGCGAGAGTGGCCGGTCCAGAGTCGAGCGCGAGCGACACGGGCAGTCCGCTTGACGATGTGACCAGGAGGGTGAACGCCGGCGTGAACGTCGTGACGGCGCCGGGCGGAACAAACGAGATCGTCTGCGGCAGGAGCGGGGCAAAATGGGCCAGGAGCGCCTTGTTTGAGCTCATCAGGACCGATAGGGTCAGGGTCACCGCAGTCAGGTCCCCGGTCCACCCGGTGAACGTGCTGCCGGGATCCGCGGTCGCCACCGCCGTTGCCTGCGCATTGGGCGGATAGGAGCCGCCGCCC
This sequence comes from Opitutaceae bacterium, assembly GCA_003140665.1. Classification (GTDB taxonomy): domain Bacteria; phylum Verrucomicrobiota; class Verrucomicrobiia; order Opitutales; family Opitutaceae; genus Palsa-1447. The sequence continues at coordinate 9,860 of PLKS01000220.1, forward strand.
GCCACGGTCCCGCCGGCCGTGGCCGACACGGAAAGCGTGTAGAACGGCGCCTGCACGGTCACGGTCGCCGTAGCCGCGGCGGACGCGCTGAAGTTTCCGTTTCCGGAGTCGATCGCAGAGACCGAGTACGTCCCGGGTGACGGGAAGGTCACCGTGTCCGACGCGCCGGAACCTGACGCGGAACCGCTCCACACGTAGTTTCCGGTCGCTCCGCCCGACGCCGTGAACGCGACGGCCTGGCCCGGGGCCACGGCGGCGGCCGGCGGCGTGATCGAGATGGCGGGCTGGCCGGCCTTTGCCACCAGCAGCGTCTTCTCCGACGTTGCCTGCAGCCCCCCGGTGTCCGTCGCTGTGGCCCGCAGCATCGCGTTCCCTGCCTGGATGAAAGAATACGAGTCGCTTTCCATGTCGATCGGGCTGGAGGGGCGGGGGTCCGAGGCGATGGGAGTCCATGTGGCTCCCCCGTCCAGGGACATGTCGATGGCGACGGATGCGAGGGGGTTGCCATTGGTGGGTACGGTCGCGGTGGCGCTGATGGCAGCCGGCTGGAACGCGGTGGCGGACGGCGGGAGCGAAAGCGAGATGCCGGGAGGCGGTGCCGGCGGCCCGCCCGGGGTTCCTCCCACCGGGCCGCCGCCCCCCGCGTCGGACGCCTGGGTCGCGATCATGCTGGCCGCGAAGCCGGTCGCGACATCCTGGAAATACCAGAACCGCAGCGTGTAGGGGCCCGGGCTCAGGCCGGGCACCTGCCAGGTCCCGTGAAGGAATGCGTTCGCAGGGGTGCCCCCCGCGCCAAGCTGGATGACCGATGCGCTGGTGCCGGACACCGTCCCTGCGCCGTCCACCTGGACCAATGCGGTTCCCCCGGCGATGGTCGCCCTGATCCTGCCGGCAAGGCCGCCGCTGGCGTCAATCAGGTCGATCTGGCCCGGAGCGCTCGTGGTTGGCTGCGGGAAGTCGTCGCAGCTCCAGGCGACGTTGAAATTCAGCGTGTAGCCCCCGGATCCAAGGGTGATGGGCTCCGAGGTGTAGCGGGAGGCCTGGGTCACCGTCTGCGCGGCGTTTGCCGCGGGCGCGAGGGCCAGAACGACTCCGAGAATGCCTCCCCGGGCGATTCGTTGGGCGATGTCGGTCATGATGGCCGCATGAGATGCCTAACTCGTGTGATACGACAAGTCTAAAAAGGACGCTTGATGAATTATTTTCCGCGTCCGCCGGCCGCCCTCAGCGCGGCCCTGGAACGCATGCCGCCGAGGATGATGAACGTTCCGTCCAGCCCGCACAGCCAGCGCGCCTGGGCCCGGAAGGGCGCGCAGGCCCTCCACGGCGGGACGAACGCACCTCCCGGGTGGATCCTGAGGCCGGCGAGCCGTTCGGGGAGCCCGAGGCAGCGCGCGGCCCAGTGAAGGGGATTCCAGTCGCCGAACCACCACGGCGGGATCCCTCCGTCGGCCGTCGCGGGCATCGCGATGCACTTCCTGTAGAGCCAGCGGCCCTCGGCCGGGACAAAGACGACATGGAAGGGCGGCAGCGTCCTGAGCTCGCGCTTGGGCAGGAAGGGCCGCTCCGAAAAGGAGACGTTGGTGGTGCGCCCCGCCTGTCCCAGGGAATAGGATACATCGCGGGAGATGCGCCCGCTGACGAGGTTCGAGCTCTCCTCGGCGCATTCCTCCGTGGCGGCCTGGCAGATCCATCGGTTGCGCAGGTTGGCGAGCAGCGGAGCCGCCTTCTCCCTTCCGCCCAACTTGAGCCATACCGCGTTTTGCGACTGCGCGGCCGCGTAGACGGCCCCCTGCGCCTCGCGCACCACGTCGGTCTCGCAGTCCGCGCGGACGGCGTGCCGCTGCCACTCGTCCTGCTCCACGAGGATGACGTTCCGGTTGAGCCAGTCGGGATCGTCCGACCGCCGGTCGAAGCGCTCCAGGATTATCTGGTAGGCCAGCGTCTTGAGGAGCGTCGCCACGTAGCGGCGCTGGACCGAGAACTTCTGCGGGATCGCGAGGCAGACGACCTTTCCGCGCTGGATGTCGCGCAGGTCAAGCGTGCTGTCCGAGCAGAAGACCTCGGCGATCTCGGGCTCCGNNTAGTTGTTCTCCAGCTGGAAGCGCGCCTGGCTGAATGCGTCGGACTGCGAGAGCCCCGGGGATTCCTCCGACCGCCGGACCAGGTACCTGCGGTAGCTCTCCTGCACGGTGAGGATCTCGAAGAGCGTCAGAAGGCTCGGGCCCGCATCGGGCGAGGCCCGGGTCCCCGCCGCTTTTCCCGGCGGCGGCCCGGCGGCGCGGATCAGCCGGATGCCCCAGGCGATCTTGTCCCTGGCCTGCGGCACAAAGAACTCGTCGCGCTTCTCGGCCTCCTCGACCGTCAGGCCCGTGTCCACGATGATCTTTGCGTAGGTGTCTGCCGGGATCTCATCCATCGAGATCAGGTTGAGGCGGACCGAGGGACACCAGTCGCGGGGCGCCCAGGTCGGGCGGGTGCGCAGGACGCAGAGATCCTCCTCCCTGCCGTGGTGGCGAAGGATCGACTCGATGGCCTGCCATTCGTTTCCCTTCTCGCCGCAGACAAATCCCCCCCAGGGAGGGACCCGGTATCTCATCGCTCGCCAGGTGTCCGAGGCGTCCTGGAGCCTGCTGTCGAGGCCATCGCGCATTCCCCTGAGGCGCCCGATGGCCTCGTCGAGATCCGTGATCGAGCCTGCGTCCCCCGGGCCTTTTCCCGTGGAGGCGTGATGCATCCCTTGGGCGCAGAGGAGGCTACGCCGGTCGGCGGCTTCCCGCCGGGCGGCTCCCAGTCGGAAGATCCGGTCGTCCGCGTCACGCGATTGGGCGCGGAAATTCCGCTTCAGCTCCTCGAACTCGGACTGCGCCCGGCTGCCGGGCCATCCCGGGAGCTCGACGCCGGATTCATTTATGCAAAGCGAATGAAGCCTCGGAATGATGCAGGCGAGGGTCTTGCCCGAGCCGGTGGCACCGGTCACGCATCCCCCCCTGCAGCCTGCGTTTCGGTCGACCTTGATCCCCGCATAGGCGAACATGGCGCCCGGAATCTTGCGGTAGACGGGCTTCCGTTGCTTGGGTCCCAGGACCAGGTGCGCCAGCGCCGCCCATATCGCCGGCCAGGTCCACCACCCGACGCCGCCGAGGGCGCGCGCCATCCGCGCCCCGCGGGGCACCGGGAGCCAGGCGGGAGCCAGCTCGACGGGGGCAAGGCGCCCGAGGCGCTGCAGGAGTTGGGCGAGGAATGCCGCCCCCAGGGCCACCAGGGACTGCCTCAGCCAGCCTGGCGAGGACATAGCGAGCATACTGGACCCTGTTCACGCCCGGGAACGGACGTTAACACCACATATTAGACAAGTCTAATATTACCGGGCGCGCGCCGCCGGGCGGCTTCTCACCGCCAGTGTCCGCCGTGCCAGACCCACCCGCGGGCCCCGCGCACCCAGGCGCCAGAAGCCCACGTGGCACCCCTCGCCGGGGGACGGGCGAAGCGGCCGGCATTCCAGTACCAGCCGCCGCGCCAGGCCCAGTAGCCGCCGATCCAGACGTAACCGGGATCGGGGCTCGCGGGGATATATTCGGGGATCGGCGCCGGGGGCTCGTCGCCGGCCACGGTGCCGTCCTCAATCTCGGGGGCGGGTGGCGGGGATGAGGGCGACGGCACGGCGGATGCCGTCGGCGGGAGAGGCGGGCCCTCGTTGGGGGCGGCCTGGGGCGCGCCAGGGGGCGCCGGAGGGCCCTGGGGCGCGGAAGGAGGGGCGCCCACGGTCCACGCTCCATCAACCCATACCCAGCCGGAATTGCCCTGAACCCAATGGCCGCCGACCCAGATTGCGCTCGGCGAGGGCGGAAGTTCCCAATGGCCGGCCACCCACACCCATTTCTGGCCGTAGAAGGACCAGTGGCCCGACATCCAGACGTAGCCGGGCCCCGGGGCGGGGGTCACCTGCTCGGCGACCGGCTGCGGCGGGGCCTGGTAGACGACCGTCGCGGGACGCCCGGCGAGGGGAAAGTAGAGGGGCAGGGACAGGTTGAGGCCAAACCCGATGTAGGCGTAGGCGTGCGAGGGCGCGCCCAATGCAATCGCTGCTGGGATCAGGAGGAGTGACTTGGCATTCATGGCTTGTTTGAGGTTAAGACGCCCTAACCTGACAAAGGATGCGCCGACCGTGTTCCGACGCAAACGGCGGACACGGATCCCCCCGCATCAGAGGATTTCGCGAAATCCGGGAATACGGCGGGCGACGTCCGCCACGGCGAAGCTCCCGCAGAGGCCGGCGGCCGTCAGCATGGATACATTCAGGAACGGATCGAGGGAGAAGCGCCGAAGGGCGACGGTCAACAGGACGAGGACGACCGGGTGGAACAGGTACACGCCGAACGACCGCTCCGCCAGCCAGCGCGAAAGCGGCGTCCGCTTGTCGAGCTCGCCCGAGCAGAAGGCGAGGGCGCCCAATCCAAGACCCATTCCCGCCAGCTGCTCCCAGGTCGCCAGCCCGAGGGCCGCGGGGTTCCAGCCGCCGGAAAACACCTCGCCTCCCGTTCCCCGCAGGATCCCTCCCGCCACGAGGACGCCCGCGAGCGCGATGGGCCCGAGGACAAGGCCCAGCCAGCCGGCGCGGCGCGCGAGGGCCGAGCGGGCGAGCGGCTGGAACCAGCTGCCCCGCGCGGCGGCGACGCCCGCGCCGAACGCGAGGATGTACTGGGGAAAGTAGCCGAGCTGCAGGTTGAGGACGGACGTCCCGAGCGGCTGGACCGTCCGGACAAGGAACGTGGCCGCGGCCAGGGCGAGCGCGCAGGCCAGGATCGCCGCAGGGCGCGGAACGCGGCCTCCCGGGGCGCCACGGCCTGAGGGCAACGACCGCAGGGATCGCCATCCGGCGAGCACGGCCGAGAAAATCAGCAGCGCCGCGGCGAACCACATCGGGCCGCTTCGGCCGAGGAAGCGCCCGTGCGTCACGTATCGGAGATAGGTGCCGGGCAGAGACCTGAGATCGTTCCCTTCCGGGATGATGACGAAGAGGATCAGGGGCCCGAGGACCAGCATGTAAAGCAGGGTGGGCAGCCCCAGGCGCATCAGGCGTTCCCGGACGAAGCCGGCCGGTCCCCTGCGCTCGAGCGACCCATGGGCGAAATACCCCGCGACCAGGAAGAGGATTCCCATGAAGAACGACTGGAGGTGGGATTGCCAGAACACGAACGCGATCTTGATGTGCCGGGGAGGATCGGGCCCCTCGTTCAGGTACCAGCTGCCAACATGGCTGTAGGTCACACAGGCGTGCATGTTGACCACCAGCACGATCATGAGCGTCCGCAGCTGATCCACCCAGGCCAGGCGGGCGGCCGCGCCCGGGCGTTCCGCCGGCGATGGAAGCGACATCAGCTGCCCCGGCCTACGTCACCAGAAGAAGAAATCCCCGCGGGCAAAGTTGGTCGTCGTCGGCGTGCTGTTGGGCGAACGCGCCTTGAAGCCCGCGTCGTAGTCCATGTTGCGGGTCGCCGGCTGGACGTAGACCTTGTCGTTGATCGTGGCCTGAAAGGAGTTTCCGACGTAGTCTCCCCTGAAAAAATCGGACACGAAGAGTTGGCCGAGCGAACCGTTGAGGGTCAGCGTGAGCTGGGGACTCCACCAGTCCTCCTCCATGCGCACGAGGTTCTGGACGCCGCCGCTGTTCGTGGTAAGCGTTGAGGGGGTGTTGCCGGTCAGGATCGCCGCGTTGATGGTCATGCCTGCCGGTGTGCCCAGGCTCGCGGGATTGACCCCGTTCGCAGAGGTCGGCGCGCTGAAGACCGCGACGCGGTTCGCGATGAGCTGGCTTGATTCGGCCGGCGACCATGCCTGCGAGACCGCTGTGACGGCGTCGCCCATGATCGCCGACGGGTTGTTGATCAGGGTGCTGTCGACGGTGATCTGCGTCGTGTTGTAGTCGCCCTGGACAAAGATGCCGTTGTTCGAGGCGACCGAGAACCCGAGGGGGTTGTTGTTCACGTCGTTGTAGGCCGGGGTGGTCGTGGCATTCTGCAGGAGAATGGCGTTCAGGTTGTTGGGAACGCCGAGATTGGAATTATTCGAATTGTCGTAGATGTAGACCAGCCCGTTGTATCCGTTCTGGACCGTCGGATTCGCGGGGATGATCGTGCTCAGCGCGGTGTTCAGCTGGCCGACGTCCAGGGTCGAGACCTCGATGTTGGGCGTGTTGTCGACCAGCTCGCGCTTGTCGACGGCCAGCACCCGGGTGCTCGGAACGATGCTCGGGAGCGCCGACGCGAAGATGGTGGTGTAGGCGCTCGGGTTCGCGGCCGTGCCGACATTCACGACCGTCGGGCCGGAGGTGGGCTGGGTGATGGTGATCAGGAGGCCCGCGCGGTTGTACATCCTGCTGGCCGCCACGACCGGATCCTCGGGGATGGGGTTGTTGAACGTGTCCAGGGGTGGCGGCGCGATGACCGCCCGGTAGACCTCGTTCGGGTCGACCACCAGGGTGTTGGGGTTGATATAGGCGCTGGGATACTCGACGATGTCATTCGCGACGTCGACGCCGCCGATGAAGCTGGTCTGCGAGCTGAGCTTGACCACCTGGTCCGCGCGCTGGGCCACCTGGTTCGACGGGGGGGCCGCAAGGGGGTTGGGGTTGTACACCGGGTCCGTCAGGGAGCCGGTGCCCTCCAGGCGGTCCGTTTCCCCGGAATAGGGATCCGACATGCCGTTATAGTCCTGGAAGTAATAGATCGTGTCGGCGATCGTGAGCGTGTAGCCCGGCTGGGAGCCCAGGTAGGCGCTNNGTTGCCCTGGTAGAACACCGCGAACTGGAAAAGGGAGGTGCTCGAGTAAACGAAATGGCGGCCGGAGTGGTAGGTGATGGGGCCCAGCACCGGGTTGACGATCGACGCCACCGTGTAGGCGGAGAAATAGTAATTGCGGCCGGTCTGCAGCGTGCCGGGCACGATTCCCTGGGCGCTTCCATCCGAGGTTCCGGCTATGGGATTGTAGTCGACCGTCCGCATGATCGTCCAGTTCGTCTCTGCGGTCGAGAACGCCGGAACCGGGGTCACCGCGTCGGTCGCGCAGATGTTGGCGAGGACCAGCGGGCTGTTGGAATTCGGCACCAGGGTCGTCGGGTTGATACAGGAGATGTTGGCGACCGCGCTCGTGCCGCCCAGCAGCTGCGTCTTCCAGGAATAATACAGGTACTCCATCTCGCTGTCGGCGATTTCCTTCGCCTGGTCGAGGATGGCCTGCCGCACGGAGTTGCGGTAGGTCGTGAGGCTGTAGGAAAGCACGCCCGCCGCGGCGAACGTCAGGATCACTATGACGATCAGGGCGGCCAGGAGGGCGCTGCCTCGACTCGGATTACGTGTGAACGAATGGGTCTTCATGGGCAAAGCGGGTGTGTTAGTCATCCTGCGGCGGTGTGGGCGTGGGCGACGGCGAGGGACTGGGTGTGTGCGTGGGCGACGGAGTGGGCGAAGGCGTGGGGGAAGGTGTAGGCGAAGGAGTCGGCGAAGGCGAGGGTGTAGGTGAGGGGGTCGGCGACGGGGTCGGCGACGGGGAAGGCGTGGGCGACGGCGTGGGTGACGGCGTCGGGGTTGGGCTCGGCGTCGGGGTTGGCGAGGGCGAGGGGGTCGGCGTGTGGGTGGGCGACGGTGTGGGCGACGGTGTGGGGGTCGGCGACGGAGTGGGCGAAGGCGTGGGCGACGGCGTGGGGGTCGGCGACGGGGTCGGCGTGTGGGTCGGCGTCGGAGTCGGCGACGGCGTGGGAGTCGGAGAAGGTGTGGGCGACGGAGTCGGCGTCGGCGTATGCGTGGGCGTCGGGGTGGGCGAGGGAGTCGGCGAAGGCGTGGGCGTGGGCGACGGGGTCGGCGTGTGGGTCGGCGTCGGGGTGGGCGACGGAGTCGGCGTCG
>PLKS01000028.1 GCA_003140665.1 Opitutaceae bacterium
TCACGCCGGCCGGCGTCGTGACCACCGTTGCGGGCAAGGATGGCAACCAGGGAAGCGCCGACGGGACGGGAGCCGCAGCTCAATTCGACGCCCCATCCGGCGTCGCGGTGGATGCAAGCGGCAACCTGTACGTCGCCGATGAGAAAAACGACACGATCCGCATGATCACCCCGGCCGGGGTGGTGACCACCCTGGCGGGCAAGGCGACGGTCTTCGGCAGCACCAACGGGACGGGCGAGGCAGCCCTCTTCAACCAGCCGTTCGACGTCGTCGTGGATGGAAGCGGCAACCTCTTTGTCGCGGACGCCAACAACGACGTCATCCGAAAGGGCTCGCTCTCCGGGGCCCCCCAGGTCCTGACGCAGCCCTCCGACCAGTACTCGAGCGTGGGGGGAAGCGCGACCTTCTCGGTCTCCGCCTCGGGATCGTCCGGGCTGACCTACCAATGGAACCTGAACGGCTCGCCCATTGCCGGCGCGACCGGATCGTCGTACACGATCTCAAACGTCCAGGCCTCCAACGCGGGCTCCTACACAGTGACGGTCACCGACAGCGACGGCTCGACCACGAGCACCGCGGCAAACCTGTTCGTCAACACGGGCTCGGGCAGCGCGCGGCTCATCAACATCTCGACCCGGGCGCAGGTCGGGACCGGCGGAAACATCCTGATCCCCGGCTTTGTGATCAGCGGCGGCGGCACCGAGTCCCTCTTGATCCGAGCCGATGGCCCCGCATTGACGCAGTTCGGCGTGGCGGGCGCCCTGGCGCAGCCCATCCTCAGCGTCCTCAACAGCTCGGGCACGATGATCGCGACAAACACGGGATGGGGCACAAATACAAACCCCACCCAGATCGCGAGCGTCGCCGCGCAGGTGGGCGCCTTCGCGCTCACTTCCGGGAGCGCCGACTGTGCGCTCATCGTCAACCTGACCGCGGGCGCCTACACCGTGCAGGTCTCCGGCGTGAGCGGCAGCACGGGCGTCGCGCTTGCCGAGGTCTACGAGGTGTCGTCGAGCGGCACGCGCCTGGTCAACATCTCCACCCGTGCCCAGGTCGGGACCGGCGGAAACGTCCTGATCCCCGGCTTTGTGATCGGGGGCACCGGCACGGAACAGTTGCTCGTGCGCGCCGACGGTCCGGCCCTGACGCAGTTCGGCGTGGCCGGCGCCTTGGCGCAGCCAAGCCTCAGCGTGTTCAACAGCGTGGGCACGATGATCGCGTCAAACACGGGATGGGGGACCAACACCAACCCCACGCCGGCCGTCATCGCGAGCATCGCAAGCTCCGTGGGCGCCTTCGCCCTGGTGTCGGGGAGCGCGGACAGCGCCGACGTAGTCAACCTGGCGCCGGGCGCCTACACGATCCAGATTTCCGGGGTAAACAGCACCACCGGGGTCGCGCTCGCGGAGGTCTACGAGGTGCCATGAACCGAATCCTGTCGGCAGAGTGTTCGTTTGCCGGGAACGGCTGGACGAGCACGACGCCGGTGGGTTGATTCCCGGGTTGCCCCCGAAAATCGGCACGCGGGCGCCGCTCGCGAAATCTTGACCTGATCGTCGCATGCGGCGAGGTTTCCACGGTGAACATGAAACCCCTTGGACATATACTCCTGGCTTCCTGCTTCCTGGTCGCATTGACCGGGCGCGCCTCGACGCCCCCCGACCTGGGGGACATCGTCCCGATGGGAAACGACACCTACTCGATCACACGGGAAGCGAGGAGCGCCTTCACCCGGGATGCCGACAAACTGAAGTCCGAGGCCAGCGACTCCGCCGCCAAGTACTGCGCGGCCCAGGGCAAGCAACTGAAGGTGATATCCCTCACCGAGAACGTGCCCACGTTCGGCATGGGATACGCGAAGGCGAAGATCATCTTCCAGGCCCTTGATGCCGGGGACGCGCGGCTGTCGACGGAGCTGGCCGCGGTCCAGGCCCAGGTCCCGGTCACGTTGGTCGCGAGGCCGCCGTCCACCGACGAACTCTACAACGACCTTCTCAAGCTCGACGAGCTTCGCAAGAAGGGGATCCTCACGGACGACGAGTTCCAGGCCGAGAAGAAGAAGCTCCTGGCCCATACAAAGTAACCGGGCTCTCTTGCGGCATCGGTCGGGGTCTTTGCCCATGCCCCTGGCAGGGGCCCGTCGAGTCAAGAAGTGGAAGGTGAAGCAGTTGAACGCGACCATTGGGCCCGAAGATAGGCCAGCGGAGCTACGATGTGGGCGAGGGGGGTTTCCATATTGCCCCGGACCGCCTCTGTCTTCAGTCTGATATCCTTCTGCCTGAATGGATTTTAAGAATGTGTCTCCCATGAAAAAGCGCAATCCGGCCAAACCCCTGAGCGAGAACAAGCACCTCCTGCGTTGGGTCGACAAGATGGCGGAACTTTGCAAACCCGACTCGCTCCACTGGGTCGACGGCTCAAAGGAGGAGAACGAGAAGTTGTGCGCGGCGATGGTGGCCGGCGGGACGTTCATCAAGCTGAACAGCAAGCTGTGGCCGGGATGCTATTACGCGCGCAGCGACCCGGGCGATGTCGCGAGGGTCGAGGACCGCACGTTCATCTGCTCCCATTCGCGCGAGGCGGCGGGCCCGACGAACAACTGGGTCAACCCGTTCGAGATGCGCCGCAAGCTGCGCTCCATCTTCAACGGTTCGATGCGCGGCCGAACGATGTACGTCCTGCCGTTCAGCATGGGCCCCGTGGGATCGCCGATGGCGCGGATCGGCGTTCAGCTCACGGATTCGCCCTACGTGGTCGTCAACATGCGGATCATGGCGAGGATAGGCCTTCCCGTCCTGAAGGAGATCGACAAGGGCGAGCAGCGCGTCGTGCCCTGCATGCATTCGCTGGGGGCGCCGCTCGCGAAGGGCGCAAAGGACGTGCCATGGCCGTGCAACACGGAGAAGTACATCGCCCACTTCCCGGAAACCCGCGAGATATGGAGCTACGGCTCGGGTTACGGGGGCAACGCGCTCCTGGGAAAAAAATGCTTCGCCCTGCGGATCGCCTCCAACATTGCCCGCGACGAGGGCTGGATGGCGGAGCACATGCTGATCATCGGAGTCGAGAGCCCCCAGGGCGAGAAGACCTACGTGACAGCTGCTTTCCCCAGCGCCTGCGGGAAGACCAACTTCGCGATGATGGTCCCCCCGAGGGCATTCACCGACCAGGGATGGAAGGTGTGGACGCTGGGCGACGACATCGCGTGGCTGAAGCCTGACTCGGGCGGGAGGCTGCGCGCGATCAACCCGGAGGCGGGGTTCTTCGGCGTGGCGCCGGGCACGTCGGCGAAGACCAACCCGAACGCGATGGCCACGCTTTCAAGGAACACGATCTTCACCAACGTCGCGCTCACGCCAAGCGGGGGGGTCTGGTGGGAGGGGATGACGGACGAGCCCCCGCCCAGGCTCACCGACTGGCAGGGGAACGAATGGGTCCCCGGCTGCGGCCGGCCCGCGTCGCATCCCAATGCCCGGTTCACCGCGCCCGCGTCGCAATGCCCGACAATCGACCCGGACTGGGAGAAGCCCGACGGCGTCCCGATAAGCGCCATCGTTTTCGGGGGCCGCCGGGCGGGGACGATTCCGCTCGTCTACCAGGCGTTCAACTGGAGCTCNNCGCCGCGACCCGATGGCGATGCTCCCCTTCTGCGGCTACCACATGGGGGATTATTTCGGGCACTGGATCGTCATGCAGAGGAGCCTGAGCGAGACGCCCCGGATCTTCCATGTGAACTGGTTCCGAAAGGACGCCGAGGGCAGGTTCCTCTGGCCGGGCTTCAGGGAAAACATGCGGATCCTGAAGTGGATCGTGGACCGGTCGCGCGGAAGGTCCCTGGGCCAGGAGACCCCGATCGGCTGGATGCCCAGGCACGAGGACATCGAGTGGACGGGGCTCGACATGCCGAAGGAGCGTTTCGACGAGCTGCAGTCGTTCAACCGCGTGGCCTGGAGGGCGGAGGTCATGAGCCACGAGGAGCTTTTCCTGGACCTCCACGACCGGCTCCCGAAGGAAATGGTCTACGAGCGCGAGCTCCTCATTTGCCGGATGTGACGGGATCCAGCCCGTAGAGCTCGGCCGCGTTTCTCCAGAATATCCTCTCCTTCCACTCCGCGGGCAGCGCCGGGAGGGCCATCTTGGGACTGTCGAAATCCCAGTGGGGATAGTCGCTGGAGAAAAGGATCATCTGCGGGGCGCCGATCATCTCGAAGATCTGCACGAGGTGGGCCGGGTTCTCCGGCTCCTCGGTGGGCTGGGTCGTCACACGGACATGCTCGCGGATATACTCGCTTGGAAGCCGCTTCAGCCAGGGCACCTGCGAGCGCAGGCCCTTGTAGTTCTTGTCCATCCTCCACATGAGATGCGGGAGCCACGCGATCCCGCACTCGATCGCGACAAACTTGAGGCCCGGGAACTTCTCGAAGACACCCTCGCAGACGAGCGAGTTCACGTGCGCCATCGCGTTTATGGGAACGATGTTGTGCCATTCGAAGTAGCGCGTGGGCCGTCCCGCGGGAGTGGGGGTGTCGGCCGTCCCCGCGCCCTCGGTTCCCGGGTGGATCGCGACGGGCAGCCCGTGGGCCGCCGCCGCCTCGTAGATGGGGTGGTAGAAGCGCTGCCCGAAAAGCCGGTTCGACCCCGCCCCCATCAGGACCTGGACAAACCTCCTGTCGGCCGCGCAGCGCTCGATCTCGCGCGCGGCCGCCGCCGGGTCGGAGTGGTTGATGATGATCGAGCCGCGAAAGCGGGGCGAGCGGTCGAGCCAGCGCCCGGTGAGGTTCATGTTGTAGGCCGTCGCGAGCGCCGTGCCCCAGTCGGGATCGAAGTGCGTCGAGACGCCGAGAACGTGCGAGCCGGTGAGGATCGCATAGTCGATGCCGTAGCGGTCGAGGTGGTCCCTTACGAGATGGTCCGGGTCGCTTCCCGCAAGGCCGCCGGAGGGGGGCCGGGCATCCTCGCGCTGCACGCCGACCGGCGACACGTACCCCGCCGGAGGGACCGCGATCCCGTGCCGGTCGGCGAATTCCTGCCACAGACGGGGAAGGAAGGGCCTGAGCTCGGCGCGCGCGTCCGCGAACGCATTGTGGACGTCTGCGTCGATGAGGGGCATCGGTGTCGGCAAAGCGTGGCCGGGCGTCAGGCCGGCAGCAAGACGTAGAGCGTGCCGTCCTTCTGCTCCAGCGGGTACCGCTCAAGGCCGTCGGTCTCGACCGGGATCTCCCTGAGGCGGGTCTCGGGGTCGACGATGTGCCCCCCCGTCTTCAGGTCGAACTCCCATCCGTGCCAGGGGCAGCGGAGGATGCGCCCCTCCATGCCGTAGATGTATTCGTAAACCTGTGACGGCATCGACGTGCCCGAGACCCGGCCAAGGCAGACCGGGCCGCCCGCGTGCGGGCACACGTTCCTATAGGCGTGCACCTCGCCGCCCACGTTGAAGAGGCCGATCTCTATCCTGCCGACCGAGATGAGCTTTCGCCCGCCGGGCGGGATCTCGCCCGACTGGGCTACGGGGTGGCGTGTCATCGGGATGGTAAAACCGGCGGACCTTATCCAAGGTGGGGTTCCCCCCATGAGCAATCGCGCACTTGCCCCAAGGGCGCCCGACACCGCACCCGCCGCCCCGGCGCGGGCGTCCCCCGTCGAATGCCCCGGTCTCCGGTGGGAGGATGGCATCCTTTCGGCCGTGCGGGAGCGGGTGGTCGCGGAGGAGCCCCTCGCGGTCGAGATCGCATACGAGCGCACGGGGCAGACGGTGCGAAAGGTCATCTCCGTGACGATGCGCACGCCCGGCGAGGATGGGGACCTCGCGCTTGGATTCCTCTATTGCGAGGCGCTCATCGACGGCGCCGGGGACGTGCTGGGCGGCGAGCTGCTCGGCGAGAACGCCCGCGGCGAGAAGATTCCAACATGGCGGGTCCGGCTCGCCCGCCCCCCGCGGGCGCAGGAGGTCGAGCGCGTGAGCCGCGGCATCATAACGAGCGCGGCCTGCGGCCTGTGCGGCCGGACGTCGCTCAAGGGACTGCGCGTGGCGCAGGCCTCCGGGGCCGCCGAGGTCCCTGCGGTTTCCGGGGAGGAGGTCGCCTCCCTTCCCGGCAAGCTGCGCCAGCTGCAGAAGGTCTATCCCGAGACGGGCGGCTGCCACGGCGCCGGCCTGTTCGACGAGTTGGGCGCGCCGCTCATCGTCCGCGAGGACGTCGGGCGCCACAATGCGGTGGACAAGGTGATTGGCGCCGCCCTGCGGGGCGCCATTCCGACCGCGGGAAGGACCCTTGTCCTCAGTGGGCGGGCTGGCTTCGAGCTGATCCAGAAGGCGGCGGCCGCCGGAATTGGGCTCGTGGTCGCGGTGGGCGCCCCATCCTCCCTCGCCGTTCGGCTCGCGCGGGACACCGGGATGACGCTTGCCGGCTTTGCGCGGGAGGGCCGGTTCAACGTGTATTCGCAGTCCGGGCGGCTCATCCGCCACTGAGGTTTGGCGTCCCATGAATATCGTCCGAATCTACCGCTCTCCCGAGCACATCTACCTGGGGCATTCCGGCGGCCCCGCAGGGACCACGCCGATGACCGAGGTCCCGAGGGTCAGACTCATCGCGGGGCGCGGCGTTGAGGGCGACAGGTATTCCAAGCTGGACGGAGCGAAGGGCCAGGTGACCTTTTTCGCCGAGGAGGCGTGGCTGCGGCTGTGCCGCGAGCTCGGGCGGGCCGACCGCCAGCCCGACGTCTTCCGGCGCAACGTGATCGTCCGCGGCGGCGACCTGAACGAACTCATAGGCCGTGATTTTGAAATTCAGGGTGTCCGCTTCCGCGGGGTGGAATACTGCAAGCCATGCTTCTGGATGGAGCAGGCATTCTCCCCCGGGGCCCTCGCGCTCCTGAGCGAATGGAAGGCGGGGGGGCTGCGCGCCGCCGTGCTGTCCGACGGATGGCTCTCGGTGGGGGAGGCGGAGGCCGAGCGATGCTCGGCGTAGTGCTTGCGGGCGGCGAGAGCCGACGCATGGGAAGCGACAAGGCGCAGGTCGCGGTTGACGGCGAACCGCTGTGGCAAAGGCAGGTCCGTGTGCTCCGGGGCGCCGGAGCCGAGCGGGTCGTGCTCATCCGGCGGCGCGGGCAGGGACCGATCGCTTTTGGCGACCAGCGACTCGATGTCTTCGCCCGCTCGGGCCCGCTCGCGGGTTTGCATGCGGCGCTCGGCGCCGGCTGCCACCGCTGGGTGGCTGTCCTCGCGGTCGACATGCCCGGGATCGATGCGCCATGGTTTTCATGGCTGCTGGGGTTTTGCCGGCCGGGCCTTGGTGCGATGGCGAGGCACGCCGAGGCGGTTGAGCCGCTGGCGGCGATCTACCCGGCGCAGGCGCGCACGGAAATCGCGGGGCTCCTCGCCCGGCGCGACCTCTCGGTCGGGCGATTCGCGCTGGCGCTGGCGGCGGCGGGACGGATGGCGGTCGTCCCCCTCCCGGCGGTCGGCGTCCGAAGGGTCGCGAGCCTCAATACGCGGCCGGCCTGACCCAACGCGCGCCGAGGCGCCCGCTCCTGACGACCGCCTCGATGAAGGCCATCCCCTCGACGCCGTCCTCGATTGTCGGGAAATCCAGGTTGCGCGGCATGGGCCTGCCCTCCACCTCCGCGGAGATGGCGCGGAACGCCTCGCGGTAGATGTTCGCGAACGCCTCGAGATAGCCCTCGGGGTGGCCGGCGGGGAGCCGGGTGAACCGCCTCGCCTCGCCGCCCATGTAGCTGTTGCCGCGGCGCCAGATCTGGCGGGGCTGGTCGGCGAATTTCACGACGAGCTCATTGGGGTGCTCCTGGTGCCATTCCAGGGCTGCGCGGGTCCCGTACACCCGGATGTTGAGGTTGTTCTCGTCGCCGATGGAAATCTGCGACGCGTGAAGCACGCCCTTTGCGCCGCCCTTGTACCGGACAAGGACATTGCCGTCGTCGTCGAGCTTTCGGCCCTTCACGAAGGTGCTCAGGTCCGCGCAGAGCTCCTCGATCCTAAGCCCCGTGATATAGCGCGCGAGGTTCTCGGCATGGGTGCCGATGTCGCCCATGCAGCCCGCGGCGCCGCTGCGCTTGGGATCCGTCCGCCAGGAGGCCTGCTTCTGGCCCGTGCGCTCGATGGCGTCGGCGAGCCATCCCTGGGGGTACTCGACGACCACCTTTCGTATCGCGCCGAGGCTCCTGCTCCGCACGAGCTCGCGCGCCTGCTTCACCATGGCGTTGCCCGTGTAGTTGTGCGTCAGGATGAAAACCTTGCACATCCTCTTCACGATTGCCCTGAGCTTGATCGCCTGGGCAAGGTCGAACGTCACCGGCTTGTCGCAGACCACATTGAAGCCGGATTCGAGGAAGAGGCGCGCCGGCGCGTAATGCTGGTGGTTCGGCGTGACGATGACGACAAAGTCCAGGCGCAGCTCGGGCGGCAGGGCCGCCTCGGCCTTCGCCATCTCCCGGTAGGATCCGTAGACCCGGGTGGGGTCGAGGAAGAAGTCCGCCCCCGAGGCCTTCGAGCGCACGGGATCGCTTGAGAATGCCCCCGCCACGAGCTCCGCGCGGCCGTCCATCGCGGCCGCGATTCGATGCACGGCGCCAATGAACGCGCCACGGCCGCCTCCGATCATCCCGAACCTCAGTTTTCTGCGCATTTTATTGGGGGACCCTCCGCGGTGCCGCGAGGGGCGGTCCCGTTCACTGGTTTTTCTTGTCGAATGCCGAGTCGAACGCGGTCGTGCTCGGGGGGAAGTCCACCCTCCGGACGAAGGCCGCCGCCTCGGTGGCGCCGTGCACGCGGTCCATCCGGATGTCCTCCCACTCAACCGAAAGCGGCCCGCGGTAGCCGACATCGTTCAGGGCCACGATGATATCCTCGAACTTGATGTCGCCGTGCCCCAGCGAGCGGAAATCCCAGCAGCGGCCGGGATCTCCGAAGCTGGTGTGGCCGCCGAAGACGCCCGCGGAGCCGTCCCCGTGGCCCCACCACACGTCCTTCATGTGGACATGGAAGATGCGGCTGCCGAAAGCCCGGATGAATTTCACGTAGTCCACCCCCTGGTATCCCAGGTGCGAGGGGTCGTAGTTGAATCCGAATCGCCTGTGGCCCTTGACGGCGTCGATGGCGCGCCGCGCGCTCGCCGTGTCGAAGGCGATCTCGGTCGGATGCACCTCCAGGCCAAAGTTCACGTTGCACCCTTCGAATGCCTCCAGGATCGGCCCCCACCTCCGGGAAAAGTCCTGGAACCCGCGCTCCCAGTATTCCTGCGAGGTGGGCGGAAAGGCGTAGATCGAATGCCAGATCGACGATCCGGTGAATCCGTTGACGACCGCCGGCAATCCGGCGGCCGGCTTGGCGCCCGGCCTGGCGTCGAAGAACCTCCGGGCCGCCTTCGCGGTCGAGATCATTTTCCTCGCGGCCCGCCGACGGACTCCCTCGGGCTTCCCGTCCCCCCAGACGTCCGGCGGAAGAATGGAACGGTGGCGCTCGTCGATCAGGTCGCACACCGCCTGGCCGACGAGGTGGCTCGAGACGGCATGGCATGAGAGGCCGCTGGCCCTGAGCAGGTCCCACTTGTCCCGGACATAGCCCTTCGACGAGAGGGCCTTGTCCACCTCGAAGTGGTCGCCCCAGCAGGCGAGCTCCACCCCGTCGTAGCCCATCCTCTTGGCGAGGGGCGCGAGCTTTTCAAGGGGAAGGTCGGCCCATTGGCCGGTGAACAGGGTGACGGGGCGGGGCATGGCGGGGGTGTGCTATCTCAATACCTCAGGATCCGGCGGGTGATCAAGCCCGTCCCCACGCCTTCATCTGCTCAAAGCAGAGGCGCACCGACTTGATGGGGGCGTGGCTGTACTCCTCCTGCTCGACGATGAACCACTCGACGCTGCCGACCGAGTCGGCCGCGTCGAACACCGTGGAGAAGTCCACCGGGCCGCCTCCAAGTTCCTTCTCGTCCTTGAGGTGAAGGAGCGGGATCCGCGCGCCGTGCTCCCGGATGAACCTCGCGGGCGAATACCCCGCGAAATGCGCCCAGTACACGTCCACCTCGGCGAAAAGGTTGCGCGGCTCGGAGGCGCCGAGGATCCAATCGAACGCGGGCCGCTTGTTGAATATCTTGAATTCGACGTGGTGATTGTGGAATCCGAAGCGGATGCCGAAGGGGCGGAGCGATTCGCCCACCTCGTTCAGCTGCTCGCCGATGCGCTCGCAGGCCGATGCCGAGACGAAGTGCCCCGGCGGCCACCAGGAGCAGGTGACATTGCGGGTGCCGAACAGGAGCGCGTCGCCGATGACCGAGCCGGGATCGTTTCGAACGGCGGCATAGCTCACGTGCATCCCGGCGACCTCGAGGCCCGCCGCGTCGAGGGCGGCCTTTGCGCCCTTGGCGTCGAGGTTGCCGTATCCGGCGAGTTCGACGCCGGAGTAGCCGATCCCGGCGACTGCGGCGGCGGCGGACGCGAAATCCCGGTTGGCGTCCTCGCGGACGGACCAGAATTGAAGGGCGACGGGGGTCTTTTTCATCGGGAGGGTGGGGAAATGGGGCTTATCTTACGCGGACTTCCCTGCCCGAGGAGGCCGAGGCGTAGATGGCATCCAGGATCTTCTGGACCGCGAGCGACTCGGACGGCTTCACGAAGGGTTCGGCCTTGCCGAGAAGGCAATCGATGAAATGCACCATCCGGTTCGTGTTCACGAGCGGCGGGAGCGGCTTCGCGGTCTCGATGGAATAGCCCGTGGGCGTCTGCCGGAAGACCTGCACCGGCGGCAGGCTGAGGCCCGCCTCGGTGCCGAAGAGTTCGGTCGAGTTGGAATCGGCCAGCGGCCCGTGCGCGGCCCAGGAGGCCTCGAGGAGCACGGTCCGTCCGCTCTTCAGCTTGATGAGGGCGACCGAGAGGTCGTCCACGTCAAAGGGCGCCCTCGGGTCGATCTCGCTCTTGCCCCAGCTGCCGTCACCGAGGCCGCGAGGTCCGAACTTCGCATAGGTCTGGCCGCTGACAGCGGCCGCCTCGAATTCGCCCATGAGGTAGAGGCAGCGGTCGAGCGCATGAACGCCGATGTCATAGGTGCAGCCGCCGCCGGCAAAACGCCTCTGGGTGAACCAGGACCCGATGCGCGGTATCCCGGACCGGCGGCTCCACGACGTCTTGGCATGGTAAATGTCACCGAGGGTCCCCTTATCGACGATCCGCTTTGAGGTCTGCGTCTCCAGGTTGAAGCGGAAATTCTGGCCCACCATGAAAAGGACGCCGCGCTTTCGGGCCTCGGCGACGAGCTTGGCGGCATCGCGCGCGTTGGTCGCCATCGGCTTGTCGAGCATGACGTGCTTGCCCGCTTTCAGCGCGTCGAGCGCGACCTTCGCGTGGAGGTAGTTTGGAAGCGCGATCGAGATCACGTCGATGTCCGCGCGCGCGAGGAGCGTCCTATAGTCGTTCACGAGCTCGGGGATCCCGAAGCGCTCTACAGCCTCGCGCCCGCGAGCGGGCGATACCTCGGCGAGCGCGACCACGCACGCGGCAGGGTGCAGCTTGAAGCTCGCCAGGTGGTCCTGGCCGATCCCGCCCGCGCCGATCACGGCGACATTGTAGTGTGACTTCCCGCGGTTGAGCTTCATGGGTCGAATGGAAGGGGTCGCAAAACGCCGACGCTTGGCTCTTCCGGTGACATTGGCGATTTTTATTGCTGGCAGCTTCCTTCGGGGGCCCGACCCCCGCGCCCGTCATTTGTAGATCCAGTACCTGCGGCTCTGCTGCTGGTAATACTGGGCCTTGGTCTGCCAGTCGCGCACATACGCCTCGACGTCGACCCGGGCCCCGTGGGCCACAACGTCATTGTAGAATGCCATGGACCCCAAGCATTTCTGAAAGACGCTGAGCTCGCTCTTTGTCGCCAGCGCGAAGGTGCGCGGATCGTATTTGCACGCGAGCCTGATCAGGTGCAGCCCCAGTTCGGTCGGCCGCCAGAGGTCCCAGTCGGTGATCTCCACATAGAGGCCGAGCTCGGGCTTTCCTGTCTTGGGGTCGGGTGCGCTGACCCGCCGAAAATCGATGCCCGGGATGTCCAGCGCCTGCAGTTCCTTTTCCAGGGCTTCGAAGTGCACGCCATGGTACGAGATTCCGCGGAACGGGTACGCGCTCCCGATGCCGCTCTTGAACCCGCCGAGCTGGGTGCCCAGGCCTGTCATGGCGTAGCCCTCGACAGCGGAAAAGCTGGAGATCAGCTGGGAGGTGGGGACCCAGGCCAGCTTGGTGTCGGGCCACCGCATGCTCCTGCGCCAGCCGCGCATCGGCACCACGGTGAGCCTGCCGCCCTCCCGCACGGCGTCCGATATCTTGAGTATGTCCGGCGCCGCCTTCGCCATCCGCGCAAGTTCTCCGATCGTGAGGCCGTGGACGTACGGCACGCGGAACTCGCCGACATAGCTCACGAGCTGCGGGTCCAGCGGCGGCCCGTCGACCTTGAGGCCGCCAAGCGGATTTGGCCTGTCGAGGACGACCACCTCCACGCCGTTCTCGAAACATCCCTCCATGCAGACCTTCATCGCGCTCACGAAGGTGTAGCTCCGGACCCCGATGTCCTGAAGGTCGATCACCATGGCATCAATCCCCGCGAGCTGGGCGCGCGTGGGCCTTGTGCCGGTCCCGTGGTAGAGCGAATGGATCATCAGGCCCGTCCGAGCGTCGACATGGTCCAGGGAGTTCGCGCCCGCCGGGTATTCACCGCGCAGGCCGTGCTCGGGCGCGAAAAGGGCGACCAGGTGCACGCCCGGCGCATGGCGCAGCACCTCGATCGTGCTCGTTCCGTGCATGTCCACGCCGGCCGGATGTGTCAGGAGCCCGATCGACTTGCCCCTGATCGGGGCGAACCCGTTCGATTCCAGGACGTCTATCCCGAGCATGACGGGATGGGCCGGATCGAAGACCTCCCCGGGGACCGGCCTCGGCGTCGGTGCTGCGGCCTGCGTGGGGACGCTCCTTGACGGGGCCGTGGGAGCGGGTGCGGGTGGGGGCGTTGCACTGCATCCGATCAGGCCCACGAGCGGCGCGGCGAGCAGCGCGAGCCGCCGGAGCGTTCGTGGGAGGAGTCTGGGCATCGAAAACGTATCATCCGGCAGCCCGCGCCGGTCGAGTTGTTTCACCGATCCGAAAACGCCCGGCGCACCGCGCCCGCGAGGAGCGCGGGAGCCTTTGCCAGGGCCTCGGAAAACGCCATGCCGGGCGGCGTGATCGAGTGGGTGAAAAGCCCCGGTATTTCCCGGGTAAGGGCGAGCTGCCCGGCAAACACGTGGACGGGCTTTCCCAGGTCCAGGGCGCGCCGGACAAGGGCGCCCGGACCCTTTCCGCTCAGCGACGAGTCGTCGAACCGCCCCTCGCCCGTGACGATGATGTCAGCCGCCGCCAGGCGCGCGTCGAGATCGAGCCACGAGGCGACAAGCTCGAAGCCCGGAAGGAGCCTTGCGCCCGCCCCGGCCATCAGCCCGAACGCTATCCCCCCGGCCGCGCCGGCGCCGCGTTCGTCGACGAGGCTCTCCGGCCGCCCAAAATGGTGGCAGACCATGGCTGCGATCCGGGCGGTCTCCGACTCGAGGGCGGCGGCGTCCGCCGGCCTGATCCCTTTTTGGGGGCCGTAAACTGCAAGGGCGCCATAGGGTCCCAGCAGGGGATTGTCGACGTCGCAGGCGATCAGGATGGGAGGGATGAGGCCCGAGATGCGTCCGTCTATGGCTCTGATGTTCGGCCAGTCCGCGGGAACCGGTGAATCGAGGGTGTCTCCCGAGACGGTCTCGAATTCGATCCCCAGGGCGCCGAGCGCCCCGAGTCCCAGGTCATGCGTCGCGCTTCCCCCGACGCCGAGCAGGATTGCGCGGACGCCGGATCTGGCCGCCACGCGGATCAGCTGGCCGGTGCCGATGGAGGACGCGCGAAACGGGTCGCGTGTCCACGGAGCCAGCAGCGCAAGCCCGCTGGCTGCGGCCATCTCGACGACCGCGAGGGTGCCACCCGGCCACGCTCCCTCCGCGCCCAGCCTGGTGCGCGCGGCCGCCGGTATCCTCGACAGGGAGACGATGCCGTAGGCGGCCGTGACCTCCTCCCCCCGCGGGCCGGTCACCGCGGTCCGCAGTTCGCTTCCGCGCGCCGCCTGCGTCAGGATGCCCGCGAATCCCTCGCCGCCGTCCGCAAGCGGGCACGAATCCACCTCCCAGCCGCCACGCGCGGCGGCGATCGCGCCTGCGGCGGCCTCGCACGCCTTGCGGGCGGAGATCGAATCCTTGAACTTGTCGAACGCAGCCAGCACGCGCATGCCGGGCTTTTGCTACACGGCGTTGCGGCGGTTTGCAATTCATCCCCTGCGGGGGAAAATCGCGCCATGGCTTTCGCGCTGCATCCGACAACGGTCCGTTCACTGCGCGTCGCCCCGCTGGACATTCCGCTCCTGGTCCCGTTTGGGATCTCCCGGGGAGCCCTGGACATGGCCGCCAACGTGCTCGTGACCGTCGAGCTTGCCGACGGAACCCTGGGCTACGGGGAGGCGGCGCCCTTTCCGGCCTACAATGGGGAGACCCAGTCCGCGGCCCTAGGTCTCCTGCGTCAGGCTGCGAACTGGCTGCCCGGGCGCGATGCAGCCGATTGGCGGGGCGCTGCGGCTGAGTTCCGTGCGACAGCGGGACCGGCGTGCGGATCCGCGCAATGCGCGCTCGAGACGGCGCTGCTGGACGCGGTGACGCGCCGCGACGGAGTTTCGCTGTGGCGATTCTTCGGGGGCGCCGGGACCGAGCTCGACACGGACATGACGGTGACAACCGGCACGCCGGAGGAGGCCAGAGAGGCGGCGCGCCTTATCCGGCGCCGCGGCATCCGCGTAATCAAGGCGAAAGTCGGAGGGCCTGGCGGAACCCGCGCGGATCTCGACAGGATTTCCGCAATCCTGGAGGCCGCGCCCGATTCTCCGCTCATCCTCGACGGCAACGCGGGCTTGGGCCGGTCGCACGCGTCGGAACTGGTGAGGGGCCTCAGGTCGCGCGGCATCGCCCCGTCGCTCCTCGAGCAGTGGCTCCCCAAGGACGATCTCGACGGGATGCGCGCCCTCGGTGCCGAATCGGGATGGACCGTGGCAGCCGACGAGAGCGTGACTTCCGCGGCGGATGCGCGGCTTGTTGCGCGGGCGGGCGCGGCCCACGTCTTCAACATAAAGCTCATGAAGGCGGGGATATCCGAGGCCCTCGAGATCGTGTCCATCGCCCGGGAGGCGGGAATAGGGCTCATGATCGGGGGCAACATCGAGTCCATCCTGGCCATGACCGCGTCGGCGTGCTTTGCCGCCGGCCTGGGGGGCTTTGGATATGCGGACTTGGACACGCCTCTCTTCCTTGCAGAGAATCCCTTTGAGGGCGGCTATTCGATCGAGGGCAGCCGCCTATCCGTGGCGCACATCGAGGCGGGACACGGAGTCTTGCCCCGCGGCCTTTTACTTTGAACGGCACGGCTGCCGGCGTAGCCTTGCCCGCCATGTCTTCCGACGAGTCCATCGCCATCTGCCAATCGGGCTACGAGGGCCTTCTTGTGCGCGAGATGGAGGCGCTGGGATTGCCGGCGGCCGAGAGCGGCCCCGGGTGGGCGCTGTCCGGCGCGCCTTCGCGGGCGTCCCAGGGGGCGCCGGGCGACCGGCTTCGCGGGGCCACGTTCCCCCACGCGATACTGGAGGCACCCGCCGGGCTGTCGGGGGAGCGGGTGAACGAGCTCGCGCACAAGATCGTCGAGTTGTTTGCCGACAGCCTTCGGGGCGAGCGGATGGAGGGGCCGTGGCCCTGCATTTTCGCGGGAGCGCAGGAGGTCACCGGCCTGGGCCGGCGCGTCGCGGCGGTCGAGGAGGCCTTCCATGAGCTTCTCAGGAAAAAGCTCGGGAGGGTGGCGAAGCTCGCGTCGGCGGACAAGCCGCGGCTGGGACCCGTGCGCGGCCTTTTCGTGTGGTTCACCGATTTCGGGAGGGCCCAGGCGGCGCGCTCCGCCTACATGAACGGCCCCTCGAGGATGGCCGACGATGACGCCGCCCCTTCTCGCTCCTACCTGAAGGTCGAGGAGTCGTACGGAATCATCGGCCGCGAGCCCCGGCCCGGCGAAACGGTCTGCGACCTGGGAGCGGCCCCGGGGGGCTGGAGCTACAGCGCCGCAAAGCGCGGCGCCAGGGTCGTGGCCGTCGACAACGGGCCGTTGAAGGGAGGCGCGCTAGGCCACCCGCTCATCGACCATCGCCACGCCGACGCGTTCGGATTCAGCCCCGGGAAGGCGGCCGTCTATGACTGGCTGTTCTGCGACCTGATCGAGGATCCGCACAAGGTCCTTCAGTCGATCGTCGTGCCATGGCTGACCGGGGGCTGGTGCCGGCGCTTCGTGATCAACCTCAAGTTCGGAAGGGTCGACCCGATCGCGCTCCTGGCTGACCTTCGCGCGGCGGATTCGCCTCTCGGCACGCATGCCTCGGGAGTCCGAATCGCGCATTTGTATCATGACCGCGAGGAGTTCACCATTGTCGGAACCGTCATCCCATGAAGGACAATGAAATCAAGATCTGCGGGCTCGCGGCCGTCCGCGCCAGGTTCCAGCGGGACGCCCCCTCGATCGTGCGGCTCTATTTCGACCACCCGACCTCGAAAAAGGTGGGCCTGATGTGCCGCGCGCTCGCCGCAGCCCGCAAGGTCTACCGGTGCGTCGAGCCCTCGGAGCTCGAGAAGATCGCGGATTCGGTGCACCACGGCGGAATAATCGCGGTCGTGGTGGCCCAGCCCCCAAAGACTCCCACCTCGGCCGACATCGCATCGTGGTTCCGGCGGCACGAGGACGTGGTGGTCCTCGACCGGATAGGCAACGCCCACAATCTCGGGGCTATCGCGCGGACGGCCGCATATTTCGGCGTCCCGCGGATGGTCATCGCCGGCGACCCTGAATCGGCGAGGCCCGGCGCGGCGGCCTACCGCATCGCCGAGGGCGGACTGGAAGCCGTCGAGATTTCGGGCGTTCCCGAGATCGCGCCATTTCTGCGCGCGCTGTCGGCCGCCGGATACGACGTGGTGGGGGCCGCCACAAGGGGCGGCGCCGCAGTCGGCGCTGCCGCCGGGACCTGGGCGCTCGTCCTTGGCAACGAGGAGCACGGGCTCGCGCCGGATGTCGAGGCGGCTTGCACCCGTCTCGTCACGATCCCCGGCAGCGGCCGCGTTGAATCGCTGAACGTTTCGGCCGCCGCAGCCGTGCTCATCCGGGAGCTCGGCCGGCCTGGGGCACGGAGGCAGCACCGAGCGAGGTGAAACGAATTGCCGGGCCGCCCGACATGCGAAAGTATCCGGCACGCCTTCCCTTCCGATCCACATCCCAAACCCAAAATGAAGATCCGCCCTGCACTCGCCTTGCTGCCCGCGTTCCTGGTCCTGTCACCTTTCGTCGTAGCCGCCGACACTCCCGCCACTCCGCCGCCCCCGACCACCTCGCCGTCCGTGCCCGCGGCTGCGCCGAGCGACGAGAAGAAGACCGAGCTGGAGATGCGGATGGACCGGATCGGGAAGGCCTACCGAAAGCTGAAGAAGCAGGTTGCGGACCCCACACAGAATGCCTCCTCGCTCCAGCTGCTCTCGACGATGGAGGACGCCGCGAAGGAGGCCATCGACCTCACGCCCGCGAAGTCCGAGGACATCCCGGACGACCAGAAGGCCAAGTTCGAGGAGGATTTCAAGGCCGGGATCAGGGATCTCCAGGACCTGTTCGCCAAGCTCGGGGCCGCCCTCACGGCCGGAAGGAACGACGATGCGGTCAAGATCGTCGCCGACATCGACGCCTACGAGAAAAAGGAGCACAAGGAGTTCCGCAAGCCCAAGAAGGATTGAGGAAGCGCCTAACCGGCTCCGCGCGGGCGCGACAGGGTTCTCCTGAGCGCGCCGGCGTGACGACCGACAATCCCGATTTGATCCGCAAGCTCCGAGTCCCCGTAGGCTGAGGCGAGGTGTTGGAGGTCCGATGCCGCTTCCGTGAGCGGCGCCGCGCCCACCATCCGCGCATGGGAAAGAACCCGGTGGGCGGCCGACGAGATCGCGGTCCTTGAACCCCCTGCCTGGGCCGCGGACAGCTCGCGCATCGCCCCGTCAAGCGATGCGACGAATCCCGCGAGCTCGCGATCCAGGCTCTCGGGCGAGCCGTCGGCAAGGTGCCGGATCAATCCAAGGTCCAACTCCGACCCCGCGGGCTCCGAACACACGGGCGGGTCGGCCGGCCCTTCCGAGGACCCGGCACCGCGCGATCTTGCAATGGCGCCCCGCAGCCTTTCCGGCGTCACGGGCTTGGTGATGAAGGCGTCCATGCCTGCGGCGAGGCAGGCGTCCTGGTTCCCGACCGTCGATAGCGCGGTCGTAGCCACCAGGAGCGCCCGCCTGCCGGGGGTCTCGGACGATCGGACCCGGCGGGCGACGTCCACGCCGCTGACCCTTGGAAGGTCGCAATCGAGGAATACCGCCTGGTAAGCGGTCGCGGAGAGCCGCGAAAGGGCCTCTTCGCCGTCGGCGGCGAATTCGACACGGTACCCGAGTTCCTCGAGCATCCGCCCGAGCGAGCGTGCGTTGTAGTCGATGTCCTCGACCACGAGCGCTCGCTCTCCGTGGACTTGGAATTCCCGCGGCCTCGATCGCTCCCTGGCACCCGCCTTCAGGGGGATCCGAAGAAAGAATGTCGAGCCGCGGCCCGGCGCGCTTTCGACGCCCACCGATCCTCCCATGCGCTCGGCGAGCGCCCGGCTAACAGCCAGCCCAAGCCCAGTGCCGGGGATTGCGGAGTTGCGGGCGGACTTGAGCCGCGAGAACCGGACGAAAAGGCTTCCCTGCTCCTCAGCGGCAATCCCTACGCCGTCGTCGGTGACCGCGAACACGACATGGCGGCCTTCGAGGCGCGCGGACAACCGGACGCTCTTGCCGCCGAACTTGAGTGAGTTCACGGCGAAGTTGACGATCACCTGCTGGATCCGGGCGGCGTCCCCAAGGATCCAAGGGGGGAGCGCCGGATCAACGACGGCAGCCATCCGAGCCTGGGAGGCCCGGGGCGCTAGCATCGTCA
The DNA here is from genome assembly GCA_003140665.1 of Opitutaceae bacterium. Lineage (GTDB taxonomy): Bacteria > Verrucomicrobiota > Verrucomicrobiia > Opitutales > Opitutaceae > Palsa-1447. The sequence continues at coordinate 19,072 of PLKS01000028.1, forward strand.
TGACGGCGTCCATCATCTCCCGCGGACTGAACGAGGAGCGCTCGATCTTGTACGCTCCGGCCTCGATCGCGGCGAAATCGAGCACATCCTCGACGAGAGACGCAAGGAAAGAGGCGCAGCTGCGAAGCGTAGAAACGTGCTCCCGCTGCCCCGGCTCGAGCGGCGTCTGCGACAGCGCCAGGGCCGATCCCAGTATGCCGCCCATGGGATTGCGGATCTCATGGCTCATGCTGGCGACAAACTCCGTTTTTGCGGCGTTTGCCTTCTCAAGCTCCTCGGTGCGCTGGCGGACCGTCTCCTCGAGAACGCGGGCCCGCCGGTTGAGCGAGCTTACCCGGAGCCTCAGAAATCCAAGCACCGCAAGCGCGCTGGCGAGCCCATACGCCATTCCCGCCAACCGCGTGCGCCACCAGGGTGGCCCGATCCGGAAATGGAGCACGGCGGGCGGGCCGGGCTCGCCGGAATCCGCCTCCAGGCGCACCTTGAAGTCGTAGCTTCCTTCCCGCAGGCCCGAGATGTCCCGGTCGGCTGAATCCGTCGGCGTGGACCATGCGCTTTCCGCGCCGCCAAGCATTGTCTCGTACCGCTCCGATTCGCGCATGCCATAGTCGAGCGAGCTGTACTCGATGCGCAGCCCGGGCGTCGAGTAGGGCAGTGTGCCGTCGATCTTCCTGTCAGCTCCGGCGTTGGCCGCCTTGACCCAGGCGCGGATCAAGGGCCGCCCTGGCGCCGGGTTCCGGGCCAGGGCCTCGGGACCGGCGCGAAGGAGCGCCTCGCTCCCGGCGATCCACAGGAATTCGCCCTGTGGCGAACCGACCACCTGAAGGACAAGCAGCGAGCCGATGCCCGAAAGGCCCTCGATCGACTGCGGTGTCCACACGGCCCCGTCTCTCGTCGGTGATATTTTCCCAAGCCGTGGCGAATGGCCGCCCACCTCCGGATCCAGGGCCGCCCAGACCGCGCCCTGGCTGTCCGAGTTCGAGACCGCGCACGGGTTGCCCTCGGGAAAGCCGGCGACGCCGCGAAACCGGTCCGTACGGTGGTCGAGGTAATACGCCGCGCCGTTGGTCAGCGCGACGACCGTCGCGCCCGCCCGGCTAACCAGTGTCGGCCCCGCCGTCGGAAGCGGCCCGAAGCGTGCCGCCGCAGAGGCGGATTGCGTGCTCCCGGGATCGGCCACAAGAAGCCCCTTCGACTGGGTGCCGATCCACAGCCGGCCGGATGGCTCGTCGACCAGCGAGTCGCCGTAGTCGGGCAATGAATCGGCGACGACCCTCGATTGCCCGGTTTCAAGGTCGACCGATAGCACCCGGCTGTATTGCGACGCCAGGATGGAATTGGGAGCGGATTGGGAGAGGCTGGTTCGAAATACGATGTCATCGGATTGCACGATGGACCGCATGCCTTCGGGGGACCAAAGCCCGAGGCCATGGAAATATCCGACTGCAAGTCCGTGCGGCAGGGAGAGCAGGCTGTAGAACCTGCTGCTGCTTATGCCAAGGCTTTGGAACTCTCCGGCTCCGCCGGATTCGGCGTCGCCGGACAGGCGCAGGATGTCGCTATGGGAGACGATGTAGGTTTGCCCCGAGAATTCCGCCAGGGATTCACAGCCGCCCGGGGGATACCCGTTTCGCTGGCCATACACGGAGACGCCCGACCCGACCGCCAGTCGGATGATGAAGGACGGTCCCATGCCCCATAGGGCGCCGTCGCGATCCACGAACAGCGAATAGATCTGGTTCGATGGCAGCCCTGCCTTCAGGTTGAAAACCCTTCGGACGCTTCCCGACGGGTCGACGACCGCGATGCCGCCCTGCAGCGTGCCGATCGCGAGCAGGCCGCCGTCGAGCCGAGCCACGGAGGTCGGTGTGTTCACACGCATGAATGCCGAGGCATCGGTTTCCTGCGGCGCGCAGGCACCGTCGTGAAGGGTCTTGAAGCCCTCGGACGTCAGGAGGAGCCAGTCCCTGTTGGAATCATCGAGCCATCGGATGTCCGCCGAGCCGATATCCGATGCCGGCTCGGCCAGCGAAGGGCCATCCGGGTCCATTCTCAGGAGGCCGAGCGGGGGATAGTGAACGTACACGGCGCGTTTCGTCCGGGTCGACCAAAGCATGCGCATTCCGGGATAGTCCCACGACCTGAATTGGTGGCCGTCCCACCGCAGGATCTTTTCCCGCGCCACAAAGATCGCTCCCTCGTCACCCTCCGCATACACCCTCCAGACGTCGCCCAGGTCGCCGGTGCCCGGCGGGAGGCGGGACATCAGGGAATGGTAGGCCAGCCGTCCCGGGATCCCCGGCTCGAACCAGCCGACTTGATTGACGCCGGCGATCCAGATCCGGCCGTTCGGCCCGATGTCGAGTCCCCTTATGACGTAGGTGGGATCCATCCGTTCCGGGCGCCAACGGTCCCCGTCGAACGAAACAACCGTGTCGCAGCCAAAGTACATGATTCCCTCCCTATCCTGGATGGCCGACCAGGCCATTGTCTTTACGCCGGTGTCCCGCGCCATGAACACGCGCAGCGGCGGCATCCCCTCGACACCCTGCCGCAACCCATGCGTCGCGGCACCCGCCAATGCTGAGACGCCCCCAATGGCAATCCAGAGGGATACAGCGCCCCGCGCGGGACGGACTAGGAACAAAGGGGCAGAGGCAACGCGGGCAATGAATCTCGTTTCTCGCGGGCCGTCATGGAATATTCGTACGCAAAAATATGTACCAAGGACGTCTTGCGCGCCCTACGGCCGACCGGACCCTTCAGGGCTGGACGATCTTCAGGGCTCGTTGCGAGGAATAGACGCGGCCGTCGGGGTCGGTCGCGCGCACGCGGAGGACATGAGCGCCCATGGAAAGGTCGGCGGGCAGCGCGCCGCGCCACAGGTGGTAGCAGACAACGGGATCGGGCAGCCTCGGGCCGGCCAAGGGAACGCTCGCGGAATCCTGAGCGAGGAAATCGGCGGCGTAGGCGGGATCCCAGCCCAGGATCCTGCGCATCGGGTTCCACGCGCGCCCATCGACGCGCGCCTCGACCGTCCATCCGTCATGGCCGTTGAAAACGTTCGCGTAGAATGAAACATAGCCCTGCCTGGGCGCCACGGCCTCCGGGGCGTGCAATTCCATCTGGTGGTCGGCCGGCAGGCGCGCGGGAACATAGTCGAGCGACACCGTGGCGCCACTGAACCCGAGAATCGCATATCCGGGCGGGGTGCCGTCCCACATTGTCGCGACCGGGATCCCGTCCGGTCCGCGCGGCCCCCCCCAGAATCCCCCGCATGCCGCCGCGACATTGTACTCGTGAAGGGGCTCCTTTCCCTCCCAACCATCCTCAATCCCGTGCATCACGTGGCGCTGGTAGTGGGTGTGCCCGGACAGGATGAGGACATGCTGGCGGCCCTTGAGGAGACCAAAGAGCCGAAGTCGGTCCGCCGCGCGAAACCCCTGCGTGCCCGAGGGGTCCGGCGAGAAAAGCGGGATGTGCATCATGAGGACCACCCAGTCGCCGGGCGGCGTGAGGCGCAGGAGGTTCCCGAGGAATTCCAGCTGGTCTCCGCGCAAGCCCCCGATGTAGCGGGGTCCGCCGAGCGGCCTCACGTCATCGAGGGCCGCAAAGAGCGCGGGGCCCGCATGGAACGCATAGGTCGACGGCCCGTAGACGGACTCGAAGGGAGCCGCGGCCGCGCCTTCCTCCGGGGTCCCAAGCGCAAGGTCGTGGTTTCCCGGAACGCTGTACCACGGGATTCCTATCCTGGCCATTGTCCGGTTCACGGGTCCGAACAGCTCCGGCCTGTCGTACACGACGTCCCCCAGCGTGACTCCGAATGCGAACTCCGTCCTGCGGCCGAGATGCTCCACGACGCCGCGCGCGAGGTAGTCCACCTCGGCGGCCGACGAAGGCTGCGGATCCGTGAAGACCAGCGCGCGCAGGTCGTCGGGCTCGTCCGAGCGCACAAGGGGAAAGTCGGCGCGGGCAGTCCCGGGCTGGGCGTAGAACAGGGGCAGCCCCGCATCGCTCACGGGCGGCCGCCAGCCCCTGGGCTTGATGACGAATATCCGCGCTCCCGGCCGGTCAGGCAGGCGGTAGGCGCCGGTTTCGTCGGTCAGGACCACGTCGACGCCATTGGACACCGCGACGGACGCCAGGCCCGGCTCGCCGGCCTCGCGCACGCCGTCGCCGTTGCGGTCGTCAAAGACAGTCCCGGTTCCCCCGAGCAGGCGGGCGGCCGCGATCAACTCGCCGAGGGCACTAAATTCGCCGTCCCGNNAGGTGCTGCGGCTTGGAGGCGCCCACGATCGGCGCGACGACCCCGGGCTTTTGGCACACCCATGCAAGGGCGACCTGCGCACGGGGCACGCCGCGGGCCGCCGCGATTCTTTCCACGGCGGCATGAACCGCCCGGTCCGACTCGGGCAGCTCTTCACCGTAGATGCTGCGCGCGTACTCGTCTGTCCTTGCGCGCACCGTTGATGACTTGAGCTCGCGCGCCAGGAATC
>PLKS01000077.1 GCA_003140665.1 Opitutaceae bacterium
GAGGGGGCGGAGCCAAGCCGCCCCTCGCGCGCGCGCCGGCGCGCGCCGGTCCGCGATCCCAAGCTCTACGACTACCCGTGAGCCGCGACCCGGCCGAGCTCACCTCCAGGATCGAGGCCGCAAAAGGCGCGGTCCTCGCCGAGACGGGGCTCCTGCACCGGGAGTTCGGAAGGGCCGAGAGCCGCTGGAAGAGCGACGGCACCCGGGTCACGGCGGTCGACATCGCGATCTCGGAGAACATCTTCCGGGCGCTGCGCGCAAGGTTCGGCGGCGACCAGCTGTTCAGCGAGGAGCTCGCCGAAGGCGGACCCACCGCCCTGACCTCGCGTTTCGCCTGGGTGCTCGACCCGATCGACGGCACGAACAATTTCGCGCTGGGGATCCCGCACTGCGCCATCTCGCTGGCGATGGTCGAGGACGGGGAACCCGTGTACGGCGTCGTCTACGACTTCAGCCGCCGCGTCCTGATGCACGGGGGCCCGGGCTTCGGCATGTTCGACGGGGAGCGGGCCGCCCGCGTCTCGACCGATGAGCCGAACCCCGAGACGCTGGTCGGGTTCCACAGCCCGGCCGACAAGTCCCTGATGCCGGCCGCCGACGCCGTGCTCTCGCATTTCAAGATCCGCGGGCTGGGGAGCGCGACGCTTCACCTCGCGTACGTGGCCGCGGGCCTCTTCGGGGGGGCCGTGGACTTCAACGTGAAGATCTGGGACCTCGCCGCCGCCATACCCCTCTGCAGGGCCGCGGGCGGCGAGGTCGTATTCATGAACGGCGAGCAGCTGCCGATGAGGACCTTCGACCTGAAGATGGGGCGGATCGTCTACGTGGCCGGGGCCCCCCCGATGGCGCGACGGCTTGCCGCGCTCGTCTCGGCCGGCCGGCCCTAGATCTGGTACTGCTGGAGCGGCACCGGGTCGATGACCTTAGCCGACGGGAGAAGGACGGCGAGCTGCTGGGCAAACCAAGCCCTCGCCAGCGGGTCGCCGTGGGTGAGCACGATGCTCCGCGCGCCGGTCTGCACGGCGAACTGGAGGAGCTCCTCGCGGTCGGCGTGCCCGCTCAGCTCGAACCGCTCGACCCGCGCCTTGATCTTCACCTTCACGTGCGCGGTCTCGAACAGGAAGGTGTCGCCGGGCTTAGAGGCGAGGAGCCGTCCGCCCGGGGTGTCCGGGTCGCAGTACCCGACAAACCCGATCGTGTTGCCCGCGTTGCCGAGCAGACCCGAGGCGAGGGTGTAGCTCGGCGTGCGCTCGACGAGCATCCCCGAGCTGATGATGTAGAGGGCGTTCTGCTTCGGGTCCACGCCCGGCTTGAGGGTGCGCGGAAGCGGGCGCATCTTCAGTTCCTTCACGATCCCGCGGTTGAACTGGATGTGCTTGGTCTTGCGGCTGATCTCGTCAAAATAGTCGACCAGGTCCATGCCGAGCCCCGACCCGTAGATGGGGCAGTCCACGAGCCTCCGGAATTTCCGGGCGTCGTGGATGATCGAGAGCACCTCCTGCATGCGCCCGAGGGCGAAGACGGGGATGAGAAACGAGCCGCCCCGCCGGATCGTGTCGTTGATCGACTCGACCAGGCGCGCCATCTCGGCCCCGCGCGTCTTATCCGGCTGGCGCTCGGTCAGCCCGCGGGTCGTCTCGATGACCAGGGTGTCGAAGTGGCCGGCCGGGAACTTGGCCCCCGGGAGGGTGCGCTGGTTCTCGAAAAGGACGTCGCCCGTGAAAAAGATCCCGCGGTGCTTGTGGCGGATCTCGACGGCCGCCGCCCCGGCCACGTGGCCCGCGGGATGCAGGACGATCTCCACCTCGTCGCGCGCGCCCCTGAACCTCTTCACCTGGCCGAAGGGCACGCCCGTCAGGCGCCTCGAAATGCGGTCGATCTCCTCGTGGGTGAACAGCGGGTAGTCCGGGATGTGCTCCTCCTCGCGCTGGCGCAGCATGACGCTGGCCGAGTTGTGGAGCATGCGCTCGACCAGCATCCGGCTCGACGTCGTCATGATGACCGGGGCGTTCGGGTGCTCCCTCATCGTGACCGGCAGGCTCCCGATGTGGTCGAGGTGGCAGTGGGTGATGATGATCAGGTCGAGGTTGATCCCCCTCAGGGGCGCGTGGTCGGGCGTCGCCCTGCGCCCAACCTTCTTTGGGTGAAGCCCCGAGTCGACCAGGATGTTGAGGTCGCCCAGCTGGATGAACATCGAGTTGGCGCCGATGCCGCCATCGCGGTTCAGATCAATGAGCTTCATTCGTAGCCTCGATTAAGCAGGGAGTGCGCGGACAATTCAAGCGCCGGCCGCCCGGCCGCCTGAAATACCTCAGCACGCGGGCAGCACAAGGTCGAAGGGCGGCAGCAGGACGTGCACCTTCGCCCCCGAGTCATCCACACCGTGAAAGCACCCGTGAACGCGGGCGTTGCTGCCGGTCACGTGGTGGCTGTTGTAGGAAAATTCCTCGCCGGGGCCGAGCCGCGGGGTCTCGCCCACGATCTTGTCGCCCTCGATCACCTGGCGGGTGCCGTCCTCGTACTCGATGACCCATTTGCGGCCGAGGAGGGCCACGGTCGAGTCCGAGGCGTTCCGGATGGTGATGTAGTACACGAACGCATGGGGCTTGTCCTCGGGCAGGCTGACGCCCCCGTGGTGGTACACCAGCTTGTCGAGCCGGGCGGTCAGGCCGGGGATTTCTTGTGATGAGCCGCAGGACACGACCATAAGGAGACTCCGCTTCCGCCGCACCGCAAGCGGCTTTCCGCTTGAAGCGCGGCGCGCGGGCCCGCACAAACGCGCCTTCAGACGATGAAACTCGCCCTGCTATCGGTCAGCGACAAGCGCGGTCTGCCGGAATTCGCCGCGGCGCTTGTCAGGGACCACGGCTACACGCTCCTCTCCACGGGGGGCACCGCGAGGGCCCTCCTGGAAAAGGGGCTTCCGGTGACCGAGGTGGGGCGGCACACGGGGTTCCCGGAGATCATGGACGGGAGGGTGAAGACGCTTCATCCCAAGATCCACGGCGGACTCCTCTGCAGGCGCGACGACCCGCGGGACCTGGCGGAGGCCGCCGCGAACGGGATCGAGCTCGTCGATCTCGTGGCCGTGAACCTTTACCCGTTCGAGCAGACGGTGGCGAAGCCCGGGGTGGGGCTGGCGGAGGCGATCGAGAACATCGACATAGGGGGCCCGTCGATGCTCAGGAGCGCCGCCAAGAACCACGCGAGCGTGACCGTCGTCTGCGATCCCTCCGACTATGACGGCGTGCTCGCGGCGCTGGCGGCCGATCCTGGGGCGCTCGCGCAGCTGCGCCGAAAGCTCGCGCTCAAGGTGTTCCAGCGGACGGCGGACTACGACGCCGCGATCGCGCGCTACCTGGAGTCGCAGGAGGCGGGCCCCGACCTCGAGGCCCTCGCGGGATTCGCGCCGCGCCTGAGCCTGTCGTGGGCCAAGGCGCAGTCGCTTCGATACGGCGAGAACCCCCACCAGAAGGCCGCCCTCTACGGCACGTTCCACGAGCACTACCAGCAGCTCCAGGGAAAGGAGCTGAGCTATAACAACGTCCTGGACATCACCGCCGCGACCTACCTCATCGGCGAATTCGAGCGGCCGACGTTGGCGATCCTCAAGCACTCGAACCCGTGCGGCCTCGCCAGCGCCGACTCGCTCGCGGACGCCTGGGAGATGGCGTACGCCACCGACCGGCAGGCTCCCTTCGGGGGGATCATCATCGTCAACCGCACCCTGAACGGCGCGCTGGCGTCCTCGATCTCCGAAATCTTCACGGAGGTCATCATCGCACCGCGCTTCGACCCGGACGCGCTCGCGATCCTGGAACGCAAGAAGAACCTCAGGCTCCTGGTGGCTAGGGAGGGAATGGGCGCGGACGCGCTCCAGGAGATCCGCTCGGTCGTCGGGGGCGTCCTCCTCCAGGACCGCGATCGGGCGCATGACAACCCGTCGCGCTTCAAGGTCGTCACCCGGCGACAACCCTCTCCGCAGGAATGGGACTCGATGATCTTCGGCTGGAAGGTGTGCAAGCACGTGAAATCGAACGCGATCGTGTACTGCCGGGGTGAGCGCACCCTCGGGATCGGCGCCGGGCAGATGTCCCGCATCGACAGCTCGCGCATCGCGGTCTGGAAGGCCGGCGAGGCGGGGCTCGATCTCAGGGATTCCGCCGTCGCGAGCGAGGCGCTCTTTCCGTTCGCGGACGGACTCGTCGCGGCCGCGGACGCGGGCGCGACGTCCGCCATCCAGCCCGGGGGGTCGATCCGGGACGACGAGGTAATCAAGGCGGCCGACGAGCGCGGCATCGCCATGGTGTTCACCGGGATCCGGCATTTCAGGCATTGAGCCGGTCGATTCCGGCCGGTTCGGGATTGGCAGGGACAGGCGCATGGCGCAACGTGGGCTCATGTTCGACGCCCTTGAGAAACTGAAGGAATTCATCCGCTTCCCAAGCGTCTCGACCGACTCGAAATTCAAGGAGGGAATGGCCGGCGCGCAGGCGTTCGTCTCCGGCCTGCTCGGGTCGATGGGGTTCAAGGTCGAGGTAGTCAAGACGGACGTCCATCCCATCATCCTCGCGAGCCGGGCGGGCGAGCCGGGCTGGCCCCATGTCGTCATCTACGGGCACTACGACGTGCAGCCGGCGGACCCCCTTGGCCTCTGGAAGACGCCGCCCTTCGAGCCGACCATCATCGGGAACCGCATCTATGGCCGCGGCGCCGCCGACAACAAGGGCCCGCTCATGACCAATATCGCGGCGGTCGCCCAGCTCCTTGAGGAGAACCCGAAGCTTCCCCTGCGGATCACGTTCCTGATCGAGGGCGAGGAGGAGATGGGCAGCCCCAGCTTCCCCGCCTTCCTGAAGACGCACGCCCACCGCCTGAAGGAGGCGGACTTCGTCTACCTGTCCGACACCGCGCTGCCGAACGAGAACCAGGTCGTCATCACGTGCGGCCTGCGCGGCCTCGCGCTCCTCGACGTGATCGTGACCGGCGCGAGGGTGGACCTGCACTCGGGCCTCCACGGCGGCGTCCTGCGCAACCCCATCCAGGCGCTCTCCGAGATCTGCGCGACCCTCCATACGCCGGACGGGAAGGTCAACGTGCCCGGGTTCTACGACGACGTGCTCGATGTCCAGCCGTGGGAGAGGGCGGAGCTCGCGAAGCTCGAGGGTGACGGGAAGGCGTACATGGATTTCCTGGGGATAGACGCCTTCTACACGACGGCCGGGTTCTCGCCGTTCGAGTCCATCCGCTTTCAGCCGACGCTCGAGTTCAACGGGATCGGCGGCGGCTACCAGGGCGAGGGGACAAAGACGGTGATCCCGAGCAGGGCGTTCGTCAAAATCAGCTGCCGGCTCGTTCCCAACCAGGAGCCCGATAGGATAAAGTCGATCGTGATCGATGCGATCCGGGAGCGCTGCCCGAAGGGAGTCAGGCTCGAGTTCGTGGACCAGCACAAGGGCGACCCATACGTCGTCGTCCCCCCGGGCCGGCCCAACACGCCGGGGGACCAGTCCCCCGTGCTCGCCCGGGCGTTTCGGGCGACGGAGGCCGCGGTCAAGGCGGTGTGGGGGCGGCCTCCCCTGTTCCTGAGGGAGGGCGGGAGCGTCCCGATCATCCCCGCGATCAAGCACGCGACGGGGCTGGACTCGGTCATGCTCGGGCTCTTCCTGCCCGAGGACAACCTCCACGCCCCCAACGA
>PLKS01000139.1 GCA_003140665.1 Opitutaceae bacterium
CAAATCCTTCACCGCCAGAAGAGGGCTGCGCCATTCGGTTGTGCGCATCATGTTCGCGGCGATGGTTGACCGGACGCGACCTCAGCTTTAAATCAACGTTCACCTGCCTATTCGCGTTTTGAATTTAGACATAGGTTTTCTACAAGGAGCCTTAACCGGCTGGCGACTCGCTGGCGCTCCGCGCCCGCGCCTCCGCTCCACCGGTCAAGGAATCCATTCAAATTTGACACGCGCCACAGTTGCTTTGGCGTTTTATCNNTTTATCGTCGGCGTCCGTTGGCGGATAGTCGGCACCGTTTTTTCCAAACCGTGGGGATAAACTCTTCCTAAGCCGGAACAGATATTTGTAAGGCACTATCTGGATTTGCTAATGATTCTGAAGTTATTTGCAGGTTCAAACGGTGCTCCGCTCAAACAAACTTGCCGGGATTCAAAATGCCCTTCGGGTCGAGCGCGTGTTTCACAGTGCGGTGAAGTCCGCGGGCTTCCTTGGAAACGGCCTGCGGCCACCAGCGTTTTTTGGCGAGGCCGATGCCGTGTTCGCCCGTGATGGCGCCGCCGGAGGCGATCACCCAACGGAACAGTTCATCCAGGCATTTTTCGGCGCGTTTTTTCGTGCCGGGCTGCGTGTAATCCACCATGACGTTGGTGTGGATGTTGCCGTCTCCGGCATGACCGAAGCAGGCGAGTTGCAATCCATGTTTCTTTTGCAACGTCGTGGCGAACTTGAAAAGTTGCTCCAGCTTGCCGCGTGGCACGACGATGTCTTCGTTCAACTTCGTAAGGCCGGTGTCGCGCAGTGCGTAGGAAAATTCGCGGCGGATTTGCCAGACCGCCTCGCATTCTTTGTTGCCGAAGCCGCGCTGAATGAACAACGGTTTCTGGCGGCGGATGATTCTTTCCAAATCTTTCAGTTCGCTGCGGACTGAATTTATCTGGCCATCCAATTCGACAATCAAATGCGCCTTGCAGCCGCGCAGGCTTTCACTCTTCGTGCGTTTGTAGGCGGCGACGAGCGTGAATTCATCGGCCAATTCCGCCGCGCAGGGCAGAAAGCCGGCGGCGAAGATGGATTGCAGCGCGCGCACGGCATTTTTCATGGAATCGAAGCCAACGGCGAGATTCGCGCGGAACGGTGGCAGCGGGATCAGTTTCAATGTGGCTTCGGTGACGACACCCAGCAAACCTTCCGAGCCGACGAACAGCCGGTGCAGGTCGAAGCCGGTTTTATTTTTGTGCGTGCGACTGCCGAGCCGGACGATGATTCCGTCGGCCAGCACCACTTCAAGTCCAAGAACGTAATCGCGCGTGACCCCGTATTTCCCCCCGTGCATCCCCCCCGCGTTGCAGGCGATGTTCCCGCCGATCGTGCAATATTTCATCGACGAGGGGTCGGGCGGGTAGAACCATCCCTTTTTCTCGGCTGCGGACTGGATCCTCTCGACGGTCGCCCCGGCCTGGACGTGGGCAAGCCCCGCCTGGGCGTCTATCCGGATCTTGTCCCAATGGTGGAGGTCCAGGACCCACCCGCCGCGCGCCGGCGCGGCTGATCCCGTCAGGCTCGTGCCGCGCCCCCTGACGGTGACGGGCACCCGGCGCCGGTTCGCCAGCTGGAGGACGGCGGCGACGTCCGGGAGGCCGCGCGGGAACACGACCGCCTCGGGTGGAAACTCAATCTTGCTGCTGTCAAACGATGCGGCCCGCCTGGAATCCCGGTCGGTCCGTACGATACGCGGGCCGAGCTTGCCCTTCAATTGCTTCGTGGCGGAGGAGAAATCCATCGATTGCTGTCCCGCTACACGCGCTTGCGCGCGGGCGCAAGACCGGGAGGCAGCAGGCGCCGAATATTTGCCCCGAGGATCGCCGCGCGCTCGCCGGCATCCAGCCCGGCGCGGCCTATCTCGTCGAGAAACCGGCCGAATCCGGGCCGGCGCGAGTCCCCGGGATAAAGGATGAGCGGGTAGTCCGAGCCGTAGAGGATCTTCCCGGCCCCCACCCGGTCGACGGCGCGCCGGAACGCCCCGGGGTCGTAGAGGAGCGGCGAGGCGGCCGTGTCAAAAAACAGGTTGGAGGGCAGCTCCCCCTCCCCCGGCGCTCCCCGCAGCGCCAGGCCGCCGCCCCAGTGCGCCAGGATGAAGGTCGCCTCCGGGTATTCGCCCGCGAGGCGCACATAGGCGTCGAGCGGGGTCTTGGGCCCCGCCACCGGGCCCGCGGCGGGATCGGTCGCGTGGAGCGTGATCGGAATCCGCCTCCGGATCGCGGTCTCGACCACCCGCCTCCACCAGGGATCGTCCAGGGTAAACCCCTGGGCCTGGGGCAGGCTTTCTCCGACTCCGCACAGCCCCGAGTCGAGCGCGCGCTCCAGCGCCTCGATAGACCTCGCCCCTGCCGCGGGCTGCACGGCCGCGAAGCCGACCAGTCGACCGGGATGCCTGCGGATCCACTGCGAATACCATCCGTTCTGAAGGTCGCACGTCTCCTGGCGCTCCCAATACCATCCCAGCATGACGCATGCGTCCACTCCCGCCTCGTCCATGTCGGCGATGATCGCGTCGGGGTCGGCCCAGCCCTGGATGGAACGCCGTCCGGCGGGCGCGACGCAGGCGGTCCATCCGGGTTCGGCGCGGGCCCGCCCCCAGGCGGCGGGGTCCGCGGCAACCTCCGCCGGGTAGGCGTGGATGTGGGCGTCGACGATCCCGGTCTCCGTCATGGATTCCATCCACTCATCCGCACGCCTCCGACGCGAGCCGCTTGCACGCGGCGACGTCGAGCTTGCCCGATCCAAGAACGGGGATCGCGCCAACCCGGATCACCGTTCTGGGGATCCAGAGGTTGGGAAAGCCGGCGGCCGCCAGCCTGTCCTTCGCGTCGGCCGCGGAAAGACCGAGCGTCGTGACAATGACCAGCCTCTCGCCCTTCGCCTCGTCGGGCACCCCGACCACGACGACCGCCTGGGCTTCGCCCGGGTCCATCCCGAGGAGCTCGGAGATCTTCTGCTCGATCGTTCCGTGAGGAACCATCTCGCCGCCCACCTTGGAGAACCGGGCAAGCCTGCCCTCGACGGTGATGAAGCCGTCCTCGTCGATGCTGCCCAGGTCACGCGTCACGAACCAGCCGCCGCGGAGGGCCTCGTCCGTCCCGGACTTGTCGTCCAGGTAGCGCGTAAACACGTTCGAGCCGCGCAGCCAAAGGACCCCCGTCTCGCCCTTCACGAGCTCCTCGCCGGTGTCCGGGTGGACGGCCCGGGCGGACATCCCGGGAAGCAGGCGGCCGACGGTGCCGGCCTTCTTGCCGATCTGCTCGTCGGCCGACGGTGTCGCCACCGGCGGATGCGGCTGGTTCACGTTCGAGACCGGCGAGGTCTCGGTCAGTCCGTAGCCCTGCAGGATCTCGATGTGGAATTTCTCGAGAAAGCCGCGTCGCAGGTCCTCGGGGAGCTTCTCCGCCCCCGAGACGACGAGCTCGAGCGAGCGCAAGTCCGCGGGCGCCGCCTTCTTCATCAGCGGCCGAAGGAAAGTTGGCGCAGCTATGAGCACCGTGACGCCCTCCTCGCGGATCGAATCCACCATGGCGCGGGTGTCGAGCGGGCTCGGCGTGGTCACCAGGAGGCAGCCGCGCAGCAGCGGATACCAGAGGGTGACGGTGAACCCGAAGCTGTGGAAGATCGGCAGGCACCCGAGCATCGTCGCCGAGCTGGGAAGGATGGACATGGAGGAGATCTGCTCGAAGTTGGCGAGCAGGTTGCGGTGCGTGAGCACGACCCCCTTCGGGCTTCCGGCGCTCCCGCTCGTGAAAAGGAGCGCGGCCTCCTCCCGGTCGCCGGTTCGCGGCAGTCGCATGAGGCCCGCGACCCATTGGTTCGGAAGGATCCACGCGGCCGCAAGCCACGGGAGCATCGCGCGTTTCCCTCCCGACGCCAGGATCTCGGAGCGCAGGTCAAGCGTGCGCTCCGGCCATGGAAAATCCGGAAGCCGGGACCGCATCGCGTCCGCGGAGAGGACGGTGCGGGCGCCCGACGCCCTGATGCTCGACTCGGCCGAGATCCTGCCCGCCGTGAAGTTCAGGTTCACGGGCACCTTTCCCGCGCACACGACCGCAAGGTTCGCGATCGCCGCGCCCGCGCCCGGGGGCAGAACAATGCCGACTCGCCGTTCCGGCACCGTGAGCCTGAGCCTTCGGGCGAGCACAGCCGCCGCCGCGACTAGCTGGGCCGCCGTGAGCGCGCGGCGCTCGGCGCCGCGGTCGATGAGGGCGACGGAACCCGGGCGCCTGGCAAGCGCGCGCACGATCTCGCGGCCGATGTGCCTGCGAAGCACCGGCCGCTCGGCGAATGCGTCGGCCGCGAGCTCCATGAGCGCCCTCCTTGCCGCCGCAGCGTCCGCCTTCCCGGTCGGAATGGGTTCGCCGAACGCGACGCAGACCGGCGTCGGCAGAAGGCGCGGCGACTTCCACAGGTACTTGTTTCCTGCAAAGGAGAAAACCGAGCCCCAGAGGCCGTCGACGGCGACGGGAATCACGGGGACCCCCGCCCCGCGCGCCATCAGTTCAAATCCCCTGCGGATCGCCATCAGCTGGCCCGTCCGCGAGATCGCGCCCTCCGGGAAGACGCAGACGAGCTCGCCCCGCCTGAGCGCCCTGACCGTGTTCCTGAGCCATTGTGCGGACGGGGCCGGTGAAACCAGGATCACCCCGGCCCTGTTGAAGATCCACTTCAGGAGGCCGCTCGTCTCGGGTCCGTGGTAGGCCACGAATCGCAGGGGCCGCGGGCAGGCGAGCTGGAGCGCGACCGAGTCGACGTAGGAAAGGTGGTTCGAAATCACGACGGCCCCGCCGGTGTCCGGCACGTGCTCCGCGCCCAGCGCGCGGACGCGATAAAGGAGGCGGGCAAGGAGCCCGATCGGGACGTCGAGCCACAGCGGAAGTGTCGAGAATCTCTTCATGCGGGCGGCCACCGCGCCGGGCGCTGGGGAGCCGCGTCCGCGATGCGCCGCCGCAAGGGGGGCGCCAGCGCCGGGCCCTTAGCGGGGAGCGCCCTGCATCTCCGAAACCTTGCCGACGCACTCATGGCCGGGACGCTGGTCACCTGCCGAGGAGCTTGTCAATCAAACCGCTCCCCTTTCGCAGCGGGGCCTGGATGAGCGTTTCTTTCCACTGGCTCTGGTCGATCTTCTGGAGGGTGCCCCCGAGATGGACCGGCTGGTAGAGCTGCGTGTAGCCCAGCTCGTCCTGCCCCTCCTTGAGCATGCCGACGACTCCCAGAAACCCCCCGAGCCGGCCCCGCACGCCGACGTCGAGGTCGATCGACAGCGGCTGCGCCCGGATCGGGACCCCTTCCTCATACGTGATCATCCCCGTGCCCGTGATGCGCTCCTCGGGGGCTATGAGCGTGAACTTTGAGAGCCGGATGTTGAGATCGGGGCCGCGCTCCGCCGACAGGTTCATCTGGTCGTAATGGATATCCGAGAGGCCTGTCGCGGACTCGACCAGCGCCTCGCCTATCTTGTCCTGCTTCTTTCCGAAGAGGGACGTCACCGTGTCGAGCGCGTCCGCCAGTCTTGAGGGCGCCTGCTTGATCGAATCGATCACGTCTGTCCGAAGCGCGCGAAACCTCCCGTCCTTGCTGGAGACCTTGCATTCGCCCTGGATCCCCTCGAGAAGGTCACCCAGCTCCCTTCCGCCTCCGGTGAGGCGGCTGCTGAGGTCAAACCGGCCCTCGATCGCCGGCGGCTTGTCCGGGTCCATCGCGCGGAAAAAGGGCGCCGAGTCGATGTTGTCCACGGCAATGCTGGTCCAGAAGGCGTACGGCAACTCCTCGCCCGGGCTGAACTTCAGCTCGCCGTCGATCCGCGCGGCGGTCCCGTCCCCGATGCCGGCGGTGCCGGACTCGATGCGAAGGGAGGCCGGCTCCATCACGATCGCACCCCGCACGTCGCGCAGTTCGACCCGCGGGAGGTCGAGTTCCTTGAACCTGATCGAGAGGCGCCCACGGAAGGCCGGCCAGAACGGGACGGTCGGGGCGGCGTGGGCGGTCGCATCGGGTCCTGCGG
Source organism: Opitutaceae bacterium (assembly GCA_003140665.1). Taxonomy (GTDB): domain Bacteria; phylum Verrucomicrobiota; class Verrucomicrobiia; order Opitutales; family Opitutaceae; genus Palsa-1447. The sequence continues at coordinate 6,048 of PLKS01000139.1, forward strand.
CCTGGTTCGGCGCGGCCAGGTCGGCGTTGGAGTCGGACAGGGCGAGGATCGCGGCGAGGTCGTCCGCCGAAAGCTGCGCACCCGACAGCGCCGCGTCGACAAGCGGACCGTCCCTGTCCGAGGAAAGCGTTCCCGAAAGAACGAGATCCGCGGTCCGCGTCCCGTAGTCCAGGTGGAGCGGAATGTTGAACGCCGTGCGCCCGTTCGCCTCAAAATCCGCGCGGACGTCCGACGTGACCGACGGGAGCACGATGGGGGCGCCCGAGCGGACCCCGAGGTCGTTGAGCGCCACCTTGACGAGCAGCTCGCGGGTTGAGTCCAGGCTCGCCTCGAAGCTCCCGCTGGCGTCGCCGCTGGTGAGCCGGGGGAGGCCGGCCGCCGCGGGCTGCGACAGCAGCGCCGGCAGCGCGACGCTCCACGATCCCGCCGCCTTGATCGCCTGGTCCGAACGCGCGAGCCTGCCCAGCCGCGCCTCCAGTGAGATCAGCTTGATCCCCTCGCTCCGGATCTCGAACGGCGCCAGCTGGACCTGCCAGCCCTCGGGGGCGTAGTCGGCGAGCACGAACGCGGAAAGATCAAGCCCCGCGGCGATCGGCCTTCCGGCCCTGGAGAGCGAGGCACCGGTGGCCAGGAGCGGCGCCTTCGTCCGCAGCGCAAGGCGCCCGTTCTCGGCCCGGATGACAAACTCCCCGCGGGCACCGCGCCCTTCCAGCCGGAGGCCGGGCATCGCGCCCGCCAGCCAGGACAGCGGCACGCCCTCGATCGAAATCCCGACCAGGTCACCGCTCGGGCGGGCCACCTTGAGTTCGCCCGAAGCCGTGTTGAATTCGAAGGACTGGAGCGCGCGCACGGAGGCCACCGGCATCGCACCCGAAAGGCTCGTTTCCAGCCGATCGACGCGCAGCGAGGATCCCATGCGCGCAAAATCGAAATCAGCGGAAATGTCGACGCGGCCCAGGGCCGCAAGGGGGTCGGCGACGACCCCCAGGCGGTCGGCCGACGCCTTGATCTTCCCCACGGAGTGGATGTCGCGGGTCGCGGTGTCCACCTCATAGCTTCCCTTGCCCGCCGCATTGAAGGCCGGCAGGCTGCGGCCCAGCGCAAACGGCGCGATATCCGTGTCCTTGAGATCAAGCTGCCAGTTGCCGGCGATCCGGTGGGAGCCGTCCGGGCTCGTGGCATCGACGGAGGCGATCCGGTCGGCGCCGCGGCTGAGCGAGAGCGAGTACGATCTCGCTCCGCCGTTGCGCGACGCGGACGCGTCGCCCGACAGGCCGATTCCGCGCGGAAACTGCCTGCCGCTCGCCGTGGCGTCCACCTTCAGGTCGGCGCGGGTGAAGGTCCCCGATGAGTCCATGGACGCGGAAAGCGTCCCGCGGAACGAGACGTTGGAAACCGGGGCGGCGGCATCGTCGAGGGCCGCGCCCGCGCCGAACAGGAAACGCCCGTCGCGCCCCGCCGCAAGGCCTCCTCCCGCGATCTCGACGCGAACCCTGCCCATCGGGTGGCCGCCCTCGTCGGGAAGTATGACCCGCCCCTCCAGGTCGACGCCGTCGATCGAGAGGTCGGCCGGCACGTTGAAGGCCGCCAGCACGGCCCCCACGGCGCGGGCGACCCAGGAGCCCGCGGATTCGCTCCCGCCGGGCGCGCCGCCTTGGCCCGGATGGGCGAGGCCCAGCGTCCACCCTTTCACGACGACACTCTTGACGTGGATGCCGCGGCCGAAGCCCGCGGAGATGACCTCGATCTCCGCATCCGCCGAGGGAACGACGAGGACGGCGCCATTCCGCTCGACGCGCAGGCCCCTCACCGATACCCGGTTCAGCCCGACCGACACCCGCTCGAGGGACGAGCCCTGGCCGGCAACCGAGGAAAGGGCCTTGCGCGCAACCCATGTCTGGACGGGCGGGATGAATGCCGCCCCCACGGCAAGGAGAAGCACGCCCACGATCGCGCCGAGGGAGATGAGCAGTCTGCGCTTTGCTCTCATTGCTTCGGGTCGCCGGGTCTTGTGGCCCCCGGATCCGCCCGGGAGCACGCGTTGGGTCAGGGTATCACCAGCGCATCGCTCAGGCCGACGGCCTTCCTGACGTTGGCGAGGGCGACGAGATAGTTGTAGTTGGCCGTCAGCTGGTCGGTCCTGGCCTGGGTGAGCGACACCTGCGAGGTGAGCACGTCGAGCTGGGTCGCCGATCCGGCGTGGCGCTTGGCATCGGCAAGGCGAAGGTCCTCGGCGGCCTCGTCGACCGTCTGCCGGGACGCCGTCACCAATTCGCCCGCCTCCTGGAGGGATGACATGGACTGTCGGACCTCCACATCGATTTCGAGTTCCTCCGAAGCCTTCGACAGCCGCGCCTGCTCCAGCATCGATTTTGCCTGCCTCACCTTCCCGTCGGTCGCGCGCCCGTCAAAGATTGACCACGTCGACTGCAATCCGAAGGTCCAGCCATTCGCGGAAATATTTCCCAGGGAGGAATTGGCGAAGGTGAATCCGTCCCACTCATATCCGCC
>PLKS01000142.1 GCA_003140665.1 Opitutaceae bacterium
GACACGGCGCGCGTCCTCTCGCGATTCATCCACGGCATCGTGATCCGCACCTTCGACCAGGCCGAGGTGGAGCGCCTCGCGGCCGCGGGGACCGTCCCCGTGGTGAACGCCCTCACGGACTACCTGCACCCGTGCCAGATCTACGCCGACGCGTTCACCGCGGCGGAGCGCTGGGCCGGCCCGGACGGCGACCTGGTGGGCGCCCTCAGGGGCCGCAAGATCGCCTTCCTCGGCGACACGTGCTTCAACATGGCGAACTCATGGATCCTCGGGGCGAGCCTCTTCGGGATGAGGGTCTCGCTTGGCGGGCCGCCGGGCTTCGAGCCGGGCGCCAGGATCCGGGCCCAGCTGAAGGCCGAGGGCCGCGCCGCCGACTTCACGTTCACGGGCGATCCCCGCGAGGCCGTGTCCGGCGCCGACATCGTCTGCACGGACGTCTGGACGAGCATGGGCAGGGAGGAGGAGGCCGAGGCCCGGGCCGGGCGGATGCGCCCGTTCGCGGTTACGGCGGGATTGTTCGCGGCGGCGAAGCCGGACGCGCTGTTCATGCACTGCCTCCCGGCCCACCCGGGCCAGGAGGTCGAGCAGGCCGTTCTCGACAACCCGCGCTCCGTGGTCTTCGACGAGGCCGAGAACCGGCTCCATGTCCAGAAGGCGATCCTCGCCGTCCTTTCAGAGGCGCGGGGCAGGTAGCTCCGGTTCCAGGTTCATCCAAACGGATCGGATCTGGGGACCGGGTCGATCCTGCGGCGCCGTGACCAGGCCGTCGCCGTGCCTGGGACATGGGCGTTCGCGTACCTCTGCAGCGGCACGGATCGGTGACGCCGGCGGTACTTGAAAACACGTAATGTCGGCGCTTTCCGCAGGTTCGCCCCGGACGAAGGCTCCCCACGTGCCCCCAGGAATCCCCCTCATTCGGATGTTCAGGCTGTCTCTGTCCTTGGCGTGCGCAGCTGTGCTTTTCGCGGGTTGCGGGACGCCGACGCATCCCTGTGGGACGTTCACGTTCAGCGGCACGCCGGTCGGCAACGGCGGGGAGAACATCTCGGACAGTTTTTCCTTCGGGCCCTCCCAGTGCAGCACCACCTGCAATTGCCAGACCATCTGCTTCATCCAGATTGTCCGCATCAGGGACACGGACACCGGGGAGTATCTCGCTCCCTCCTCGCAGCAGTTCGACCGGATCGTCACCGGCCAGGCCAGCCCCGCGCTGAACGGGTGGGCCATCGACCGGATCGACAACCGCGTGTGGGGCTATTACGCGCGCTACAACGACGGAACCTTCGCCTCCTACCTGACGCCGGGAAGCAGCACGAGCCCGGCCATTCTTACGGATGGGCCCGGCGGCTGGCCGGACAGCAGCTGGTTCGACGCGGTGGACGTGCCGGTCTGCATCGATTCAAAATCCCAATGTGTCGACGAGCTTCTTGGCTATTACTACTGGCTCTATACCGTCGGGGCGGGTGGCGCGACCGAGACGCCTTTCAGCGAGATCGGCGTCGACTGGAACGAGCAGGCGGTCGATCTGTGCATCGCCAAATGGAACAGCACCGCCCCGGGCGTGGGGAAGAACCTCTTCCCGACGTTCACAAAGATGCAGTGAGAACCGGCGCCCCATGATGAACCGCAAAGTCCTGCTCACCTTCCTTTTGGCCGCCGGCGCTGGCATGATGGCCCCGGGCGCCTTGTCGCAGTCGGCTTCCCCGGGAGACTCCGGGCAGATGGCCGCTAAGCTGGAGGAAACGCGCGCGCTGGACGACAAGAGGGCGGCCTACGAGAAGCGGCTGGCGGCGATGGACATCGCGGAGCTGGCCAAGGAAATGGAAAGCGACTCCTCGAAAGGGAGGGAGCCCTTCAACTCGGCGGCGTACCGCCAGGCGGTCTCCCGCGGGGAGGGGGTCGCCGCCGACCTAAAGGGGCAGCTGGTGCGCCCCGACCGCGGGACGCTGATCGGGCTCATGGCGCTCCGGAAGATAAGCCCCAAGGAGTATCAGTCGCTTGATCCGGCATTTCGCCTGCGTGTCCTCGTCGAGGCATTGAAGAACTCGAAGTTCTTCAACACGTGGGGCATCCCGGGCCTTTCCTGGGAGGACGCGGCGAATGCGATCATCGCCGAGGGCGAGGCCGCCAGGCCGCTGCTTCTGCCCCTGCTCCGCGATACGCGGCCGGCGCCGGTGTTCGGTTCCGAGGGCGCGACGATCAACCGGGAATATCACTACCGCGTCTGTGACTATGCCCTGGCGCTGCTGGACTCCATTCGGCAGGAGAAGATCGAGCTGCCAACGGATCCCGCGGAGAGGGACCGACTCATTGAGCGGGAAGTGAACATATCCCAAAGGCGCTTTAAGCGTTCTGTTGCGTTAAAGCAGCCGGCGTTTTGGCAGACTGAGGCGATATCAAAGGCCGTCATCGGAAATGGCCCGGCGGCAAACCGGCCAGATGCTATACTATCGTGAAACCACACGGCTGCGATATTGCCGGGAAGGCGCAAACTCATGGTCGTGTTTGCCGGAGAGCCCCTAGCATCCTTTTTGCGCGTTCATTCTCGGGCTGAATCCGCAGAACCGCCTCAAGGTATGATTCAGCCTCATCGCGGCGACCTGGCATTGAGGATAATACTAGCGCAAGCTGAAATTGCGCTTCGGTATAATTCGGTTTGAGGCGCAGCGCATCTTCATACCTTGCGATCGCCTCCTGTGTCCGGCCCACTGCCTTCAGGGCATGACCTAGGTTGACCAAGACCTCGGCGGAGTCCGGTTCCAGGCTTAATGCCAACTCATACTGAGCGATCGCACCGATTAACCCTTCTGGATTCTTTGACAATGCGTTGCCCAGATTGTTGTGCGCCTCGAAAACATCCGGTTTCAGGCGCAGCGCATCTTCGTATTCTGCGATTGCATCGTTTCGGCGCCCGGGAATCTTGCTCAGAGCTACGCCCAGATTGTTATGCGCTTCGGCGAAGTCGGGTTTCAGGCGAAGTGCCTCTTCATACTGGGCTATGGCGTCGTTCGAGCGCCCGGGAATTTGGGCCAGTGCCAAGCCCAGATTGTCGTGGGCCTCGGCGTAGCCCGGATTCAGGCGCAACGCCTCTTCGTATTGGGCGACTGCCTCGTTCAGCCGCCCTGGCAAAAGCACCAGGGCATTGCCCAGGTTGTTGCGCGCACGCTCATTCTCCGGTTGCTTGGCCACCGTATCGCTCCATATCCGTAGCTCGCTGCGGTAGATCTCATTGCGTTGCAACGTACCCACAAGAAGTGCCGCGGCCAGCGCCATGCAGAAGGGTAAGGCCCAGCGGCCAAGCCACCGGCTGGTCGCGATAACGACCAACACGACCACGGATGCCAGTGGCAGGTACATTCGGTGTTCCGCGATCGTCTGGGCGACCAATGGGACCACGCTCGAACTCGGTGACAGGATGAGGAAAAACCAAGCACCTAGAAACCCAAGGGCCGGACGCGCGACGAGAGCCCAACCAACCCCGGCCAGAAGGACCAGAAGGAAGATGGCCTGAGGCCAGACCTGAGCAGGGCTTGCCACCAGCCTGGTGCCGTAGTCAACAACCAGGGGGTGAGGCCATACCGACAGCTGGAGATAGAGGACGATCGCACGGCATTGGGTGAGGAGATAACTCCAGACGCCCACTCCCTCGCCGAAACCTGCCGAATTGCCGCGGCTTCCCCCGGCCCGAACGACGAGAAATGCCAGGAGGACCCATGTGGCGGCAAGTGCGACGTGCAGGCGACTATGCCGCCGCCAGGCCTCCTTCAAGCTCCGGCTGACAAACGTTCGGTCATATAGGAAGACGATTATAGGGGCAGTTACCATGACCTCCTTTGCCGCCATGCCGAGGAGGCAGAATAGGATCGCCAGCGCTGCCCAGACGTGTCGGCCCACACTCGCGCCAGCATACCGAATGAACGAATAAAGCGTCAAAAGATAGCAAAGCCCCATCAAAGTTTCCGTGCGCTGTATCACGCAGGTGACCGATTCGGTCTGCAGCGGATGGACTGTCCAGAGCAGTGCCGCGGCGAAAGCGACGGCGGCTGGTGGCGGGAAACGGGTCGTTGGGTCGCCGGGTCCCACCCGCTCCAGTGTCCGCCTCAGAATACCGAATAGCGCGAGACCCGCGGCTAGATGGATGACCACATTGGTCACCCGAAAACCCCATGGGTTCAGGCCGCCAAAGGCATAGTTGATCGCAAAGGAAAGGTTTACGAGCGGCCGACCGCTCACGCCGGATTCTTCTGCCAGCGACAAAGGGGGCGACAACACCGCACCGAGGTCCTTGAGATGGCGGATGGACAGATTGTCCCTGATCGCAAGGAAGTCGTCGAAAAATAGTGGAAAGTGGAGTGTGCGGCAATAAGCAGCAATCGCCGTAGCCGCTAGAATCACGCAATAGGCCAGAACCGGCCAATTCTTGCGACGGTCGCTGGCGGCTTCAGGGGAGGAATCCCTTGTGCGAAGATTTGGCGATTGCTCGCTTGGAACACGCCGTCCGCGATCTCTTCTTCGCCGCTTCATTCGATCTTGTTTGTTCGTGTTTCTCTGAACCCGTCTTTGTCTCGCTAGGTTGTTTTCATCATCAGCCCTAGCCCAAGATTGAGGCGATCCGATCTCGGACCCGGATAGGTACCCGCCCAAACTGGCGAGACCCTGTGCGCGGGGCGGCCATCCTTCCCATTTTTCTCGATGCGTACGAGATGATACGTCCGTGTTCCCTGGATCGAAAGTCGGCGCGAACGCACAACCGCCCCGATTGAACTCCGCTTGCCAATCAGACCGGCCCTAAAGGGCCGCATCTTCTGTCTCGCAAATCTGGCGTCTTCGGGGTGTAAGTTTTGATCCCGTGTCCACCAACGATCGCCCATCTTTCCTTTGAAAAACGTATGGCCATTTCATCTATTGCTTGTGCCCTTTTCATGCCACAAACCCGAATTTCCCGGAGAATCCCATGAAAATCGTCCTCGCCTACTCGGGCGGCCTCGACACGTCCGTCATCGTCAAGTGGCTCCGCGAATCCTATGACGCGGAGATCATCACCTTCGCGGCCGACATAGGCCAGGAAGAGGAGCTTAGGGGCCTCTCCCAGAAGGCGCGCCGGACGGGAGCGTCGAGGCATTACACGCTCGACCTCGTGGATGAGTTCGCCCGCGACTTCATCTACCCCATGATCCGCGCCAACGCGATCTACGAAAACCAGTATTACCTCGGCACTTCCATCGCCCGCCCCCTCATCGCCAAGGCCCAGATTGACATCGCCCGCCGCGAAAAAGCCACCCACCTCGCCCACGGCGCCACCGGCAAGGGCAACGACCAGT
>PLKS01000261.1 GCA_003140665.1 Opitutaceae bacterium
TTCAGCGGGCCCCGGCCGCCGGGGCGGCCTTGATCTTCTCCGAGAGCTCCCGCGCCTTCGAGGCGTCCACCCTCTCGTGGAGTTCGTCGTCGATCATGACGACGGGCGCAGTCCCGCAGCTCGCGAGGCATTCGACAAACTCGACCGTGACCTCGCCGTCCGGCGAGACCTCGCCCAGCCCCGTGTTGAACTGCCTCTGGAACTCCGCGCACGTGCGGTAGCCGCCCATGATCGCGCACGAGAGCGTGCGGCAGACCCTGATGTGCCTTCGCCCGATCGGCTTCTGCCGGAACATCGGGTAGAAGGTCACGAGCTCGTACACATTGATCGGTTGGATCTCGAGCTTGGCAGCGATCCACTCGATCGCCTCGCTGGAGATGTAGCCCTGGTCCTCCTGGACAAAATGCAGGAGGGGCAGCGCTGCGCTGCGCTTCATGGGATAATGGGGGATCACGTCGTCGATCCTCCTCATCGTCTCGGCGCTCAGGTTGATCATCGGTCGCACTCCCCCATGACGAAATCCAGCGAGCCCAGGATCGACACCAGGTCGGTCACCATCGCCCCTATGCAGACCTTGGGCAGGATTGAGAGATTGCAGAACGACGGAGCGCGGATCTTCAGCCTCCACGGGACCCCGCCGCCCTTCGAGACGATGTAGAAGCCGAGCGCCCCCTTGGGGTTCTCCGCCTCGAAATACACCTCGCCCGCCGGCATCTGCGGCCCCTCCGTGACGATCATGAAGTTCTGGATCAGCTCCTCCATAGAGGTGAGCACCTTGTCCTTCGGCGGCGCAAAGATCCGCTTCGCGTCCTCGGCGTACCAGCTCCCGCCGGGAAACTTCGCGATCGCCTGCTTGAGGATGCGCACGGACTGGCGCATCTCCTCGCCGCGGACGAGGTAGCGGTCGTACCCGTCGCCCTTCGTCCCCACCGGCACGTCGAATTCGTACTGCTCGTATCCGCTGTACGGCCGGTCCTTTCGCAGGTCGAGTGGGACGCCGCTCGCCCTCAGGTTGGGCCCCGTGAGCCCGTACGCGATCGCGTCCTCCTTCGAAATGACGCCGACGCCTGCTGTCCTGTCAACGAATATCCTGTTGCGGGTGAGCAGGTTGAGAATCTCCTCGAGCAGCGGGAGAAATTGGTCGCAAAACGCGTCCACCCGGCCCATCCACCCGTCGGGAACGTCGCGTGCGACGCCGCCGATGCGCGTGTAGCTCGTCGTGAATCGCGCCCCCGTCAGCTCCTCGAAGAGCTTGTAGAGCTTCTCGCGCTCCGTGAACGAATAGAGGAAGACCGTCCATGCCCCGACATCGATCCCGAACGCCCCAAGGCCCAGGAGGTGCGCCGAGATCCGGGCCATCTCCGCCGTGATCACGCGGATCGCCTGGCAGCGCGGCGGGACCTCGAGCTTCGCGAGCTTCTCGACCGCGATCGCATAGGCCATGTTGTTCGCGAGCGGGGCGAGGTAGTCCAGCCTGTCGGTGTAGGGCACGAACTGGTTGTACGTCATGTTCTCCGCGATCTTCTCGTCGCCGCGGTGCAGGTATCCGATCACGGGATCGGCCTTGGTGACCATCTCACCGTCGAGCTCCAGCTGGATGCGCAGGACGCCGTGTGTCGACGGGTGCGACGGCCCCATCGACAGCGACATCTTCTCCGTCTCAAACTCGCCCTGCGCGTTCTTCGCCTCGGAGTCCGGAAATGCGTGTTCGGCGGGCATGTCGGCGTCCGGTTTCAGGCATCGGGCTTCGGGCGGCGCTCGCTCCAGCTCTCGTCCTTCGCGCGCGGCTCCGCGTCGCTCATGTTGATCCCGCCCTCCCTCGCCACGAACGGGCCGCCCATCATCGGCGCCGCGATCGCCCCCGTCTTCGTCTCGGCGACCACCTGGGCGTCCGGCAGCGCGGTCTCGATCCCCGCGAGCGGGAAGTCCTTGCGGAGGGGGAAATGCGGATATTCATCCCACATCAGGATCCGGCGCAGGTCGGGATGGCCCGGGAACCGGATGCCGAACATGTCGAAGACCTCGCGCTCGTGCCAGTCGGCCCCCCGCCAAAGCCCGGTCGCGGTCGGCATCTCGGGCGACGCGTCGTCCGCGCAGTCCGCCGCGACGCGGACGTAGTCGTGCGACGTGGTCGAGAAGAGGTGGTAGACGACGGTGAAGCGCGGCCTTGGGCCCGGCGTCCAGTCGACGCCCGTGACGTCGGCGAGCAGGTCGTATCCGTGCTCGTCCCTGAGGGCCGCGAGCACCCCCAGCAGATCCGACGCCGGCACGTTCACGGCCGGGTGATCGAGGCTCGCGCGTTCGGTCACCCCGGCCCACCTGCCCTTTAGCGCCGCGACGGCGTCGAGTGCTGCGGGCATCAGGCCGATAGGAGTTTGCTCGCGGAGGGCTCCCGCTTCACCTTGTCCTGCAGTTTGATGAGTGCGTCGAGAAGGGCCTCGGGACGCGGCGGGCAGCCGCTCACGTAGACATCGACCGGAAGGATCCGGTCCACTCCCTGGAGGACCGCGTAGCTCCGGTACATGCCCCCCGTGCTCGCGCACGCGCCCATGGCGATCACCCATTTCGGGTCCGCCATCTGGTCGTAGATGCGCCGGACGGCCGACGACATCTTGTAGGTCACCGTGCCCGCGACGATCATCACGTCGGCCTGCTTTGGCGAGAACCGCATCACCTCTGCCCCGAACCGGGCGATGTCAAAACGGCTCGCGCCCGCCGCCATCAGCTCGATCGCGCAGCAGGCCAGGCCCATGGGCATCGGCCACATCGAATTGGAGCGGATCCAGTTGATGACCGCATCGGCCCGGGAGACGATGACCTCACCCTCAATCTTGCTGTTGTAGGCCAGTTCAGTATTGGAGGTGACCATGGTGGAATTTGGGCAAAAACCACCCCACGGTACCGGGCGCGCAAGGTCGCGCAAGAAGGTTTTGCTGCGCGCCCCGAATTAACGCGGCTGAAGCGTCCAGACGCACGAATCCGCCGCGTCCGCTGTGCCGAAATGCGCGCTCGCCGAGATGCGGTTTGCGCCGGGAGACAGCCTGATCCCCTGCCAGACGAAGACCCGGTCGCCCGCCGGGTCCCGTCTAACGCCCTGGGGAACCCCGTTCACCTCGAGGGACACCTGCGGCGCGTTCGAGTAGATCTTCACGTCGGCTACCGGGCTGGTCCGCTCGCCAAACCTGCTGCTGGCGATGTGGAGCACCGGGTCGGCGCTCCAGTTCGCCTTATAGAAGTAAAAGGCGTCCTTCTTGATCTTCCGGTCATAGGTCACAAGCCCCTTGTCGTTGCGGCCCGGGTGGTCGCCCTCATTCCGTCCATCCGAGGCGAAATCGTGGAGGCACCAGATGAACTTCGCCCACACGTAGGGCCTCGTCTTGAGCGCGGCCCAGTAGGCCTCGTGGTAGGCGTCCTGGTACTCCTCCGGGTGGAACGGCCCGCGGGGATCGGGCCTTTCCGGATCCTGGGCATGCTGGGTGACGCTCGCGCCGGCCCCGAACTCGCTCATCCCGAAGCGCGCCTTGGGATAGTTGGCGTGCGTCTTGTCCAGCCACACGGCAAAATCCGACATCTGCCCGTGGTACCATCCAAAGTACCGGTTGAACGCGACGACGTCGGTGTGCCAGTTCTTCGGGTCGGCATCGTCGTGGCTGGAGGCGTAGGTCGAGAGCCGCCCCGGATCCTCCGCGCGCACGATCGGGGCCAATGCCGCGATCACCCCGTCGGCCGCGGGGCCGCTTGTCTCGTTCCCCACGCCCCAGAAGCAGATCGCCGGGTGGTTGAAGTTCTGGCGGATCAGCTCGCGCAGCTGCTGCTTCGCGTTCTCGAGGAACTCGGGGGTGGCCAGCGCCTCGTTGACGAACGGTATCTCCGCCCACGCCACGATGCCCGCGCGGTCGCACCGCGCGTACCAGGTGTCCGATTGCTGGTAGTGGGACACCCGGACCGCGGTCGCGCCCGAGTCCTTCATGATGTCGAAGTCCTCCGCCTCCTCGGCGTCGGAGATCGCCCAGCCCTTGTCCGGCCAGTCCTGGTGGCGGTTGAATCCGTACAGGTTGAGGTAGCTTCCATTCAGGAAGAAGCCCCGGTCCGCATCCACAGTGTAGTACCGGAGCCCAAGCGGCTGCTCGACGGCATCGAGCAGCACCCCTGACGTCCCCTTTGGGGAGGCGGTGCGCAGCTCGACCCGGACCGTGTAGAGAAAGGGGTCGGCCCGTGCGTTCCAGAGGTGCGGGTGGTCGATCGTGACCGGATAGACATACTCGACGGAGCTGTCTGGATTCAGCTTTAACAATTGGGTGGCACCGAGATCCGTTGAGCCTGTCCGGGATATCGAGACTTCGACCGCAACATCCTGGGGAATGGGAAGGTGGTTTTCGAGCTCGGCGCGGACGATCAGGGCCGCCGAACTCGCCGTGACGAGCCTCTGCTCGACGTACACCCCGGGGGATCCGTAGTCCATGGCCGAGATCTGGACGGGGTCGGTCGCCAGCAGCGACACGCCTCGGTACAGGCCGCCGAAGAACGTGAAATCCGCGGAGGTCGGCGGAAAGCCCAGACGCCCGTTGTCCACGCGCACCGCGATCACGTTGTCGGCCCCGACGCGCAGGGCTGCGGTGGCATCGAACCGGAAGCGCGCGAAACCGCCCTTGTGGGTGCCGAGGTGGACGCCGTTCACGTACACGTCCGCCATCAGGCTCGCCCCGTCGAACTGCAGATAGAGGCGCTTTCCGGCAAACGACCCGTCCACCGCCAGGTGCCGCCGGTACCAGCCGGCTCCGCGGCGGTAGTTGTTGCCGCCGTCCTGGCCGTCGAAGGCGTTCCATGTGTGGGGAAGGTCGACCGCCTGCCAGGAGTGGTCGTCAAAGCCGGAATCCGGGGCGTGGGGATCGTCTCCCGCGAGAAACCTCCAGCCAGGGTCGAGGCTCATCAGCCGCCGGCCGGGCGGTTGCTGGGAATCCTGCGCCGCGCAATAGAACGCAACGAGCGCGGCACCCGCGGCAATAATTCGGGAAAGGCGCATGGGCCGAACTTAAGGCACCAGGTAAAGTTCGCGCCAGTCGATTCGCAGGAGCGGGTTGTCCCGCCATCCGCGGACATCCGGGTGAACGAGGAACCCCCGGTTCGTGTAGAACAGCGGGGCGTAGGAAGCCTCCCGGGCGTTGATCGCCTCCATCGCGTCGAACGCCCTCCTCCTGGCGGCGGCGTCGGACGCGCGGTCCGAGGCGTCGAAGGCCTCGTCGTAGTCCCGGTTCCGTGCGCCCGAGTCGTTGTTGGGGTCGCCCGTGACGCCGACCTCGAGCATGTCCCGGGGGTCGGGAATGGACACCCAGCCGTCAAGGAGCACCTGGAACTGCTTTTCGCGCAGCGTGCTCAGGTAGACCTTGAATTCGACGGGAAGGACGCTCACGCGGACGCCCAGGTTATCCGCCCACATCCGCTCGAGCACCTCGGCCACCTCCAGCGTGGTGCCCGTGTTGCCGTTCAATGTGAACTCCACCGGCGGCAGGCCGGCCCCCCCCGGGTATCCGGCCTGGGCGAGCAGCCTTTTCCCCTCTTCCGGGTCGAAGCTGAATCCGTTCGCCGGCGTGAATCCACCCGTGCCCGGCCGCACGAGGGAGTAGGCGGGCGTGCCGAGACTGCCGAGCGCGGCGTGGACCAGCCTCTCCCGGTCGATGGCGAGCGCGAAGGCCCTGCGCACGCGCGAATCCGTGAACGGGGCGCGGGCGACGTTGAACGTCAGGAAATTCGTGCGCAGGATGGGGACGACGTGCAGTTCCCCGGGATGTTCCGCCTGGTAGACGGCGACCTTCGTCTTCGGAAGGCGGGCGGTGACGTGGAGCTGGCCCGCGCGGAAGTCCCTTTCCTCCGTGTTCTCATCATCCGTCGGGTAGAACCTGACCTCGCGGAGACGGACGCGGCCGGCGTCCCAGAATCTCGGGTTGCGCGCCACCCGCACGTAGGCGTTGGGCTTCCACTCCGCGAGCGTGAACGGCCCGTTGCTCACGAGCACGCCTGGGCGCGTCCACGGGCCCCCGCGCTGGCGGCGCCCCCCGTTGGCGTCCAGGGACGGCATGTAGACCGGGTAGAACGGAAAGTACGCCAACAGGCCGAGCAGGTATGGTGCCGGATGCTCGAGCAGGATCGTGAACGTGCGCGGGTCGGGGGCGCGAAGGCCGACCGAGGCGGGATCGGTCGACCTGCCCTCCAGGAAATCCCGCGCCCCCCGGATCGGGAAAGCATACCCCGCGGTCTCGCAGCCGAGCTGCGGATCGAGGATCCTCATGAACGACTCAAGAAAATCGCGGGACCCCAGGACCTCCCCATTTGACCACCGGGCCTCTTCGCGGAGATGGAACGTGTAGGTCAGGCCGTCCGGCGACACGTCCCAACGATCGGCCATTCCCGGAAGGATGGTGACCCCATCGTTCGACAGGACGACGAGGCCCTGAAACAGGGCCCCCAGTATGTTGCCGGTGGAATCGGCATTGTTGATGTGCGGGTCGAGATCCGCGGGCTCGTCCTTGTTGCCGATGAGGAGGACCTGGTCCCGCGCGCCCGTCTCGACCGGCGTCCCGCGCCTCGCGCATCCGGCCGCGGCGAGGGCCCAGGCGAAGATGAGCAGGTGGCGGCGCTGCACGGTTGCCGACTCTCGCCGCGGTCAGCCGGCGGAAGCAAATCCCATATTTAACCGTCGATGAGTCTCTTGGACACTGCATGTGGGAGATTCCGTTTGACCCTCCCCCATGCCATCGGCTTTGCTTTGCACTTTCGCCCGACGGACGCCTCAAATGTCCGGCACCCGGAGAGGTGGCAGAGTGGTCGAATGTGCGTGATTGGAAATCACGTGTACCCGCAAGGGTACCGAGGGTTCGAATCCC
>PLKS01000213.1 GCA_003140665.1 Opitutaceae bacterium
ACCACGCTGATCTCGCTGCTGCGCGCCGCGAAGATCGAGACCGCCTCGGAGCCGTCGCCGGCGATCAGCACCCGATAGCCGTGGCGCGAGAGTATCGCCGCCGTTATGTCGCGTATCTGGGCCTCGTCGTCGACGATCAGGACAAGCTCGCCGTTGCCGCGCACCGAGCTCGGGCGGACGGGGTCGAGGTGCCCGGTCTTGGCGGGGATCTCGGCGGCGGGAAGGTAAACCCTGAACGTGGTGCCCCGTCCCGGCTGCGTCTTCAGGCTGATGAAGCCCCTGTGGTGCTCGACGATGCCCCGCACCGTGGAAAGTCCGAGGCCTGTTCCCTTATCGGCGTCCTTGGTGGTATAGAAGGGTTCCCAGATATGCCCGAGCGCCTCCGGGGGGATGCCCGTGCCGGTGTCCTCGACATGGAGCACGAGCCACGCGCCCGCCATCGCCCCCTCGATCTTCTTCGCCGCGCGCTCATCGAGCATGCAGTTCTCGGCCTTGAGGCTGAGCACGCCCCCGTTGGGCATCGCGTCCCGGGCGTTGACGCAGAGGTTGAGGAGTACCTGGTGGATTTGGGTCGGGTCGGCCATGGTGGGCCAGAGATCGGCCGAAAAATCGTCCACGAGGCGGATGTTCTTCGGAAAGGTCTCGCTGATCACGCTCAGGGTCTCCTGCAGGAGGTGCCTGACCTCGACAAGCTGGTGTCCGCCGCCGACCCCCTGGGCAAACGTGAGGATCTGGCGGACCAGGTCGACGCCGCGCTCGGCGCTCTTTTCAAGGGAGGTGATGATGCGAAGGTCGTCCGGGTTTGTCGCATGCTCGCGGAGCACGGGCGCCGCGAGGATGATGGGGGCAAGAACGTTGTTGAGATCGTGCGCGATCCCCGATGCCAGCATCCCGATGCTCTCCAGCCTCTGGGCCCTGAGGAACTGCTCGTCCATGCGCCTCTTGGCGGACATATCGGGCGCCACATCCGCACGGACCTTTGGACGGTCGGAATCGCTAAGAAGGAGCGTGGCACTCACATCCATAGCCGGGGGTATACCTGGATTGCTGTGCCGCAGGCAGGCCGGGGGAACCCGAAAAGCACGACGCCCGGGCATGGCATGCGAGGCGCTTTCCGAGTGAAGCGCCCGACCAATAGTCGACTGTGCGGGTACAGATCCTCCATTTGAGGAAGCAAACTAATGGCGCTGTTGTGGGTTTTCTACGACGATTTCTACGTTTTTTTACGTAATCCTGAGCTTTACCCTTGGACTTCAGCTATTTGTTACAAGCGGAGCTTGAGCTCCATCGACCTAGCGCCTACAGTCCTTTCGTGAAAATCGTAATCGTCGAAGACCACTTGATGATCCGCGATGTCGTGCGAAAGGTTTGCAGCTCCGAGTTNNTATACCGTTGTCGGCGAGACGGATTCAGGAGTCCAGGCCGTGGAGATGATTTTGAAGCACCGGCCGGACGCCGTGGTCCTGGACCTGTCGCTTCCTGATATGGACGGTTTCAACGTGGCCGACCGCGTGCTCAAGGCCATACCGAGCCTGCGCATCCTCATGCTGTCGTCCCACTGCGACGACTACACGCTGTTCCGGGTGGAGAAATCCGGCGTGCACGGATTCATCGACAAGAATTCCAACACGATCGAGATCCTGCGGGACGCCCTTGCGGCGATTTCCGCCGGTCGGATCTACTTCTCGCAGGCCTTTCAGGCGGCCCGCATCGCGCGGCGCTCCGATCCGCGTTCGTTCATCAAGGTGCTCTCCGACTGGGAGCGGGCGATCCTGTCGCTGATCGGCCAGGGCCTGAACGACGACGAGATCGGCGAGCGGCTCAACCTTTCTCCCCGCACGGTGCAGACCCACCGAAGCAACATCCTTCGCAAGCTCGACCTCAAGGGCACCCCCAAGCTGATCGCCTTCGCGGTCGAGAACGGTTTCACGCAGGTCCAGTCGAAGAGCGGATCGATTCCAGTTTATACTTGAACGTGGCGAATTCGCGCTCGAAGTCGTCGAAGAGCTGCTGAAGCTTGTCCGGGTCTGCGGTGGCCGAGCTTTGCTGGAGATCCAGGGCAACGCGGCTCAGCTGCTCGTATTTCACCACGCTGCAGTGCGACAGGAGCCGGTGCGCGATGCGGTGGATCTCCGTGCGTTCGCCCGTGGCGACGATCTGGCGGGCGTTGGTGCGGTCGCTATCGAACGCCGCCAGGAAGCGCTCGATCTGGTTGTCGAGGCCCTCGAGCGTCTCGTTGCCGAGGAAGCGCAGCATCTCGAGGTCGATCTCGTCGGCCGGCTCCAGCTTGATGTTCTGGGAGCGGACCTCGACCGAGGCGGCGGTGCGCATGGGGCCCCCCAGGTCACGCAGCGCGTCCGCGATCTTCCCGGGGGTTATCGGCTTCGAGATGAACGCGTCCATGCCGGCCTGGAGGCAGGCCTCCCGGTTGAGGTCGGCGGAGTAGGCGGTCGTGGCTATGATGATGGTGCGCTGGGTGGACGGCTCGACCGCCCGGTATCGCGCGGCCACCTCGGTGCCTATGAGCCCGGGCAGGTTCCAGTCCAGGAACGCCACGTCGTAGTGGGTGCTCTTCAGGCGGTCCAGCGCGGCGATCCCGTCGTTCACCACGTCCGAGCGGATGTCGAGCTTGCGCAGCATCGCCTGCATCGCGACGACGTTGTAGTCGATGTCCTCTACGATGAGCGCGCGAAGGGGAACCGGCCGGGAGGAGACCGGGGCCTCGGCCTTTGCGGCCTCGGGCATGGCCACGAACGGGATCTCGGCCCAGAAACAGGAGCCTTCGCCGGGCTTTGAGTCGACCCCGACCCGGCCGCCCATCTTGCCCGCGAGGAGGCGGCAGACGGCGAGGCCCAGTCCCGTGCCGCGGATGTTGCCCGTTCGCGCGGACTCGAGCCGCGTGAACTTGGTGAAGAGGGTCGCGATCTCGGCCTCGGTCATGCCGGCGCCCTCGTCGCGCACGAAGAAGCGCACCCGGCCGTGAATTCCAACGGACGCGCCGGCGGCGATGGGCTTGCCTGCGCCAAACTTGAGCGCGTTGGTGAGGTAGTTGAGCATGATCTGCTGCACGCGGGCCGAGTCCCCGACAAGCTGCTCCGGCACCTCCGGAGCGATCGAGATGCTGATAGCGCTGCCCTTGGCGCGCGAATCCATGGTGACCATCGCGACGCACTGCTCGAGGAGGACGCGCATGGAAAACGGCGCGGAGCGCAGCTCCATTTTTCCCGCCTCGATCTTCGAGAAATCGAGGACGTCGTCCACCAGGGTCGCCAGCAGGGTGGCGCAGCTGTTGATCGAGTCCGCCAGGTAGCGCTGGCGCTTGTCGAGCACGGTTTCCTCGAAGGCGAGCGCGAGCCCGAGGATTCCCGAGATCGGGTTGCGGATCTCGTGGCTCATGTT
>PLKS01000211.1:0-4181 GCA_003140665.1 Opitutaceae bacterium
ACGGCGACGCTGCCCGCGGCGCTGCTCCTTGTCCTCGGCTGGCGCCGCGGGCGCCTGTCCTGGCGGCGCGACGTCCTACCGCTGGTACCGTGGCTCCTGCTCGGCGCCTGCGCGGGGCTCTTCACGGCCTGGGTCGAGCGGAACTATGTCGGGGCGCGCGGACAGGCCTACGACCTGGGCGTGGCCCAGCGGTGCTTTCTTGCCGGGAGGGCCGTCTGGTTCTACCTCGGGAAGCTTTTCTGGCCGGCGGACCTTGCGTTCATCTATCCCCGGTGGAGCGTCGGCACCGGCTGGCGCTGGAGCCTCGGCTGCGCAGGCGTGGCCGCGGCATTTGCAATATTGTACGGGATGCGCCGCTGGAGCGCAGCTCCCCTGGTCGCGATGCTTTTCTTTGTCGGATCGCTCTTTCCCGCGCTCGGCTTCTTAAATGTCTACCCGTTCATCTTCTCCTACGTGGCCGATCATTGGCAGTATCTCCCGTGCCTCGGGCCGATCGCGCTGGTGTCCGGGGGCGCGGCCGGACTTGCCCGGCGCCTCGTTCAGCCCCGGGACGGCCCGCGGAAGCGGGCCGTGGCGTGCGCCCTCGCGGCGTCGGGGGCCGCATTGCTCGCCGTTCTCCTCGTGCTGACCCGGGCGCAATGCGAGCTGTACCGCGATGTCGGCGTCCTTTATTCCGACACCCTGGCCAAGAACCCGGAATGCTGGATGGCCCACAACAACCTCGGCGCATACCTGACGGAAAAGGGCCTGCCGGCGGAGGCGATCCCCCACCTGAGGAAGGCCGTGAGACTCAAGCCCGACCAGGCGGACGCCCATAACAACCTTGGGAATGCCCTCTCGAAGGTTCCCGGCGGCTCGGCCGAGGCGATCTCCGAGTTCGAGGCGGCGCTCGGGCTTGATCCCGGGATGGCCGAGGCCCATGCAAACCTGGGATGGGCCCTCGTGAATACGCCGGGCCGGCTGGCGGAGGGCATCGGGCACCTGGAGACCGCGCTCAGGGTCAATGCGGGCAATCCGGACTATGCGCGCGTGCACGTTGACCTTGGGCTCGCCCTGTCGAGGGTTCAGGGGCGGCTCCCCGAGGCGATTTCGGAGTTTGAGGCCGCCCTGCGCCTCAAGCCGGGCGACGTCGACGCACGAAACAGCCTTGGCATCGCGCTCGACCGTGCGGGCCGCTCCCTGGAAGCGGTCGCGCAGTTCGAGGGGATCCTCAAGGCCCTGCCGGCCAATCCGGAGGCCCACAACAACCTGGGCAATGTCCTGGCGAAGCTCGGCCGGGGGCCGGAGGCCATTGCCGAGTACCGCGCCGCGATCCGGCTCAATCCGGGGTACCTGGACGCTCATTTCAACCTGGGCCGCGCGCTCCGCGACGTGGGCAATGGCGAGGAGGCGGTCTCCGAGCACCGGGCGGCCCTGCGGATCGCGCCCGATTCCGCGGAGGTCAGGAACAGCTTGGGAAGCCTCCTTTTCCGAATGGGCAGGACCCGGGAGGCGCTCGCCGAATACGAGGAGACCGTGCGGCTCCAGCCCGGCTATGCCCCCTATCACAACAATCTTGGCATCGCCCTGACCAGCGCGGGCAGGCTTGGCGAGGCGGTTCTGCAGTTTCGAAGGGCGCTCGAATTGGAGCCCCGCTACCCCGACGCCCATTACAACCTCGGCGTCGCCCTCCAACTGGAGGGAAGCGCCGAGGCGGCCGCCGCCGAATTCTCGGCCTCGGGCCGGCCGCGGCCCTGACGCCGGTCGCGGGCTCGGGCCGGTCCCGCCTCCCCTTGGCGCCGTTCAGTACCGGTAATGCTCCGGCTTGTAGGGACCGTCGACGGGTATCCCGAGGTACTTGGCCTGCTTCTCGGTCAGGCGCGTCAGCTTCACCCCTATCCTGTCGAGATGCAGCCGGGCGACCTCCTCGTCCAGGTGCTTCGGCAGCCGGTAGACCCCCGGCTTGTAGCTGGCCCGGTTCTCCCAGAGATCGAGCTGGGCGAGCATCTGGTTCGTGAAGCTGTTCGACATGACGAACGACGGGTGGCCGGTTCCGCAGCCGAGGTTGACCAGGCGGCCCTCGGCGAGAAGGTAGATGCAGCGCCCGCTCGGGAATGTGAACGAGTCGTACTGGGGCTTGATCGTCATGCGCTTGACGCCCGGCGCCTTGAAGAGCCGGTCCACCTGGATCTCGTTGTCGAAGTGCCCAATGTTGCAGACGATAGCCTGGTCCTTCATCGCCTCCATGTGCTCGAGCGTAATGACGTCGCAGTCGCCGGTCGTCGTGACGTAGATGTCCGCCGCGCCGAGCGCGCTTTCGATGGTGTTGACCTCGAAGCCCTCCATCGCCGCCTGGAGGGCGTTGATGGGGTCTATCTCGGTCACGATGACCCGCGCCCCAAACCCCCGCAGGGAGTGCGCACAGCCCTTGCCCACGTCGCCGTAGCCGCAGACGACCGCGACCTTGCCGGCGATCATGACGTCCGTCGCCCGCTTGAGCCCGTCGGCGAGCGATTCGCGGCACCCGTACAGGTTGTCGAACTTCGACTTGGTCACCGAGTCGTTCACATTGATCGCCGGAACGAGCAGCTTGCCCTTCTCGTGGAGCTGGTAGAGCCGGTGCACGCCGGTCGTGGTCTCCTCGGAAACGCCGCGCCAGTCCTTCACCATCTCGTGGAACACGAAGGGCGACTCCGCATGGATCCTCTTGAGGAGCGCCTTGATGACGCCCTCCTCGTGGGACCCGGAGGGCGAACCCACCCAGTCGCTGCCCTCCTCAAGCTCGAAGCCCTTGTGGAGAAGGAGCGTGACATCGCCGCCGTCGTCGACGACGAGCTGCGGGCCCTTGCCGCCCGGATGGCTGAGGGCCCTCCAGGTCAGGTCCCAGTATTCCTCGAGCGTCTCGCCCTTCCACGCGAACACCGGAATCCCCGTCTTGGCGATCGCGGCCGCGGCGTGGTCCTGCGTCGAGAAGATGTTGCACGACGCCCAGCGCACCGATGCGCCCAGCTCGGCAAGCGTCTCTATGAGGACCGCCGTCTGGATCGTCATGTGGAGCGAGCCCGTGATACGGACCCCCTTGAGCGGCTTCTTGGACCCGAACTTCCTGCGCACGGACATCAGGCCCGGCATCTCGTGCTCGGCGACAGCGATCTCCTTGCGGCCCCATTCGGCGAGCTCGATGTCCTTGACTTGGAAGTCCCTTGAGGTGCGGGCGGAGGTGGCGATGGTAGGCATGGTCGGGGGGGGATTGGAGGTTCTGGGCTCGGCCGGTCACTTGGCCGCGGCCAGGAGCTGCTTGGTCTTGTTCGTCTGCTCCCAGGGAAGGTCGGGCTTGCCGAAGTGGCCGTAGTTCGTGGTCGACCGGTAGATCGGCCGCAGAAGGTCGAGCTGCTTGATTATGTTCGCAGGCTTGAAGCTGAAGACCTTCTGGACGGCGCGGCTGATCTTCTCCTCGGGAATCTTCGCCGTACCCATCGCGTCCACCCAGACGCTCACGGGCTCGGGATAGCCGATTGCGTAGGCGACCTGCAGCTCGCAGATGTCGGCGAGGCCGGAGGCGACGACGTTCTTCGCCACCCATCGGCACATGTACGCGGCGGATCGGTCGACTTTCGACGGGTCCTTGCCGGAGAAGGCTCCGCCGCCGTGGCGGCCCCAGCCGCCGTAGGTGTCGACGATGATCTTGCGCCCGGTCAGGCCCGAGTCGCCCTCAGGCCCGCCGACCACGAAGCGGCCCGTGGGGTTGATCAGGAACTGGGTCGAACGGTCCATCATCTTCGCCGGTATGACCTTCCTGATCACGTACTCGATGAGGAACTCGCGGATGTCGGAATGCTTCACGCTGGGCGTGTGCTGCGTCGAGATGACGACGTTCTCCACCTTGATCGGCCGGTCGTTCTCGTAGCGGATGGAGACCTGCGACTTGGCGTCGGGGCGCAGCCAGCCGACGACGCCCGCCTTGCGCAGCTTGGTGAGCTCGCGGCCGAGGCGGTGCGCGTACATGATCGCGGTCGGCATCATCTCGGGGGTCTCGTTGCACGCGTACCCGAACATGAGGCCCTGGTCGCCGGCGCCCTGCTCTGCCGTCGCTTTGCCCTCGGCTTTGCGGGCGTCGACGCCCTGGGCGATATCGGGTGACTGCCTCGTGAGCAGGTTGTGGATGAAGACCTTGTCGCAATGGAACACGTCGTCGTCGTTCA
>PLKS01000211.1:4330-4509 GCA_003140665.1 Opitutaceae bacterium
AATATCAACATATCTCGATTTTGTGATGCGAGGATTCTCCGCAGGGTCGCGCCGGCCCCACGTATTTCTCTGGCCTGATTCCCGCGCCGGCTGTCTGATAGCCCCATATCAATGGATGACACCAAGACATCCCCGTCCATCGATCTGAAGGGGCGCCGAATCCTGGTCGTCGACGACGA
>PLKS01000172.1 GCA_003140665.1 Opitutaceae bacterium
CGTCCACAACATGCTGTTCTGGGCCGGGGCGCCCGGCCTCCACAGCTGGGCCGAGGTGGCCGCCGTCAGGGCCGAGCTCTACCGGGCCCACGCGATCGAGGGGGCCGACACCTTCTTCGTGGAGGCCGACCTCGCGACGGGCTGCACCCTGAGGTTCGCGCTGTCCCACGCCTGCGCCGGCGCGAGCACGAGCTCCGAGACGGTGATCTGCGAGAAGGCGATCCTCAGGTACGCCGTCGGCGGCCTGATCGAGGTCTCGTGGAAGGACGGCAGGACGGAGCGGATCGCGAGCGGGCCGTTCGACGGCCTCGAGGAGAACCACGTCGAGTACTGCCGGTACCTGCGCGGGGAAACACCGAGGCCCGCGACGACGCTCGAGGACTCGCGCCCGTTCGTGGTGCTCAACGACCTCGCGCACGTCTCGAGCGGGAGCATCCAGCCGATACCGGCGCACCTCGTGTCGCGCGAGCGGGACGAGAAGGAGCAGAAGGACTACGTGAGCGTGACGGGCCTCGCGACGGTCGTCGCCAACTTCCTCTGCCGCGGCATCTGGCCCGGCTACGCCGGCTGGCGCAGGGACAACGGCGAGGTGGTCACTCCCGCCGACCTGGGGCGGTTCCACGACACCGTGCGGGCCATGGCCGCGGCAAACGACGCGGCGGCCCGCGCCGCGCCGAAGGGATAGCCCCGGGGCCCGGGCCATCCCGCCAAGGCGCCACCTTTACTTGGGCGCGGAGATGAGCATGGTTTGGTCATGGGCACCCCGCCTTTCCAATACCAGGATCCGCTGCCCCTTTCGGGCGACGCAACCGAGTACCGCCTCCTTTCGAGGGAGGGCGTGTCGACCGCTCCGTTCGAGGGCCGGGAGATCCTGAAGGTCGACCCCGAGGTGCTCGCGTTCCTCGCGCAGCAGGCGTTTCGCGACAGCGCGTTCATGCTGCGGACGAGCCACCTGAAGCAGCTCGCCGCGATCCTGGACGACCCCGAGGCCTCGGCGAACGACCGCTACGTGGCGCTCACCCTCCTCAAGAACGCGGAGATCTCGGCCCAGGGCATCCTGCCGATGTGCCAGGACACGGGCACCGCCGCCATCTTCGCCAAGAAGGGCGAGCAGGTCATGACCGGCGCGAACGACGCCGAGTTCCTCAGCCGCGGGGTTTACGAGTGCTTCACGAAGGAGAACCTGCGCTACTCCCAGGTGGCGCCGCTCGACATGTGGAACGAGGTCAACACGGGCACCAACCTCCCCGCGCAGGTGGACATCGTCGCCACGCCCGGCCAGGCCTACGAGTTTCTCTTTGTCGCAAAGGGCGGCGGCTCCGCGAACAAGATGCTCTTTTTCCAGGAGACAAAGGCGCTCCTGAACCCGAAGAGCTTCGCGAAGTTCGTGGCGGACAAGCTGCCCCTCCTGGGAACCTCCGCATGCCCGCCCTACCACCTGGTGTTCGTCGTCGGCGGCACGAGCGCCGAGGCGTGCATGAAGACCCTCAAGCTCGCCTCGACCCGCTACCTGGACGCGCTGCCGACATCCGGCAACGAGCTCGGCCGCGCGTTCCGGGACGCGCAGTGGGAGGCCAAAGTCCTCGAGATCGCCCGCCAGACCGGCATCGGCGCCCAGTTCGGCGGGAAATATTTCGCCCTCGACGCCCGGGTCATCCGCCTGGCCCGGCACGGCGCGGGCTGCCCCGTGGGCATGGGCGTGTCCTGCTCCGCCGACCGCAACATCAAGGCCAGGATCACCCGGGACGGGATCTTCCTCGAGAACCTCGACACGGACCCGGGCCGCTTCATACCCGCTGCGCAGCGCACCCTCAGGGACACGGGCGTGGTCCCCATCGACCTCAACCGCCCGATGGACGAGATACGCGCCGAGCTCTCTAAGTATCCCGTGACGACGCGCGTAGCGCTGAGCGGAACCATGGTCGTCGCCCGCGACGGCGCGCACGCGAAACTGAAGGATCGGGTGGACGCCGGCCAGGGCCTTCCCGAGTATTTCAAGAGGTACCCGGTCTATTACGCCGGGCCCGCCAAGACGCCGAAGGGATACGTCTCGGGGTCGTTCGGCCCTACGACGGCGGGGCGCATGGACGGCTACGTCGACCTGTTCCAGTCCCTCGGGGGCTCGATGGTGATGCTCGCCAAGGGCAACCGCGGGCCCGAGGTGACCGCCGCGTGCAAGAAGCACGGGGGATTCTACCTGGGAACCATCGGCGGCCCCGCCGCGATCATCGCGAAGGAGAACATCTCAAAGGTCGAGGTGCTCGAATACCCCGAGCTCGGCATGGAGGCCGTGTGGAAGATCGATGTCAGGAATTTCCCCGCGTTCATCCTCGTCGACGACAAGGGAAACGACTTCTTCGCGAACGGATGCGGCGCCTGCCTGCCCCCGTCCCTCGCCAACCCGGTCAAAACCTGAATTCGAGCGACATCCCGCCCGACCCGTACCGGTCCATCGACTCGTACAACCGGTCGTCCGAGGCCCTCTGCTTCAGCCGCTCGCCCGAGAGCGCGGAGCCGGCGCCCGAGGAATAGGCCGGAAGCGCCGGCGCGAGCAGCCGCTCAAGGCGGTCCCCGGACGGATCCACCCGGGCCAGGGGCTCGGCGACCGGTTGGCGATCGGATGCGACCGACGCCTCAAATTCCCGGTCGGACCCAAAGACGTCGCGCTGAGCGATGTCGGGCTGCGTCTCGCGAAAATCGGCAAGCGTAACGGCAATCCCGTCGCCAAAGGGGCTCCGCGAGACGGATTCCGCCGGGATGGACTCGGGCGCCTTCGTCAGGTGCGAGGTGCTTGACNNCTTGACGCGACGACCGGACGAGGCGCCGGGACGACCCGGGCGGCCTCGATCTCCGCGCTTTCCATGGGCAGGGCCGCCCGGGAGGCCGCAGGCGCGGCGGCAGCCGGAACCACGGCGAGCGCAGGCGATTCCGCGGGGCCGGCGGGGGCCGTCCGCATAGCCGGGGATGGTCCCTCGGCATAGTGCACGCCCACCCAGGTCAGGGCGAGCGCCGCCGCCGCCCCAAGCGGGAGATGCTTGCGGGAGGCGATTGCAAAAATCCTCGGCACCCCATCCCACCAGGGCCGCCTTACGACGATCGCCGCGAGCTGCTTGGCGCGAATCTCGGATTCAAATCTCGCCCAGAACTCGGCCGGCGGCCGCTCCGCCCTCTTGAGGCGCAGGAGGTCTTCAACCGCGATCTTTCTTTCCTTGTCTTTCATCAGCGCAAATAAGGTTGGAGCTCGGCCTGAAGCAACTGCTTTGCATAATGCAGCCTCGACCGCACGGTTCCCACCGAACAGCCCATCACTTCAGCGATCTCCTGGTGGCTNNTCGCATCGTTCAATTTTTCCTGCAGTTCGCGGACAAAGGCATCCCTGCCCACGCCCGTCCTGTCGGTGAGGGCGTCGAGCAGCTCCCGGGAGACCGGATCATCCTCGCGTATGGACTCGAGGCTGAAAAAGGACCTGAGGCGGTTCTTCCTTAGGTGGCTCAGCGTCGAATTCACGGCGATGCGGTACAGCCAGGTGAAGAACGAGGACTGGCCCTGGAAGCGGTGGATCGACTGGAAAGCCTTGATGAAAGCGTCCTGCGCAAGGTCCGCGGCATCCTCCCGGTTGGAAGTCATGTTGTAGACGATCCCCAGCACGCGCTCGCGGTACTTGTTGATCAGCCGGTCGAACGCCGCCACGTCGCCCCCCTGCACTTGCCGCACGACCGAGAGGTCGGCATCCGCCTCGAGCTTGCGCTCCGGCGACGCCACGAGCGTCTTCTCGAGGGCTTTGCTGGCGTTCATTCGGCGAAGACAGGGAATCCCCGCAAACGATTATTGGCAAACCGAAACGGCTTCCCGCGGGCGTCCATTCAGCCGGCCGGCCGAAGCGAGGCGGCCTGCGCAAGAAGGACGTCGCCCAGCGCAAGCAGATGGTGCGTCGGCGGATGCCCGGGCCATTCGGCAAGGGCCGCGCACGCCGCCGAAACCTCGCCCTGGACGGCCGCCTCAACCGCGTCGAAGACCCCGAGGGCGAGCATCTGCTTGAGCCGGAGCGCGGGCTGGGACGGCTGCAGGCCGCCGATCTCCCCGGAAAGCGTCTCCCGCTCAAACGGAGGGAGCCGGTCCATGAGCACGAAGAGGGGAAGCGTGAGCTTGCCGTTCGCAAGGTCTGTCCCGAGCGTCTTTCCGATCTTCTCCTCGCGCCCGAAAAAGTCGGCGAGATCATCGTAGATCTGGTAGGCGATGCCGAGGTGCCGGCCAAACCGGTCCAGGGCGTCCACGTAGCCGCCCTCGTAATCGGCAAGGCGGGCGCCAAGGTAGCAGGAGACCCGGAAAAGCTCGGCGGTCTTCAGGTCGATGATCCGCTGGTAATCGGCCGGCGTGAGGTCGGTCGACCGGCGCCTCATGCTCTGGACGATCTCGCCCGCGCAGACCCTGCGGGTGGACTCGGACACCGCCGCGCAGACCTCCGTCGTGGGGAAATGGGTCGCCAGGTGGAGCGCGTGCGCGAAGAGCGCGTCGCCGAGCAGGACCGCCGCGGTCGGGCCGAACTCGCGCATCGCCGTCATCCGGTTCCTGCGCACCTCGGCGGAGTCCATGATGTCGTCGTGGACCAGCGTCGCCAGGTGCACCAGCTCGACCACGGCGGCCGCCCGCACCAAGTCGGGGGAGACCGCTTCCGAGTCCGTCCAGCCGCTCAGGAAGACGAGCGCTGGCCTGATCCGCTTGCCCGACGTGTCAATGCAGTAGTTCACCATGGCGCGGATCTCCGGCTCGAACGCGGCCAGCTGCCCCTGAAGGAACAGGTTGAGCGCCGCCATGTGCGGCCCCAGCATCGCGAACGCGCCGGCGAACGGGTGCCCCTTGGGGGAAGGCGAAATGGCTGGGCTCGTGGTCCTTATCATGGACGACAAGGACCCTAGCCCGAAATCACCAAATCACCAACCAATTGTCGCGGCCGCCGGACCGCCCCGCGTCACGGGATCTCGTAGACCTCCACCAGGGCGGTGCCCGTCGTCCCACCCACCCCGCTCACCTCTGCGGTGTAGTTGCCGGGCGGAAGGACGATGAGGATCGCCGAGTCGGCGCTGCCGTTCATGAAGGCGAATGCGCCGGTCTGCGACTCCGCCGCCGCGACCAGGCCCGGGTCGTTGCCGGTCTGCCAGGAGAAGTTCTCCCGGATGAGCGCCTGCGCGTTGTTGTAGAGCAGCAGGTGCGGCGCAGCCAGGCTTCCCGGCACGCCCATCGGCGCAAGGGCGGGGCCAGCGGCGCGGATAAGGAGCCGCTTCGGCGCCGCCCCGTCGATGCTGATGCCGCCGATCAGCACGTTGGCATTGGTGCCGACGGTTCCGCGGGTCGAGACATTGACCAGCTTCTGTGTGGAGAACAGCAGGAGCTGATCGAGGTCGTAGACCTCGACGAGCCCTATGCCCGTGTCGGTGCCGAGGCCCGTGACCAAGGCGGTGTAGGCGCCCGGGGCGAACGTGCCCACGAGGGCTGAGTCGGCGCTTCCCGTGGGAAGCGCGAACGCGCCGGACTGGAACTCAGCTGCGGCCACATTCGCGGCATTCACCGGGTCCGTGCTCCAGCCGTCGATATTCTGCGCCACGAGCGTCGAGCCGGAGTAGATCGAGAGCTGCGTTCCCTGGATCGCCCCCTGCAGGCCGAACGTCGAAAGCGTCGGGCCGACCGCCCGGACAAGCAGCTGCTTGGCCACCTGGCCGCCCACGACGAACCCGGCGATCATGTTGTTGCCGCCGACCCCGATCTGGCCGCGGGTGGAGATGTTCCTGATGACGCCGTCGCTGAACGTTCCCCCGGAAACCCTGCCCGCGAGGATCGAGCCCCCTGGCCCTCCCGTCAGCTTCCCGGTCATGAAGCCCGTGGACGGGTTGACGGTCCCCGTGATGGTGTTGTTCGAGGGCGTGACGATCGTGAAGTTTCCGCCGGAGTCGAGGGTGCTGTCGCCCGCGTCCGAGAAGCCGGTGTCGGCCACGTAGACCATGATCTCGCCGTCGTATCCGACGATGGCGGTGACCTGGCTCGCCGCGTCGCCGACGATGCTCCCGGTGTAATAGCCGGCGGCGACGGGGTTGACCCCCGCCTGGGTGACGGTGCCGATGAACTCGTCGCTGCTCGGGGAGAGCGTCCCGGTCACGCCGGTCACCGAGGCGTTGCCGGAGATCCCGGTCGCCGAGAACGAGCCGCCGGAGCTGACGCCAAGGTCGGAATAGAAGGCCGTGGCCGGGGTGAAGGACGCGCTCGAATGCCCGATGTAGCACCCGGTCGTTCCGTCAACGATGGCGAAGGCGAAGCGTCCGCCGTCCTTGAGGCCCTCGTACTGGCCGAAATAGACCGCGTTCCCCAGGCCGCCGGTGCTGACCACGGCCTCGACGATCGCCGGGCTTGAGGTCGAGACCTCGCCCGAGTTGTCGGTCGTGACCGCCGTGAGCGTGTAGACGCCCGCCGACTGCGGCGTCCATGAGATCGTGTAGGGCG
This sequence comes from Opitutaceae bacterium, assembly GCA_003140665.1. Classification (GTDB taxonomy): domain Bacteria; phylum Verrucomicrobiota; class Verrucomicrobiia; order Opitutales; family Opitutaceae; genus Palsa-1447. Next base: position 6,493 of record PLKS01000172.1, read on the forward strand.
GCGTGGTGGACGTGCCGATCGAGATGCCGTTCGCGTAGAACTGGACCGAGGCGATCGTGCCCCCCGACGACGCCGCGGTCGCGGTTATCGTGGTGCCTGCGCCCGCCGTGATGATCCCGCCCGATGTCGGCGACGTGATGCTGACGGTTGGCGGCGGCTCGTTCACCACCGTGACCGTGATCGCGGTGCTATCGACCTTGTCGCCCAAGTTGTCGGTCACCTGCGCCGTGATCTTGTAGGTGCCAAGGTTCTTCGGGGTCCATATGACCGAGTACGGGTACTGCGTGGCGGTCGACAGGACGTTGTTGTCGACGAGGAACTCGATCTGCACGATGTTCCCGTTGGGCGCTGTGCCCGTCGCGGCGAGGGTGACCGGGGTGTTGACGACGACACTCTCCTGGGCCGTGGGATTGGTGATGCTGACCGTCGGCGGGATGCCGACGATCGTGCCGCCGCCGGAACCGCCGGAGGTGACGGTGACGTCAACCGCGGGGGACGTGTTCGAGAAGCCCAGGCTGTCCGTCGCGCTCGCGGTGAGCGCGCTTTCGCCCGGGAGTCCCGTGATGGAGTTGATGATCTGCGTGGCGGTGAACGTGATCGTGTAGGTGTTCCCGCCCGGGGTCGTGGGCTCCGTCGCCGTTCCGACGAGGTTGCCATCCTGGAAGAACTGGACCTGGGTGATCGCAACCGGGTTGCCGTGGGCATCCAGGTTGGAGTCCGACGCGCTGACGGTCATGGTAGCGGTGCCTCCGCCGTTGAGCGTCGCCCCGTTGGCGGGCGACGTGATCGCCACTGTGGGGAGCGCCCCGATGATCACCGTGGTCGGCGACGGCGTGATCGTTGCGCTGGTGCTCGTCGTCGAGGCGACGACGTTGTTCTTGCTGTCGTATGCGAGCGCCGTGAGGTTGTAGATTCCCGTCACGGTGGGCTGCCAGCTGAAGGTGTACGGGAATACTGTGACCGTCTGGAACAGGACCCCGTCGATGTAGAGCTGGACCTCCGAGATGTTGTACACGCCGGTCGCCGTGACCACCACCGGGATGGACGCGCTCGCGTCCGCGACGTAGTTGGGGATCGGCAGCGTCGACGGCACGGCGGGCGTGCCCTGCGGCGTGCTGATCACGCAGGTCGGGATCGGCATGACCGGGTTGGCGACGACCACGCTGGTGGCCGTCGACGTGGCGAGGAGGTTGCCACTCGCATCATACGAGTCCGCGGATATCTCGTGGACCTGGTTGGCGACCGTCGGCGAAGGCGGCGTGTAGATGACCGAGTAGGGATAGTTGACCGATGTCCCGAGGAACGTGCCCCCGGAGTTGGGGCCTCCGTCGACCCAGAAATCAACCCTGGAGACAGCGCCCCCCTGGGTCGCCGCCGCCGCCTCGACCACGACGGAGGATCCGTACGGGACGATCGAGTTCGTCACCGGGCTCACCATCGCGATTCCCGTCGCAAAATACTCGATGGCCAGCGAGGTGGCCGCGTGGCCGAGCCCGTCCGTGACGGAGCACGAAAAGTAGTATACTCCGGGCTGCGGGGGGGTCCACGAGACCCCCTGCGGGTAGTTGTTCGTGTTCGCCACGGTCGGGGTGACCATCGCCCCGGTCGGCGTTGGCGACGGCCCTTCGTCCACCGCGACCCCGAGCTGGTTCCCGTTGACATAGAATGTGTAGGTGAAGCCGCCGACCGGGTTTGTCCCGATGGCCTGGGCCCACATGTTGATCTCGTCCTGGTAGGGGCCGAAGCCGCCGTTGAGCGGCCTCCCCTGGGCCATCCCGTCATAGGGGGGATTTGATCCGAAGACGAAGTCCTCGTTGAAGACGTCGACCTCCGTCATGCTGACGGAGAGCGTGGGCTGCTGCTGCTGCGCGAACGCAGCCGGCGCCGAGACGCCGAACAGGAGGGTCAATAGAAATGTGATACGTGTTTTCATAGTGTTACCTCGCGCTGGGCGTCTTGGAGGAAAGAGGTTACGGGGACTTCAACGGCACGGCCTTGGGGGACTCGTTCATGAACGGGTCGGAGCCGTCGCGATAGCCTGGCAAGTCGGAGCGCCTCAGCTGGAACTGGCGCATCTCCTTCGAGTTGAAGATCTGCTCGACCGGCGCCCCCTCGGCGCTGATCGTCTTCGCGGTGATGAAGATGACCAGGTTGTCCACGACATCCGTCGAGTTGTCCTGCTTGAAGAGGTAGCCGATGATGGGAATCGAGCCCAGGAACGGGATCTTGTTGGTGACCTTGTTGAAGTTGGTGCTGATCAGGCCGCCGATGCCCATCGTGTAGCCGTCCTTGATCGACACCTGCGTCACGGCCTTGCGGGTGCCGATGATCGGGATCGAGGCGCCGCTGGCGCCGCCGAAGCTCGTCGTGCCCTGGTTCTGGCTCACCTCGGGCGAGAGCGTGAGCTTGATGAATCCACGCGCGTTCACCTGCGGCGTGACCTTGAGGATGATGCCGATGTCCTTGTAGATGAACCCGGAGACCTCGAACGTGCCCGTCTGCTGGTTGAACGAGTAGCTCGGGATCGGGTACTGCTGGCCGACGTTGATCGAGGCCTCGGTGTTGTTCAGCGTGACGATGGTGGGATTCGAGACGATCTTTGCGTCGTTGAGCTGCGTGAGCGCGGAGAGTACGAGCTTGAACTGGTCGGCTGAGAAGACCGCCTCGAGCGCGTTTTGCTCGATCAGCGGCGGTTCGGCGACGTCGTGCACGACCNNTTGGTCGCAACCCCGTTGGTCGAGGTCACCGAGGTGGAGTTGGTCGAGCCGTTGGCAAGCGAGTTGGCCCCCGTCGTGCCCGACTGGTTGTTGGTGCCGCTGGTGCCCGTGACCCCGCTGCTCACGGTCGTGCCGTGCTCGTTCGCGTAGGAATAGAGGCCGTCAGGGCCGGGAGAGCCGGTGACGTTGTAGCCGCTCAGCGAGCTCCAGTTGACACCGATGTTCTTGATGTCGTTGTTCGAGATTTCGACGAATTTGGACTCGATCATCACCTGGTCGGTGGGGCGATCGAGCTCCTCGATGACGGGGCGG
>PLKS01000264.1:0-1575 GCA_003140665.1 Opitutaceae bacterium
CTGGCAGGCGACCACGCATGCGTTGCACCCGATGCAGGTGTTGAGGTCGATGCTCATCCCCCACTGGTGCTTGCCGTCCAGCTGCGGCGACACGTAGAGGGAGTTGCCGCGCGGCATCAGGGTCGCCCGCTCGGCCGGGGGCAGCGTCGCCGGGTCGGGTCCCAGGACCACCCGCGGGCTCTCGGCCTCGAGCCCTATCTCCTTGGCGAAGCCGGGGTTCTCCTGGTACTCGCCATAGTTGCCCTCTCGGACGATCTCGCGGCCCTCCATCGACCAGTGCCACTGGGAGTCCGCGAGGAACATCCTCTCCCCGGTGACCTTGATCCACGCGCCATTCACGACCGCCGGCGCATAGGACTCGCGCGCGGCATACGCGCTGAACCCCGTGCCCTCCCCGACCCGCCCGACCTTCGTGCGGCCGTAGCCGAGCGGGACGACCACCGTGTAGTTGGCGAGGCCGGGCTGGATGTGGGCCGGCCCCCTGAGCTTGCGGCCGCCGATCGTAAGCTCGACGACGTGCGCGTTCTCCCGGCCGCGGTCGAACTCGGCCAGGTCCTTGCGCGCGACCTGGACCAGCGCGGCGGGCGGGTCTATCTTCAGCTCCTTCGCCAGCCTGGGGCTGATGAGGATCGCGTTGTCCCAGGAGATCTTCGTGATCGGGTCCGGGCATTCCTGGAGCCAGCCGTTGTTGTTGAAGCGGCCGTCGTCCATCGTCAGGCCGGCGACGAACCGGACCTCGATCGCCTCCGCCGACACCGCCGGCAGGGCCCCGGCATTCTCCAGCGCCTTGCCCACCGCCGCGACGTTGAACCGGGCGGGAATCGCGCGGTACTGGCTCCCCGCCATCAGGCCGTCATGGAGAAACTTCCGGAAGATGGCCTCCCCCCTCGGGCCGGCCGCGCCCGCGATCGTGTTGTAGACGAGTTTGTAGGGGTCGGGATTGGGGATCCCCGCCAGGGCGGCCAGCACCTCGTTCTGGGTCAGGCCGCCGAAGAGCGGCATGATCATCGGCTGAATGGGGACGACCGTCCCGTCGATCGTCCGCGCCGTGTCCCAGGACTCAAGGTAGTGGGCCGCGGCGATGTGGGTCCCGGCGAGCGCGGACGTCTCGTCGACATGGTAGCCCATGCGAATGACCTCCGGGACGGATTTCTGGAGGGCGGCCCAGTTCAGCTCGGCGGGGGCGTTGTACGCCGGGTTGCCGCCGAGGATGACCAGCGTCTTTATGCCGCCCTTGCCGATCGCCGCCGCCAGGTCGCCTATCGAGGTGGCGGCCGCGCGCCGGTCGAGCAGGAACTCGACCGTCTTGCCGAGGTTTCCCAGCGTGAAGTTGATCGCGTGGACGATCACGTGCACCTCGACGGGCAGGTGGGCGCCCGCGACGACCAGGCACTCGCCCTTGTGCGCGGCGAGGTCGGCGGCGCACTCCTCGATCCAGCCCGGCTTCACGTCGAGCCCCGCGGCCGCCTTCGCATAGATCGGGTCCGACGTGACCTTGGCCGCAAGCGCCGCCGCGAACGCGAGCATGTGCCCCGAGGCGAGGCGCAGGCGGTGGTCCGCCATCGTGCCCGTGAT
>PLKS01000264.1:1585-3462 GCA_003140665.1 Opitutaceae bacterium
AGGCTGCCCGCCTCCGCCTGGAGGAAGTCGGCGTCGATGCTGACGATCCGCTTCGCCTTCGCAAAGCGGTAGATCGTCTTCAGGCCCGCGCCGAAGGAGGCCTGCGCCGCCGCGGCCGGCGGCTCGTCGGACACCGGCTCATATTCGGCCCAGATGCTCTTCGGGTACTTGACCCGCAGGTAGCGGCTGATGAGCGCGCGCGTCAGCGACGAGGACTCGTCGGCGAGGAAGGCGAGCCCGGCTCCGCCCTGCTTGGCGTGGTCCTTGCCGATGCTGAAAAGAAGCGCCTTCACCGCGGCCGAGTCGATCGCGCGCCCGCCCTGGGTGTGGGCCGTCGCGCGGTCCGGGTCGTAAAGGTCGAGGATGGAGGCCTGGGCGAACAGCGAGGTTGCGCCCCCGTGCGGCGCGTAGGTCGGGTTTCCCTCGAGCTTGGTCGGCCGCCCCTGGTGCGTCTCGGCAAGGAGCGGGATGGCCCACCTGCGCATCGGCATGGCCGTCGCATAGTAGACGGGAAGCCCCGGCACCGCCCCCTCCACCGACTTCGCGAAGGGCAGGATGTTCTCCTCGGGCCGCCTGCATCCGGAAAGGCCGAGGCCGCCGAAGGCGAACGAGGCGGCCATGATCTTCATGAACTGCCTTCGGTCGACGCCCTCCAGGCCCGACGCGCCCTCCGGAAACTCGCGCCCCAAGGCCGCCTTGAAGCCCGGCGTGCCGGCCAGCTCGTCAAGGCTGCGCCAGTAGCGCGGGCCTGTCATCGCCCTCTCGGACGGCTCGGGGTGTTCCACCTTGCGCTTCATCGATGGCATCCCGAGCAGCTTTGCGGGGGGTTGATGTTGCGCTCCGACACGAACTTGCGCGCCGCGTCGAGCCCATGGGCCGCGGCGATGGTCTGCGAGTCCAGGTTGAAGATGTCCCCGTTCGCCCGGACGTGCTCGGCGGGCGCGCGGTGGCAGTCGAGGCAGAACGCCATGCTCATGGGCTTCTTCTGCGTCACGACGTCCATCTCGTTCACCTTTCCGTGGCATTCGACGCAGCTGATGCCCCGGTTCAGGTGGATCGAGTGGTCGAAATAGACGAAGCTGTACATCACGTGGACGTGCACCCAGGGGATCGGCTTTCCGGTCTGGAAGCTCTCGCGCACGGCGGCAAGCGCGGGGCTGGTGGTCTTGATCTGGCTGTGGCAGTTCATGCACGTCTGCGACGTCGGCACGGCGGCGCCCGCCGTGACGATCGTGTTGTGGCAGTAGCGGCAATCCAGTCCCAGCTCGCCGACGTGCTTGGCGTGGCTGAAGGGTACCGGCTGGATCGGCGCATACCCCACGCGCGTGTACTTCGGGGTCATGTAGTAGTCCACCCCGGCCGTGGCGATGCACGCCACGACGCACAGGTAGACGGTGATCTGGAGCGGAAGCTTGTTGGCCGACTTCTGGAAAAGCTTGGGCATGATTCCCTCGGGATCGGGGGCCGTCGCCTAGGCGGACCCGCCGCGCCGGGCGACCGCCCGGGGCTGCGTCTGCAGCCGGAAGGCGACGGCTTTGCCGTCCGCCTTGTTGCCTGGAGCCGGCGCGACCGCTTCCAAGGCCGACCTAGGCGCCAGCGCGCCCGCGGCGGCAAACCCAAGCATCTTGGCAAGGAAGCGTTTTCGCGATTGATCGTGGATCACGGATCGTTCGTGTGTTGGTGGAATCGCTCCCGAAAGAAGGCAGCCGCGTTTGGGTTGTAAACCTTAATTTCCGGCCATTCCGGGCTTGCCTGCATAATAAGGGCGCGGCCACCCACCCCGCACGCCCTCTTATCCCCCGATCGGGGTCCCTTAGACGAATAATCCGTCCCGCATGGGCCGGGTGAAGTCGCACCGGGAGGCGATGTCGGGATTG
>PLKS01000264.1:3484-3628 GCA_003140665.1 Opitutaceae bacterium
GCTGCTGCTCCCCGCCGGAAAGGTGCGTCCCCAGGCGGTGCATCTTGTCGCGCAGGCCCACGGATTCCAGGAGGCGCGTCGCGCGCTCCTCCATCTGCTCCGGCGCGAGCCTGCCCAGCTTTCGCATGGGCATCATGACGTTCT
>PLKS01000023.1 GCA_003140665.1 Opitutaceae bacterium
GTGTACCGCCAGGCGGGCGGGCACGCGTACCGGAGCGTCTACCCGGGCCCCGTGGGCGCCGTGCTCTCGCCCCTGCTGCTCGGGAGGCGCTTTCCGGAGAAGGCCGACCTTCCGAAGGCGTCGAGCCTGTGCGGGGCGTGCAACGAGGTGTGCCCCGTCGACATCCCGATCCCCGACCTCCTGCTCAGGCTTCGGGACAAGGCCCACGCGGAGGGGATCAAGTCGCCGGGCACCCCGCCGATGGGCTTCTGGGCGCTCCTCGCGACCCAGCCTGCCGCGTGGAAGGCCGCGCTCGCGGGCGGACGGATCATCAACCACATTCCGACGAAGCTCATTCCCATCCCCGCGCTCCGGGCCTGGGAATCGAAGAGGGACCTGCCGCCATGGCGGGGGGGGGAGTTCAGGAAATGGCTCAAAATGCGTCGCAAGCAGCCGGGGAAAGGGCAGAGTCCCCCGAAATAGCCCCAAACCCGATGGCCAAACCCGACGGCTCCAAGCCCAAGCTCGAACCCTTCATCCTTCCCCAGACCGTGATGCGCGAGTTCACGGCGCGGGCGCTCATCGTGGGCACCCTTCTCGGCGTCCTGTTTGGCGCCTCCTCCCTCTACCTCGTGCTGAAGGTGGGCCTGACGGTCAGCGCCTCCATTCCCGTCGCGGTCCTGTCGCTGGCGCTCTTCCGGATTCTGTCGAAGGTCGGCTTCCGGGACGCGACGATCCTCGAGAACAACGTCAGCCAGACGGCGGGCTCCGCCGGCGAATCGATCGCCTTTGGCGTCGGCGTCACGATGCCAGCCATCATGATCCTGGGGTTCGACCTCGAGCTGTCGCGGGTGCTCCTTGTGGCGGTCCTGGGCGGGCTCCTGGGCATCCTCATGATGATCCCGCTGCGGCGCGCGCTCATCGTGAAGGAGCACGGCATCCTCAAGTATCCCGAGGGGACGGCGTGCGCCGCGGTCCTGACGGCGGGCGCCTCGGCGGAGGACCGGGCCCAGGCCTCGCCAGGGGCCGTCGCCGACATGCGTGCGGCCGAGGCTGCCGGCCTTGGAAAGGCCCCGGGGGCCAAGTCGATCTTCACGGGGCTGGCCGTCGGGATCGTCTACAATGTCCTCAACCGCGCCCTGCGGCTCTGGAAGGACACGCCCGAGAAGGTCTTCGGGGCGCCTTTCAACGGGGCCTCGGTGAGCGCGGAGATTTCGCCGGAGCTCCTCGGCATCGGCTACATCATCGGGCCCAGGGTCGCGGCCCTGATGTGCGGCGGCGGCGTGCTGTCTTACCTGGTCCTGATCCCGATGATCAAGTTCTTCGGGGAGCACGTCGGGGTCGTGCCGCCCGGCAAGATGCCGATAGCGGACATGGCCCCGGATGACGTCCGGGGAGCCTACGTCCTCTACATCGGCTCGGGCGCCGTGGCCGCCGGGGGGATCATCAGCCTCTTCCGATCCCTTCCCACCATCTGGCATGGGCTCAAGGAGGGCCTGCGCGACATCGGGATCTTCAAGGTCGGGCCCGGCGAGGCCCAGGCGACCGGGATGGACGCGCCGAGGACCGAGAGGGACCTCTCGATGAAGTTCGTCGGGATCGGGATCATTATCCTCATCGCGGCAATCGTCGTGGCCCCGAAGATCCTGGACGCGGGCTACGGCGTGAAGCTCGTCGCGGCGCTCCTCATCGTGGTCTTTGGATTCCTCTTCGTGACGGTCTCGTCGAGGCTCACGGGCGAGATCGGCTCCTCCTCGAACCCGATCTCCGGGATGACGATCGCGACGCTCCTTCTCACCTGCCTCATCTTCCTCATCGTCGGGTGGACGGGGAGCTCCTATTACGTCTCGGCCCTCTCGATCGGCGCCATTGTCTGCATCGCCGCCTCCAACGGGGGAAGCACGTCCCAGGACCTGAAGACCGGGTACATCCTCGGTGCGACGCCGAAGTACCTCCAGATCGCCATCCTCTTCGGCTCCTTTGCCTCGTGCCTGGTCCTTGGACCGCTGCTGCTGGCGCTCAACAGCGCCAAGATCGTGTACGTGCCGATCAAGGAGGTCGCCCCCGCGGGGCTCCACGTGGACGTGGGCGACCTTTCGCCGAAGACCGAGAAGCTGTCGGGGCCCCAGGCGTCGGACGACCCGAGGAGCTACCTTGTCTGGCACAGGAGCGACCCCAACGGGGGCTCCGCCGAGAAATACCTCGTGGACGCCCAGGGGAACGCGGTCTGGCTTGTGGACCCCGGGATCAACGGCACCCACACCCACCGGCCGGACGGCTCCTCGGTCCCGAAATTCACGGCGCCCAAGGCGACGCTGATCTCGTACATCATCAAGGGAATCCTGGGACACAGGCTGCCCTGGTCCCTGGTCCTGCTCGGTGTCATGATCGCGCTCGTGCTCGAGATGTCGGGGGTCCCGTCGCTTGCGTTCGCCGTCGGCGTATACCTGCCGCTCTCCTCCTCGAGCCCGATCTGGGTCGGCGGGATGATCCGCTGGCTCGTGGACGCCTATACCCGGCGCAAGCACAGGGGAAAGAGCCTGAGCGAGGAACAGCTGGCGGCTGAGGGCGACAAGAGCCCGGGCGTCCTCCTGGCATCGGGCTACATCGCCGGCGGGGCGCTCGCGGGGATCGCGATCGCCCTCCTTGCGGGCGTCCCCCAGCTTTCGCCCATGGACAACAGGCTGAACGATTGGGCGACCGCCAACAATCCCGTCTTCAACGGCCCCTATGCCGATGCGCTCTCGATGATCATGTTCGCCGTCCTCGTGGGCTTCCTCTATCTCGTCGGCCGGGAGAAGCTGCTCGCGCCGAAGAGGGGCCCGGCCGACTGACCCGCCCGATGGCCGACGACCGGGAGGCGATCATGGCCCGTGTCCGCGGCGCGCTCGCGCCGCTGGCCCGGCGCGCGGCCATGCCGGACTACGACGACGGCCTGGAGCTCGCGCGCGAGCGCACTGGGGGCGGGGACCTCATGGCCGAATTCGCCGAGCGCCTGCGGGCGGTGAACGGCGAGGTCGTGCCCGACCCGGCCGCCCTTGCGGCGGCCCTTCGCAGCCGCGGCTGGATGCAGGGATACTGCGACCCATGGCTGTGGCCGCGCCTGGGGCCGGCATTCGGGGAGGGTTTCGCGGTCGAGACGAGCTTCGACCGCGCGCGCGTGGACGACTACCGGTTCGGGATCACCCGGGGGGTGGGCGCCATCGCGGAGACCGGGACGATCATACTCAACGATGCGGCGACCTCGTCGCGGCTCGCGGCCCTCGCGCCCTGGGCCCATGTCGCCGTGATTTCCCGCGGCAGCCTGTACTCCGACCTGCCCGAGGCCGTGGCCGCGCTCGGGGGCGACCCGAACGTGGTGTGGTGCACCGGGCCGTCCAAGACCGCCGACGTCGAGGGAATCCTGATCGAGGGCGTCCACGGGCCGGGCGCGCAGATCGCCCTGTTCCTCGACTGACGGGCCGGGCGGCGGCTCAGACGGGCTCGTCGACGACCGGGTTGGTGAGCGCGCCGATCCCCTCGATCTCGATCGTCACCGTGTCGCCGGCCTTGAGGTAGACCGGGGGCTTGCGCGCGTACCCGACGCCGTGGGGGGTGCCGGTGAGGATGACGGTCCCGGGAAGGAGCGTCTTGCTCGCGCTCAGGAACTCGATGAGCGCGGGCACGTCGAAGACCATGTCGCCCGTGGTGCAGTCCTGCATCGTCTGGCCGTTGAGGATCGTCCTGATCGCCAGCGCATTGGGATTCGGCAGCTCGTCCCGCGTGACGAGGACGGGCCCGAGGGGGCAAAAGGTGTCGAAGCTCTTGCCCTGGCAGAACTGGCCCCCGTTCAGCCGCAGCTGCCAGTCACGAGCGGACACGTCGTTCGCCGCCGTGTAGCCGAGCACGTAGTCGAGGGCGGTGGCGCGCGTGGCGTTCTTGCACGCCCGCCCGATCACGACCGCGAGCTCGCACTCATAGTCGACCTCGTGGCTCGGGAGCTTCCTGGGAAGCTCGATCGGGTCCCCGGGGTTCTGCACGCTGTTCGTGCTCTTGATGAAGAGCATCGGCCGCTCGGGGAGGGGCTTTCCGCCCTCCTCGGCGTGCCTTCGGTAGTTGAGGCCGATCGCAAGGATGTTCGGCGGCGAGAGCGGCGCGAGGACCTTGCCCGGCTTGACCGTCTTGTCCGTCGCGAAGAACGGGCCGAACAGGCTGCCGGAGATCTCGCGGGCGGTGCCGTCGGGTTGGAGCGCCGCGTGGGCGGGGCCCGCGGGGGTGAGGTGCCTGATGATTCTCATGGAAATCCGGAGCTCACGAGCCCGCCTCGGCGTACGCCTCCATGCCGACGCAGGAACACACGAGGTTGCGGTCGCCGAACACGTTGTCGACGCGCCCGACGGCGGGCCAGAACTTCGAGGCGCGCGTCCACGGCGCGGGAAACGCCGCCAGCTCCCGCGAATAGGGATGATCCCAGTCGTCGGCGCACACGACCTTCGCCGTGTGCGGCGCGTTCTTGAGCGGGTTGTTCGCCCTGTCGGCCTCGCCGTTCGCGACGGCCTGCATCTCGCCGTGGATCGCGATCATCGCGTCGCAGAACCGGTCGAGCTCGGCCTTGGTCTCGCTCTCGGTCGGCTCCACCATGAACGTCCCCGGGACCGGGAACGAGACGGTGGGGGCATGGTAGCCATAGTCCATGAGGCGCTTGGCGGCGTCCTCGGCGTCGACGCCGTGCTTCTTCCAGCCGCGCAGGTCGACGATGCACTCATGGGCCACGAGCCCCGACAAGCCGCGATAGAGGACCGGGAAAAAGCGCTCGAGACGCCTCGCGACGTAGTTTGCATTCAGGATCGCCGCCTTGGTCGCGGCGGTGAGCCCGTCCGGGCCCATCATCCGGATGTACATCCATGAGATGACGAGGATGCTGGCGCTTCCCCAGGGCGCCGCGCTCACGGCGCCCAGGTGGGCCCTCCCGCGGTCGCCGCCGAAGGGCGAGACGACGCAATGCCCGGGCAGGTACGGGGCGAGGTGGGCCGCCACGCCGATCGGCCCCATCCCGGGCCCCCCGCCGCCATGCGGGATGCAGAACGTCTTGTGGAGGTTGAGATGGCAGACGTCGGCCCCGATGTGCCCGGGCGACGTCAGCCCGACCTGGGCGTTCATGTTGGCGCCGTCCATGTAGACCTGGCCGCCGCTGGCGTGCACGATCGCGCAGATGTCCTTGATCGCGCTCTCGAAGACGCCGTGCGTCGACGGATAGGTGACCATCAGGGCCGCGAGGTCCTGCGCATGCGCCCTCGCCTTGGCCTTCAGGTCCGCCACGTCGATGTTTCCCTGGGCGTCGCATTCCACGGGCACGACCCGGTAGCCGCACATGACGGCGCTCGCGGGGTTGGTCCCGTGGGCGCTCGTCGGGATCAGGCACACGTTTCGGCCGCCCTCGCCGCGGGACTCGTTGTAGGCGCGCACGACGAGGAGCCCGGCGTACTCCCCCTGGGAGCCCGCGTTGGGCTGCAGCGAGACCGCGGCAAACCCCGTGATCTCGGCAAGCCACGCCTCGAGGTCCCTGAAGAGGCGCTTGTAGCCCCGGGTCTGGTCCTCCGGCGCAAAGGGGTGCATCCTTGAGAATTCCGGCCACGAGACGGGGAACAGCTCGTTCGCCGCGTTGAGCTTCATGGTGCACGAGCCGAGCGAGATCATCGACTGGCAGAGCGTGAGATCCTTCGCCTCCAGCCGCTTGATGTAGCGGAGCATCTCGTGCTCGGTGTGGTGTCTCTGGAAAACCGACGCCGTCAGGAACGGCGTCGTCCGCGCCAGGGGCGGGGCGAAATCCGGGCTGACCGCGTCCGCCCCGGGCAGCGGGACGGCCCCGAAGATCGCGAGGAGCGCCTTCACCTCCTCGATCGTCGCGCCCTCGTCGAGCGATATGCCGACGCGGTCCCCGTCGATGCGGCGCAGGTTGAATCCCCTGGCCTCCGCGGCGGCGTGGACGCGCTCGGGGGCCACGTTGGCCACCGTGAGCGTGTCAAAGAACGGCTCGTCGCCCAGCCTCGCCCCGGTCGCGCGAAGGCCGGCCGCGAGCATCTCGGCCAGGAGCTTCGTCCTGCGGGCGATCCTGCGGATCCCCTCGGGCCCGTGGTAGACGGCATACATCGACGCCATGACGGCGAGAAGGACCTGGGCGGTGCAGATGTTCGACGTGGCCTTGTCCCTGCGGATGTGCTGCTCGCGGGTGCCGAGCGCGAGGCGCATGGCGGGGTCGCCCTGCGCGTCCCTCGAGACGCCGACCAGGCGCCCCGGCATCTGGCGCTTGAAGGCATCCCGCGTGGACAGGTACCCGGCATGGGGTCCGCCGAAGCCGGGCGGCACGCCGAAGCGCTGCGAGGAACCGACGGCGACATCCGCGCCGAACTCCCCGGGAGGACGCAGCAGGGCGAGCGCGAGGAGGTCCGCGGCCACGATGCAGAAGGCGCCGGCGGCGTGGGCCTCATCGAAGAACGCGGTGTAGTCGCAGACGGCTCCCCAGGTGTCGGGATACTGGACGAGCACGCCGAAGCAGCCCGGGCCCGGGCTGAACGAGCGGTGGTCGCCCGTCACGATCTCGATGCCGAGCGGCCTGGCCCGGGTCCGCACGATGTCGATCGTCTGCGGGTGGCAGGCGTCGGAGACGAAGAAAACGCGGTGCTCGGAGTCTCCGCCCTCCTTGAGCCTGTGGCACATCATCATCGCCTCCGCCGCGGAGGTTCCCTCGTCGAGCATCGACGCGTTGGCGATCTCGAGGCCGGTCAGGTCGCTGACGACGGTCTGGAAGTTGAGGAGCGCCTCGAGCCGGCCCTGGGAGATCTCGGCCTGGTAGGGCGTGTAGGCGGTGTACCAGGCGGGATTCTCCAGGACCGTCCGCTGGATCACGCCGGGGACCACGGCGTCGCTGTAGCCCATCCCTATGAAATTCCGCAGGACCCGGTTGTCCGAGGCGATCGAGCGCAGTTCCGAGAGCGCCGCGGATTCGCCCGAGGCGGCCGGCAGGTTGAGCGGGCCCCGGCGGATGTGCGTGGGGACCGCGGCGTCGACCAGAGCATCCACGCTCGGGTAGTTGAGCTCCGCGAGCATGGCGGACGTGCCGGCCAAATCGTCGCCCAGGTGGCGTCGGGCGAAGGAGTCGGTCGGATTCACGAGTTCGCTGGGGGCGGACATGCGGTTGAAAGGTAGGCGCTCGCCATGGCCGCGCAACCGTTTTTGGCCAAAAACGCTCCGTTGTTTGATTCTCTATCTAATATGGGATAGAAGAGAATGCAGATGAAACCCAAGGCATACCCGACGAGGCAGTCGCGCGCCGACCACGTCGGCCGGGTGCTCGAGGCGCTGTACCCGAGGACGCCGATCCCGCTGGCCCACAAGGACCCGTTCACGCTGCTGGTCGCGGTGGTGCTCTCCGCGCAGTGCACCGACAGGAAGGTCAACGAGGTGACCCCGGAGCTCTTTGCGCTGGCCGACACGCCGCAGAAGATGGCCGCGCTTGCGGTCGCGGACATCCAGCGGATCATCCGCCCGTGCGGGCTTTCGCCCCAGAAAGCGAAGGCGATCTCCGGGCTCTCAAGGATCATCATCGAGAAGCACGGCGGCGCCGTGCCCCGCACCTTCGGCGAGCTGGAGGAGCTTCCGGGGGTGGGGCACAAGACGGCCAGCGTCGTCATGTCGCAGGCCTTCAAGTTCCCGGCCTTCCCCGTCGACACCCACATCCACAGGCTCGCGAAGCGCTGGCGGTTGTCCCGGGGCCGCAACGTCGTGGAAACGGAGCGCGATCTCAAGGCGCTCTTTCCCGAGTCGGTCTGGAACAAGCTGCACCTGAGGATGATCTACTTCGGCCGCGAGCATTGCACCGCGCGCGGCTGCAATGGGCATACCTGCATGCTTTGCTCTTGCTTCAACCCGGAGCGCGGGTCTTGCTGACCTTTCTCTTGTTCGGGCCGTAGCGTAGCCTGGTAGCGCGCTTGCATGGGGTGCAAGAGGTCGAGAGTTCGAATCTCTCCGGCCCGACCATTTTCCTCCTCTGAATTCACGGGTGGCCGTTGAAAGCCAAGGGTACCCCGGATTGGACGGGAACCGAG
>PLKS01000144.1 GCA_003140665.1 Opitutaceae bacterium
GTCCTAGCCAAAAACCATTTCTCGCAGCACAAAATATCTAAGCGCGTCGATACCCAGAGCTCGTGCGATCGGCTGCGGATACTGCATGTTTCCGCGCGATTTCGACATTTTTTCATCGGCGAAGAGCCACCATCCGTGCGCGTAGATGCGCTTCGGCAATGGCTCCTCCGCGGCCATTAGAAAAGCGGGCCAATAAACCGCATGGAACCGTAGGATTTCCTTTCCGATCAAATGAAGATCCGCGGGCCAATATTTTTCCCACTGAAGCTCGTCATNNGGCCACGGAATGCCCCACTTGATCGAAGTCCGGCTGACGGAGAGATCGCGCAAGCCGCCGCGGACGAACGCCATAACTTCATTCCGGCGCGTTTCGGGCTGAATGAAATCCGGCTGCGATTCGTAGAGTTGAATCAGGCGATCTTGAAATTCGGATAGCTTGAAATAATAATTTTCTTCACGAATGCGTTCAGTCGGGCGTTTGCACTCGGGACAAAGTCCGCCAGGGAGCGGTTCGTCCACATACATTTCGTCGAATACGCAATATTGCCCTTCGTAGAAACCCTTGTAGATATAACCGTTGTCCTTGGCCTGAAGCAGAAGCCGGTGCACGGCGCGCTCCTGGCGCGGCTCGGTGGTGCGAACGAAGCGGTCAATGCTGAGGTCGAGCTCTTTCCACAACTGGCGATACTCTTCGGCGATTCGATCGACAAACTCCTCTTCTTTCACACCCGCGGCTTTCGCTGCGCGCTCGATTTTCTGGCCGTGCTCGTCCGTTCCCGTCAGGAAATAGACCGAATCCCCCATCAGGCGCCGGAACCGGGCGATCACGTCGGTAAGCACCTTCTCATAGGCATGCCCGATGTGGGGGAGGCCGTTCACATAGTCGATCGCTGTGGTGATGTAAAACTCGGCCATGGAGGGGTGATCCAAACACGGTTTAGAGCCGCGCCGCAAGCCACGCGGCGCACCCGATCCAAGCGCGGCCCCGGTGGCCGGCCCGGTTCTTCTGATGGGCAGACATCTCGGCCAGCGTGATTTCAAAGCCCTCCGGCACGAAGAGCGGGTCGTAGCCGAAGCCGGCCCGCCCCCGGGGCTCGCGGATGAGCCGGCCCGCGCAGCGCCCCTCAAAGAGCCTCTCGACGTCCGGGGGGCCGAGGAGCGCGAGGACGCACACGAACTCGGCGGCGCGGCGGCCGTCCGGCACCGCCCGCATGCTCTCGATGAGCTTCGCGAGGTTGGCCGCGGGATCGGCCTGCGGCCCGGCGAAGTGCGCCGACTCGACGCCGGGCGCGCCTTCCAGGGCCTCGACGCAGAGGCCGCTGTCGTCGGCGAGCACCCAGCTTTCCGCGGGAAGGCGCGTGCGCAGCGCGCGGGCCTTCTTGAGCGCGTTCCCCGCAAACGTGCCCGCATCCTCGACCACCGCGGGCATCCCGCCGGCCTCCGAGGCAGGCCGGACCTCCATCCGCTCCCCGGCCGTCCCCGGGGGCCGGGTCGCTTCTGCCAGCGCCCGGAATTCCGCCGCCTTGTGCGCGTTACCCGAGGCCAGATAGAGCTTCATCGATCTGGACCCCGTCGGGGTAGACTATGCGGCCCCGCGCGAGCGAATCGTCGCCCAGGTTCAGGCGGCGGACGTCGGCCAGCCGGATCGCCTGCGAGAGCCTCTCGGTCCTGAGCCCTCCGAGGACCGGCTTGGAGCGCTCGTCGGCAAAGATGACCGGGGCCTGGTAGGCGATCAGGTAGTCGAGCTCGCGCTCGGACAGCGCCCGGCTCAACAGGTTCGCGCCGCCCTCGAAAAGGACGCCGATGATCCCCTCGTCGGCGCAGCGGGCGCGGAACTTCGCCAGCGGCACGCGGGCGTCCGCGGAGTCGAAGATCCACACGCCCACGCCCCGGTCGCGAAGCTTGCGGACGTACCCCTCCCCCGCGTGCCGCGTGGTCACGGCGACCGTCCTCCTCGCAAACTCGTCCGAATAGACCGCGGGAAGGCGGTCGTCGACGACGCTGCGGAGGCGCCCGTCGAAAACGAACCGGGTCGGGCACTCGATGGCCATCCCCTCCCGCCGGGCCGTCAGCCTGGGGTCGTCCGCCATGAGGGTACCGGCCCCGACCGCTATCGCGGGAAAGAGCGCCCTCCACCGGTGCACATCCTCGCGGGCGACCCCTCCGGTGATCCATTTCGATTCCCCCGTGCGGGTGGCGATCCTGCCGTCCAGGGTTGACGCGAGCTTTCCGGCGAGGAAAGGCGTCCCCCGCGTGATCCAGTGGTTGTAGATCAGGTTGATGTCCGCGCACTCGGCCTCGAGGACCCCCGTGACCGTCTCCACTCCAGCCCCCCGGAGCACCGCGAACCCGGCCCCGGCGTGCGCCGGGTTGGGATCCGTGGCCCCGACGACAACCCGGCGAATGCCGGCGGCGAGGATCGCCCCGGTACAGGCGCCCGTGCGCCCCGCGGTCGAGCAGGGCTCCATCGTGACGTAGAGCGTGGCATGGGGGCCGGGAGGCCGGCCCAGCGAGTCGATCGCAGCCCTTTCGGCATGGGGACCCCCGTCCCTCTCATGAAGGCCCTCGGCCGCCACCCGCCCGTCCTCGACCAGGACGGCGCCCACCATCGGGTTGGGGTGCGTCCTGCCCCAGCCGCGCAGCGCCAGGCCGATCGCCCGCCGCATGAAACCCTCGTGGTCAGCCGCTGACATAGGGGTTGTGCGCCTTCTCCTCGCCGACCGTGGTCGGGCCGCCGTGCCCGGGATACACCGTCGTCGCATCCGGCAGCGTGTAGATGCGCGAACGTATGGAACGCTCCAGCTCGCCGGCGTCGCCTCCCGGCAGGTCCGTCCGTCCCACGCTCCCCCGGAAGAGCGCGTCGCCCGGGAACGCGGCCTGCTTCCCTTCGAAGTAGAACATGAGGCTGCCGGGGCAGTGGCCGGGCACGTGGCTCACGCGCACCTTTTCCCCAAACGCGTCGATGGAGTCGCCGTCCTCGAGCCACCGGTCGACCTTGACCGGCTCGACGACCATTCCAGGAAGCAGGAGCGGCCTCATCACCTCGGGCGTCTCGATCAGCGGCCTGTCCGCGCCATGGGCATGGACCTGCGCCCAGGTATTTCGCACGACCTCGGCCGCGCCCTGAGTGTGGTCCCAGTGCCCGTGGGTCAGCCAAAGCCGCGTCAGCCGGCACCGCTCCGCCTTGAGAACGGTTTCCGCCTTCCCCCAGATCCCCTCCGGCGCATCGATCAGGACCGCCTCGCCGGTCGAGGGGTCGGTGAGCAGATAGGCGTTCGTCGGGATCGGGCCCGCGGGCAGGACATGGACATTCACGCCACAAAGAGAGAAGTTTCCACCGGTCCCGCAACGGCGAAAATTCCCCTTCACCTTTGGTTCCGCAGCGGCTACCGATAGACCCCTTTTCCATGCCGACCCTCAAGTTCGCCGTATTGGCCGGAGACTACATAGGCCCGGAGGTGATGACCGAGGCGCTGCGCGTGCTTGACCACGTCGGGCGTCTCGAGTCGCTCACCCTGCAGCCGCTCGCCGCGGATGTCGGGGGTGCCGGGATTGACAATCATGGCAAGGCATTGCCGGAAAGCACATTGCAAACCTGCGAGCAATGCGATGCGATCCTTTTCGGGTCGGTCGGCGGCCCAAAGTGGGAGAAGCTTCCGCCCAAGGACCAGCCGGAGCGCGCCGCACTCCTGCCGCTGCGCAAGCACTTCACGCTGTTCGCCAACATCCGTCCCGGACTCCTCTACCGGGAGCTGACGGCGGCCTCGCCGATCAAGACCGAGCGCATTCCCGACGGGATCGACATCGTGTGCATCCGCGAGCTCACCGGCGGCCTCTATTTCGGAAAGCCCAAGGAGACGACCGTCCTCGCCGACGGCGACGTCCAGGCCGTCGACACGATGACCTACCGAAAGAGCGAGATCGAGCGGATCGCCGCCACCGCGGTCGCGGCCGCCCGCTCCCGCAAGAAAAGGCTCTGCTCGATCGACAAGGCCAACGTCCTCGAGACCTCCGTCCTCTGGCGCAGGACCGTGGCCGACTATGTCGCAAGGCACGCGCCCGACATTGAGCTGAGCCACATGTACGTCGACAATGCCGCGATGCAGCTCGTCCGCAGCCCGAACCAGTTCGACGTGTTCGTGACGGAGAACCTGTTCGGCGACATCCTTTCCGACGAGATGGCCGTCATCTGCGGCTCGCTCGGGATGCTCTCCTCGGCCTCCATCGGCGCCGGGCGCAACTCGCTCGGACTGCCCTTCGGCCTGTACGAGCCCGCGGGTGGCACGGCTCCCGACATCGCCGGCAAGGGCGTCGCGAACCCCTGCGCGCAGATCCTCTCGACGGCGCTCATGCTGCGCTACAGCTACGGCCTCGAGAGGGCCGCCGCACGGATCGAGGCCGCGGTGAGGAAGGCCGTCACCGGCGGAACGCGCACGGCCGACATCGCATTTGGTGGCGCCTCCGTCGGCACCCGGGCCATGGCGGACGCGGTCATCGCCGCCCTATGACGTCATCGGAGATACGCCGGTCATTCCTCGATTTCTTCGCGGCCCGCGGGCACTCGGTCGTCCCGTCGTCCTCGCTCCTTCCCGATTCGCCCGGGCTCCTGTTCACCAATGCCGGGATGAACCAGTTCGTCCCGATATTCCTCGGCGAGCGCGCCCCCGACGTGTCCCGCTGGGCGGGCGCAAGGCCCGGCAGCGACACGCGCGCCACGGACACCCAGAAATGCATACGGGCCGGCGGAAAGCACAACGACCTGGAGGACGTCGGGTTCGACACCTACCACCACACCTTCTTCGAGATGCTGGGAAACTGGTCGTTCGGAGACTACTTCAAGAAGGAGTCCCTGGCCTGGGGCTGGGAGCTGGTCACCAATGTGTGGGGCGTGCCCCCGAAGAGGATCTTCGCCACGGTGTATTCGCCGGACAAGGAAAAGGGCGACCCCTCCGAGTTCGACAGCGAGGCACACGACATCTGGGCCGGCATCTTCAGGAAGGCCGGCCTTGACCCGGATACCCACATCGTCCGGGGCTCGAAGAAGGACAATTTCTGGATGATGGGCGAGACGGGGCCCTGCGGGCCCTGCTCGGAGATCAGCGTCAACCTCCTCGCCTCGGACGGCGAGGCCGAGGGCCGGAAACTCGTCAACGCGGGCTCCCCGCGCTGCATCGAGATCTGGAACCACGTCTTCATCCAGTTCAACGCGAACGCTGACGGGACCTTCTCGCCGCTCGCGGCCAAGCACGTCGACACGGGGATGGGATTCGAGCGGGTCGCCGGGATCTTCGCGACGACCAAGGGGTTCACCGATTTCTCAGCCGAGCCGTCCAACTACGATTGCGACGCCTTCGCGCCCCTGTTTTCCCGCATTGCGAAGCTCTCGGGCAAGGCCTACGCGGGCACCGTCCCCGCGCGGCGAACCGGGCTGGCCGAGCAGGAGCTCACCGACGTCGCGTTCCGCGTGCTTGCCGACCACGCCCGCTGCGTGTCCTGCGCCATCTCCGACGGGATCCTTCCCGGGAACGAGGGAAGAAACTACGTCATCCGTCGGATCCTGCGCCGCGCGGCCCTCTACGGCCGCCACCTGGGCCTCTCCACCGGATTCTTCGAGAAGCTCGTCGATCCCGTCGTCGAGTCGCTCGGCGGCGTCTTCCCGGAGCTTGCGCGGCAGGAGCCCACCATCCGCCGCGTCATCAAGTCCGAGGAGGAGAGCTTCGGGAGGACCCTCGAGCGCGGGCTGAGGCGGTTTGACGAGGCCGCGTCCGCGGGCGCGCTCCCCGGGCCGGCCGCCTTCGAGCTGTATGACACGTACGGCTTCCCGCTCGACCTGACCCAGCTGATCGCGCTGGAGCGGGGCCTGACGGTCGACGTGGCCGGATTCGAGGCGCTCATGGACCAGCAGAGGGGGCGCGGCCGCGCCTCGCAGAAAAAAGAGGTGATCGTCGCAGCGACCCAGGGCGACGCGGCCCCCTCGCAGATTCCGACGGCCTTCACGGGCTACTCGCTCGATCCCTCGAAGGGAACCCATGCCACCCTCGTCGACGTCGCGAGATCGGAGAGCGGCGTGTTTCTGGCCTTCGACCGGACCCCGTTCTACGCCGAGATGGGGGGCCAGCTTGGCGACGCGGGGCACGCGCTCGCCGCCGGGAAGGCCCTCGAGATCCTCGACACCGTGAGGGACAAGTCCGGCCGGCACCTTCACAAGGTCGCCGCGGACGCCCCGGTCCCCGCCGTGGGGACGGCCGCGGAACTCTCCGTGGACCTGGTGCGCCGCCGGGCCATCCAGCGCCACCACTCGGCGACCCATCTCCTGCACTGGGCGCTCCGGAAGGTGCTCGGCACGCACGTCCGCCAAGCCGGCTCCCTGAACGCCCCCGACCGGCTGCGCTTTGATTTCTCGCACCTGGAGGCGGTGACGCACGCCCAGCTTCGGGAGATCGAGGAGCTCGTGAACCGGAGGGTGCTCGAGAACGCCAAGGTCGAGGCCTACGAGGTGGAATTCGACCAGAAGCCGGAGGGCACACTCGCCTTCTTCGGCGAAAAATACGGAAAGGTGGTCCGCGTCGTCGACATCGGCGGCTACAGCCGCGAGCTCTGCGCCGGCACCCACGTGGCGACCACGGGCGAGATCGGCTTCATCAAGATCGTCCACGAGAGCGCGATCGCCGCCGGCACGCGGCGGGTCGAGGCCGTCGCGGGTGACGCGGCCCACCGCCACGCGCTCCGGGCCTTCGACGCGGTCGAGTCGGCGGCCCAGAGGCTCGGCTCGTCCCGCGAGGCACTGGGCACCCGCATTGATTCGCTCCTCGCCGAGAAATCCGAGATCGAGAGGAGGCTCAGGTCTTTCGAGCAGAAGGCCTCCGCAAGCCTGGCGTCAGACATCGCGGGCAACGCCGTCTCCGGCGATGGGCTGAAATTTGCCAAAGCGCAGGTCGCCGTCGACTCTCCCGACGCGCTCCGCTCCCTGGGTTCCCAGGTCCTCGCGAAGCTTGGCGAAGGCGTGGTCGTCCTTGCGGCGCCGCTCGGCGACAAGGTTGCCGTCGTGGCTTTCTGCTCGCCCGCCGCGACGAAGGCCGGCCTCAGCGCCGGGAAGATTGTCAACGAGCTGAGCCAGAAGCTTGGCGGCAAGGGCGGCGGGAAGCCCGATTTTGCGATGGGCGGCGGCCGCGACGTCGAAAAACTTCAGGCCGCGCTGAGCTCAACCTTGCCGAAAGCCTGACCCTGGCGCATATTTGACCGATGTCCACGCCCCCGGGGGTCGCCGTCTCGCCGCACGACTGCATCCTGGCCTTTGACGGCAACAACCGCCTCGCCGTCCGCCGGCTTGGGTCCGGGGCGGCCCTCCCCTTCACGGGCGCCGACCTCGGCGGCGCCATCGGACGCCTGGAGTCGTCGTTCAGGAGCCATTCGAGGCCCGTCGAGCGGTTCACCGCGGACGCCGGCGGCCATCCCTACCGGGTCTTTTTCGCGCAGGTGGAGGGCCCGCCCTCAGACCCGGAGATTGAAATGCGCACGGCCGAGCAGCTCGAGTCGGACCGCGGGGCGCTCGCGCCCTCCCTCGCCGGCATTCTCGCCCCCCTAGAGCCCCACCTCATCGAGATACCCTACCTTAATCTCGGGGAGAACGACTTCATCTACAAGTTCCGGCCCGAGAGGGAGCGCAACACCGCCGTCTACGTCCAGGACCCCGAGGCCGGCGCCATCTACCAGTCCGGCCTGTGCGCGGCGATCAAGGCGCTCGCGCGCCGCCAGGAGCGCACCGCGACCACTCCGGTCCTGCTCGATTTCGGGGCGGTCCGCTACGTTGTTCCCAGTCATTTCGGGTTCTGCCTGGGCGTGAAGAACGCGATCGAGCGCGCCTATGAGACGCTGACGGACAATCCGGGCAAACGCGTGTTCATGCTTTCCGAACTGATCCATAACCCGTTCGTGAACGACGACCTGATCCGCCGGGGCCTCAGGTACCTCCAGACCGACAAGGGGGTGCCCCATGCGACCGGTCCCGGCGGCCCCAGCCTCTGGGACACGCTGACCTCGGACGACATCGTGATCATTCCGGCCTTCGGAGCGACCGACGAGGACAAGAGGCGGCTCGTGAAAAAGGGCATCGCCATCCGGCAGTACGACGCAACGTGCATGCTCGTCGAAAAAGTCTGGAAGGCGGCCAGGGCCTACGGCCGGGAGGGCTACACCGTGGTCATACACGGCAAGCACGAGCACGAGGAGACCAAGGCGACGTTCTCGAACACCCGGCGCTACGCGCCGGCAATCATCGTGCGCAACATGGAGGAGGCGCGGCGCCTGGGGGAGATCATCGTGAAGGATGACGCGGCGGCGCGCTCGCTCTTCCGCTCGCTTTTTGACGGGAAAACCACCCCGGGCTTCGATGTCGAGCGCGACCTGGCACGCATCGCCGTCGTGAACCAGACCACGCTCCTGATGAACGAGACGCGGGAGATCATCACGCACATGAGGGACGTCTATGCGCGGAGGTACGGGCCCGACAAGCCAGGCGAACTGGCGCGCGTCGGCGGGCACGGGCGCAACGACACGCTCTGCTACGCGACCCAGGTTAACCAGGACGCCCTCAGCCGAGCCCTCGCCGAGCCCCTTGACGCGGCATTCGTGATCGGCGGCAGGAATTCATCGAACACGTACCAGCTCTACCGCCTGTGCGAGAAGCACCTCGGGGACCGGGCCTTCTTCGTCCAGAGCGAGGCCAACATCCTTTCCACCGGCGAGGTCGAGCATTACGTGTTCCCGGCAAAGGGCCACCCGGGACCTGGCGACCACGTTGAGCGCCGGGCCCTCTGGAAGGTGGCGCCGGGCGGCAGCGGCGACGGTCCCAGGCGAATCCTCGTCACCGGTGGCGCATCGTGCCCGGATGGGATCATCCAGCAGGTGATCGCGCGGATAAACAGCTTTTACCCTGCTGATACGCTCCGCGGGATCGAGTCGGTCCTGGCCGACCTCGCGGAAGCCTGACGCCGGCGGCGGCCGATCAGAACCTCAACGTCATTCCCGCCTTGACGCCGTCCTGGTTGCTGAAATCGATGCGCGTGTTGTAGGACGTGCCCGTCCCGCTGGGGACGGTCTGGGAATAGCCACCCCCGCCCTGGTAGATATTCCCCACGTAGAAGCCCGCGGTCTCCGTAAGGTCGTACCTCACGTCCACGTCCACGTAGTAGCCCGGCAAGATCTTGGTGTTCTCCTTCTGGTAAAGTTCCGTGATGGCCGGCTCGCCCGTCGCGAACAGGAGGTTCTCAGCGATGTTCAGCTCGGAACCCGAGTAGATGATATCGGGGCCGGCGCTCATCGTGAACTTGAAATGCGCCCCGATCGGCATGATGAGTGTCGGGCCTATCCGGAGCGTGTAATAGGCGCCCTCGATGAAGTAGCGGTTCGTGGTATCGACGTACGTCACCGTGGTCGTCCGGCTGAGCGGCAGGTTTCCGATGAGCGTCGTCTGGTCCGCCTGCTGGCTCGCCGACGTGGAGCTGGTGCCCGAGACCACCTGGCCGCTGGAGTTCAGGACCGCCTGGCTGATCGTGTTGGGCGACGTATAGGGAGCCGCGGGTGGAACCTGCCCGAACAGGTCGTACTCATCCGTGGTCGTCGTCACCGTGGTCGGAACGCTCGCATACGTGCTCGAATGGATGTCTCCAAGGCTGAATCCGGCAGTGATGGCCCATTTCATGTGCTTTCCAAGCTTGCCCATGTCCCTGTCCATCAGCAACTCAAGGCCCAGGTTGGGCGCCCCGTTGGTATCGTGGGAGCCCGTGTCGGTCACCTCTCCCGAATAGTTGTGAAAGACCATGTCGCCATTGGGCAGCAGCTGGCTCTGGTTGTCGTAGCTCCAGGAATTCGTCCGGCCGTCGGAGGCGATCGGNNGACGTGGTTTCGCCCACGCCATTGCTGACGGCGATCGAGCGGGTGTCCGGGTCGAGCTGGCCGTCGATGTAGGTGCGCGAGATGTTTGGAATGCCGACGGTCGCATCGCTGCCCGGATTGACGGGCGACGGGATCGCGCCCTGCCCGCTGTAGACCGTCTTGGGGCCCGTGAGGAAGAACCGGCTGGCAAGGCTCAGCGTCGACTTGGGAACGTAGGTGTACTCGTCGAGCTGATTGAAGTCCGGGATCTCCTCAGGCTGCTGCTTCTCCTCCTCCGCGGCGCGCAGGCCCGCAAATGACAGGCATGCAACGCATAGTGCGAATCGGAGGAGTCTCATGCTTTGATGATTGGAAAGGGTTGGACGCCAAGTCCCATGAAAAGTTGCATCAAACTAGCGGCCCTGGACGAACCGCGTCAAGGCTCATGCCTTCATCTCGTCCGCGTCCGCCGCAGCCGCATCCTCGGCCTGGAGCGCCGCGGCGGCCTGCGGGTCCTCGGCGGCCTCGCTGAGCCGCTGCTTCCGTCTCCGGGCCTTGATCTCCTCCTCGCGCTGGTCGAGCTCGATCTCCCTCTCCTGCTCGGCCTGCACCTTTTCAAAAAGACGCGTCTCGCTGTCCTCGACGAACTGCTCGCGCTCATGCAGCGCGACCTGCGCCTCCTTGAGGGCGCCCTCCTGGCGCTCGAGCTCGGCGCGGAGGCCCTCGAGGGCCGCCCTTTCCTCCGGTGAAACGTGGACGGGCGTCGCCTTTCGCGACGCTGCGACGAGCTGCTCCCGCGCCGCGAGCAACGCCTCGGCCTCGGCAAGCTCCCGCTCGTGCTCGTTGAGGCGCGCCTCCTTCTCCTGCACGATGCGCTCCCTCTCGACGAGCTTGAGCTCCAGCTGCCGGAGCGAACGCTCGAGCTCGGCGATCCGGGCGTCGTCGGCCGGGCTTCGTCCGCCGGCCGCCGGCCTCGTCGCCGAGACGATCTTCCTGATGGATTCCCTGGCCGCGGCCGAGGCCTCCGACACGGAGAACGGCGAAATCGTCATCGTCCTGTTTCGGCGCAACGACAAATTTCCACCAGCCTCAGCGCGCTTGGTGGGAAACCTTATATTGGATGGGTCAGGCATCAGGTTCGGGTGCCGGAAGGCACCCTATCTCTTGAATATACGCTTAAGTCCTCCAAAAAAGCCAGTCTTGCGCGCGGTGGTTTCGACGACCGTTCCGGAGCCGGGCTTTATCAGCTGGCGGATGAGGTCGGAAACCTTCTTCTCGAGAGCAACATCGCCCAGCACGCCCAGGCTCCTCCCGATTCCCGACTCCTCGGCGAAGTCCTTCTTGAGGATGACAAAATCCTCCGAAAACCAAGCGGCGGCCTCGTGCGCCTTCGCAAGGGGGGTCGCGGAGCGGGTCGCCTGGCCCAGCGCCTCGACCAGGTGCAGCCCCTTGGAGCCCTTCCGGTACGGAAGGATCTCGGTCAGCGTGACCTCATCGAGGTTTGATAAGGCGTTCAGGAGTTTCCTGAAATCCCCGCCGATGATCACATTCTGCGACATTTCCTGAGCGAACACGGAGAATTCGCCGAGGGTCTTTAGGTCCTCCAGCTTGCAGAACTCCAGCGTGTCGCTGCTGAGGGCCGTGAGCGAGATCGGGAAGTTCACCGGCATGCCGATCCGCGCCATGTTCTTAAGCAGCGGATTGTCGCGCTCCGAAGCGGCCTCGGTCTGCTCGATCATGTCCCCGAACGGGCTGTCGAACGCGAGCGTCTCCTTCATGATCGAGATCAGGAGGTCGAGCTTGTCGTCCGTTTGACCCTTGAGCGCGAGGAGTTCCAAAGCCTCGCCGTAGCTCAAGTCGATGTACTTCGCAGGCGTCTCCTCCTTCGACTTCACCGGCCAGGTGGGGCCGTCAAGGTTCTGGGCCAAGCTTGAAATGGGCGTGTCGACCATGATCGAGCTGGCAAATGCCGTGCGCA
>PLKS01000100.1:0-3485 GCA_003140665.1 Opitutaceae bacterium
TTGAGCCACGCAAGGAAACCCTTGGGGGCCGCCTCCGCGGCGGGAGCGCCCTGGGCGCCGGGTAAACCGTTGTCGCGGCGCGGGCGCGGCTCGAACTGCGGGCGGGGCTCGCGTTGGTCGAATTGTGGACGCGGCTCGCGCTGGTCGAGCTGCGGGCGCGGCTCGCGCTGCGGCTGGTCGCGCCTGGGATCCCGTCCCTCGGGCCTCGGCCCGTCGGCGCGGTCTTCCCTGCGGTCGGCGCGGAATGTCGGGCGATGATCGGGCCGCGCGCGGTCCGGGCGGTCGTCAAAGCGGGCCTCCCTGCGGGGCGCCGATGCCGACGGGGATTCCCAGCTCACGGCCGGGCGGGTCGCCTCGGCGGGAGGAAGGATCTGGATCCCCGGCTTTTCCGCGACGGGTTCCGGCGCGATGACCGGGGCGGCGGCCGCGGCATGCGCCACGGGTTCGGGAACGGGCGCGGCGGCTGCCGCGGGGGCTTCAACTTTGACCGGCTCGGGAGCCGGCGCGCTCGCGGGCTCTTGGCTCGCGAACGGATTCTTGTACTCGCGCTCGTGCGTGATGACTTCGACCGCGGTGAGCTTGTAATCGCTCTTCGCCGCATTCGCTGTGGGGGCCGCGGCGCCCGAAGGGCGCTTTCCTCGGGCAAGGCCCGATCCGCGGGTGCTGCCGAAGTTTCCGGCAGGGGTCTCGGCGCTGGCAGCGGTCGCCGGAATGTCGGCGGCCGGTGCAATGGGTGCGCCGGACGGATTTGTATCTGTCATTTTGTTTTTGTTTTGTATGATGGCGCTCACCGAAAATCGGGAGCGGCCGTGGTTTAAGCGGCGCTGCGGAGCGCATGGGTACGCGCTCAGACGCAAACGCCGAAGCTGGCAACCATCGCCCAAATCCCCCTCGGGGGCAACTCCAAAAGAGACCCGGGCGCAGTGGCCAATTGCCTCTTGCGCCCGACTGCGGCGGCCGCAGCTTTATGTCCCCATGGACAAATTCGAGGAGATCTTCAGGATGCAGGATTCGCTCAACCGGAGGATAGGGGTCGCGCTTCCGCCGCAGACCGAGGAGGAGAAGGCGAAATGGATCCTCAACTACACCAGGGCGATGCAGCAGGAAATCGCGGAACTCGTTGATTCCGTGCCTTGGAAGTGGTGGGCGAAATACCAGAAATTCGACGAGCAGAACGCGCGCGTGGAGGTCGTGGACCTCTTCCATTTCCTGATCTCGCTGGCCCAGACTCTTGGAATGAGCGCGGAGGATGTCTACCAGGCGTACGTCAAGAAAAACCAAGTCAACCTGCAGCGCCAGGAAACCGGGTACGCGGTAAAGGACGAGGCCGATTCGCGGCACATCTGACCGGGCGGACGGCGCCGGTAAAGTCAGCGGGAAACCACGAACGCCGCCTGGACATCGACGGCGACGTTGCCGTTCTCGATGATCGCGGCCCGCAGCTTGAGCTTCGCCTTGCCGTAGCGGGCGAGCGCCTCCTTGAACTCGGCGATCGCCGCCTGGGCCGGGCGTTCGCAGATCGCGCGAAGGTCGCCGAGCACGGGGCGCCGGTAGGCGGCGCGGCTCTCCTTGACAACGATGTGCCATACCGGCTTTTCCGTCCTCTTCTCGTCGCACATCAACTCCCAGACAACGCCGTATCCCGCGAGCGTGGCGAGCGCGACCAGGCTGCCGCCAAACGCGGTGTTCAGCGAATTCTTGTTCTGCTCCTTCGGGGCCGTCAGCACCAGGGCGCGGTCGTCGCTCACCTCGACGCCGACTCCCATCGCCTTCGCGAGGGGAATCATCTCGTGAAGGAAGAGCTCGAGCGCGGGCACTTTGACGGATCTCATGCGATGCGCATGTTAACCGGTAAATCTCCCCGGCGTCAAAAGGCGCGTATCATCGATCTGCGGCCTGATTTTAAGCGCTTCTAGTGCAAATGAATATCAACATATTAATCNNGATCATCTTCTCGATGATCGGCGTCTCGAAGAAGATCGAGCGCAAGGAGATCCTCCGCGACATCTCCCTGTCGTTTTTCTACGGCGCGAAGATAGGCGTCCTGGGTCTCAACGGCTCGGGAAAGTCGTCCCTCATGCGCATCCTCGCCCTGCGCGACACGGAGATCGACGGCCGGGTGCATATCGAGCCGGGCTACGACGTCGGCCTCCTCGAGCAGGAGCCGCAGCTCGCCGCGGGAAGCACCGTGCGGGCGTGCGTTGAGGAGGGAGTCAGGCACCTGACGGACCTCGTCGCGGCCTATGACGCGACCTGGGACGAGCTGAACGCGGCCGCGGACGGGGGCGCCAAGGAGGCGATCATGGCCCGGCAGGGCGAGCTCCAGGAGAAGATCGAGGCCCAGGGCGCGTGGGACGTCAGCCCCCAGGTGGAGATGGCCATGGATGCCCTTCGCTGCCCGCCCGGCGACCATCTGGTCGACCAGCTCTCGGGCGGCGAGCGCCGGCGCGTCGCGCTCGCGCGCCTCCTCCTAAAGAAGCCCCAGGTGCTCCTTCTCGACGAGCCCACCAATCACCTGGACGCGGAAAGCGTCCAATGGCTCGAGCAGCACCTTGCCCGGTACGAGGGGACGGTGATCGCCGTCACCCACGACCGGTACTTCCTCGACAACGTCGCGCAGTGGATCCTCGAGCTCGACCGCGGCCACGGCATCCCCTGGAAGGGGAACTATTCGTCGTGGCTCGAGCAGAAGCAGAAGCGGCACGCCGTCGAGCAGCGCACCGAGGACCGGCGGCAGAAGGCGATGGCCCGCGAGCTCGAGTGGATACGGAAGTCGGCCACGGCGCGCCGCGTGAAGTCGCAGGCGCGAATCACCGCCTACGAGGCGATGCTGAAGGAGGGGGTCGACGAGAAGGAGAGGGACTACGAGATCCTCATCCCGCCCGGCCCGCGGCTGGGCACGCTCGTTGTCGAGGCGAAGGGCCTCTCGAAGGCCTATGGCGAGAACCTGATCTTCGAGAACCTGACCTTCTCGCTCCCGCCGGGAGGCATCGTGGGCATCGTCGGCCCGAACGGCGCCGGGAAGACGACCCTCATCCGGATGATCACCGGCGCGGAGCAGCCCGATGCCGGGACCTTGCGGATCGGCGAGACGGTCAAGATTGCCCACGTCGACCAATCGCGCGACTCGCTTCCCGGCCAGTCGACGATCTACGAGGCGATCAGCGGGGGAGAGGACATCCTGAGGATGGGGGGTCGCGAGGTGAACGCGCGCGCCTATTGCGCCCAATTCGGGTTCACCGGGCCCGACCAGCAGAAGAAGGTCGGCATTCTTTCCGGCGGCGAGCGCAACCGGGTGCACCTGGCCCGCCTCCTGAAGTCGGGCGCCAACCTGATCCTCCTCGACGAGCCGACGAACGACCTGGACATCAACTCGATCCGCGCGATCGAGGAATCGCTCGAGAATTTCGCGGGCTGCGCCGTCGTGGTGTCCCACGACCGTTGGTTCCTGGACCGGGTCGCGACCCATATCCTCGCCTTCGAGG
>PLKS01000100.1:3497-4122 GCA_003140665.1 Opitutaceae bacterium
GGGCTCACCGAGGCCGGGGCCGCCGCCCGCGGGCCAGCTCAGCGTCGCGCCGTAGTTCGCGCCGTGGCCGATGTCGATGTCCATCGCGAGCCTGTCGGTCCGGCGCGCGATCGAGGGATCGAGGAGCACGGCCGCGGCCACCTCGTCCCACATGGGGAAGCCGAGCTGGGCGAACCCCGCGACATACTTTGACGCGGGCGACTCGGATCCGGCCGTCGCCCGATTCACGATCTCGGACGTGAACTTCGTGCCGACCGTGGCGTCGGTCGGAATGACCGTTATCTTTTTCCAGCCGGCATGGAGCATCATCTTTCCGGCCTCGGGATCCCAGCGGAAGTTGAACTCGACGCGTGGGTTGTTGACGAACTGCAGCGAGAATTCGTCGACCTTGGACCCGTCGGGATCGAAGCTGCCCCCCATGATCACCAGCTCCCTCGCGAGCGCGGCATACCCCTCGTCGAGGCGCGAGGCCAGCGCGAGATTCGTGAAGGGGCCCATCGCGAGGATCGTCACCTGCCCGGGGAATTCGCGTATCTTCCGAACGATGAAGTTGGCTGCCGCCTCGCCGGAGGGCTTGGTCGACGGCTCCCCCTCCTCCAGCGGGGGGACGACGTCGGCGGCGTGG
>PLKS01000270.1 GCA_003140665.1 Opitutaceae bacterium
CGCGGGGCCGGGCCCCGCCGCCGCATCGTTCCGCCACGACGTGGAGCCGATCCTGGAGGATTACTGCTACGAATGCCACGGGGACGGGACATCGAAGGGCAAGGTCGCGTTCGACGAGCTGGGCGACGCCGACCTCACGAAGCGGACCGACCTTTGGCTCGCGGCGCTCAAGAACCTTCGCGCGGACATCATGCCTCCCGCCGGGAAGCCCCGTCCCTCGCCCGCCGAGGCGAAGGTGATCGCCGACTGGATCAAGTACGGGGCATTCGGCATCGACCGGGCGGATCCCGATCCGGGCCGCGTCACGATCCGCCGCCTGAACCGCATCGAGTACGGCCTCACCGTCCGGTCGCTGCTCGGCGCCGATTATCCGAGCGAGGTCGAGTTCCCGCCCGATGACACGGGAAATGGCTTCGACAACATGGGCGACGTGCTCTCGACCTCCCCGCTGCTGCTCGAGAAATACCTGCGGGCCGCGGAGACGGTGGTGACGGGCGCGGTGCCCCAGAGCTCGCGCGTCACCCCCGTCATCACGGCCACCGGAAGCGATTTTCGGGAATACGACGATCCCCGGGCCAACGCGGGCGCCGAGGGCGAGGACGGGGGCCACCCCGTCCGGGCGGCGATGGGGCGGCCGCTCAGGTTCGACGAGGCGATCGAGGTGACGCACGCCTTTGACGCCCCCCGCGACGCCACGTACAGCGTGGCCTTCGACCTGGCGATCAAGGGGCCTTTCAACTTCGACCCGGCGCGCTGCCGCCTCGTCGTCACGGTCGACGGGCAGACCCGCTTCGACGAGCCGCTCGTCTGGCACGACTACAAGGCGATCCAGTTCGCCCATGACGAGACCTGGAGGGCGGGCCGGCACCGTGTCAGCCTCGCGATCTCGCCCCTTCCTCCCGCGGACACGCCGCCGGGCGCGCTCGGCCCCGATTTTGAGGAGAAGCAGCGCCTGGAGCTGCGCATCCTGTCGGTGCAGCTGAAGGGGCCGTTCGACGCGGCCTCCCGCGTGAGGCCCGCCAACTACCTGCGGTTCTTCCCCCGCGGCGAACCGCCGGCGCAGCGGGCCGGCCGCGACCGCTATGCCCGTGAAATCCTCGGCGATTTTGCGTCGCGCGCGTTCCGCCGTCCGGTGGACGACTCGACGCTGGGCCGGCTCGTCGACCTTGCGCGCAGCGTCGACGCCGCGCCCGGCGGGACCTTTGAACTCGGGGTGTCCCGCGCGATGATGGCGGTGCTCTCATCGCCCCGGTTCATATTCCGACTGGAGCGCAGCGACCCGGCGGGCGCCGGCGGCCGCTTCCCCCTGATCGACGAGTATTCCCTCGCGTCGCGGCTGTCGTATTTTCTTTGGTCCACGATGCCGGACGCGGAGCTGATCGCGCTCGCGCGCGAGGGTCGGCTGCGCGGCAACCTCCACGCGCAGGTCGAGCGCATGCTCCGCGACCCGAAGTCCGCGGCCCTCGTCCGCAACTTCACGGGCCAGTGGCTGCAGGCGCGGGACGTCGAGTTCGTCCCCATAAACGCCCGCGCCGTGCTGGGGCTCGGCCCCCCCACGCCCGGCGGCCCGAAGGCCGACTTTGACGGCGACACGCGGCGCGCCATGCGCAGCGAGACCGAGATGTGCTTCGACTACATCCTCAGGGGAGACCGCAGCGTGCTCGAGCTCGTCGAAAGCGGCTACACGTTCCTCAACGAGAAGCTGGCCGCGGTGTACGGCATCCCCGGCGTCGCCGGCAAGTCCATGCGCCTGGTCGCGCTTCCCGTGGGCAGCCTGCGCGGGGGCGTCCTCACCGAGGGCACCGTGCTCACCGTGACCTCGAATCCGACGCGGACCTCCCCGGTCAAGAGGGGCCAGTTTGTCCTCGAGAACATCCTGGGAACGCCCGTGCCCCCGCCGCCCCCGAACGTCCCGGCCCTCGAGGAGGCGAAGAGCGCCTTCGACCATGAGCCGACGCTCAGGGAGATGCTCGCGAGGCACCGGCAGGACAAGCTGTGCCAGTCGTGCCACGTCCGCATGGACTCTCTGGGGCTCGCGTTCGAGAACTTCAACGCGCTCGGCAACTACCGGGACACCGAGGCGGGCCGGCCGATCGAGACCGCCGGGAAGCTGATCTCCGGCGAGGAATTCTCCGACGTGCGGGCGCTCAAGCGGATCATCACCCATGACCGGCGCGCCGACTACTACCGCTGCCTGTCCGAGAAGCTGCTCACCTACGCGCTGGGCCGCGGCCTGGAATACTACGACGTCGAGTCGGTCGACCGCATCGTGGCCGGACTGGAGCGGGACGATGGACGATTCTCGACACTCCTGCTGGGCGTGATAGATTCCCCGCCGTTCCAGAGACGGCGCCCGGTCGGGCCGCCCCGGTTCGCAGCGCAGGTTTCGACAGGTTCCCCGGCCACAGCCACCCAATAATCCCGATGAACACCGCCCCCGATAAACCGGGCCGGAACCCGGCCGCCGAGCGCCGGCTGGCGTTCAGCCGCCGCCTGTTCCTCAAGGGGGTCGGCGTCGGCCTCGGTCTTCCCGTGCTCGAGTCGCTGCTTCCCTCGCCGCTCCGTGCGGCCGCGGCGGGG
>PLKS01000088.1 GCA_003140665.1 Opitutaceae bacterium
GGCGCCGGCCGCCGCGCCTGCCCCTTCGCTCGCACCGCCGCGCTTCACGCCGCCACCCGTGCCCACGCCCGAGCCGGTTTCATCGGCGCAGACGCCGATCGCCCCTCCGGCCGGCGGGCAGGGCGCCCGCAGCGGCCCGGCGGCCGGCGCCCCGCTTTCCAAGCCGGTCCTCACCAGCCTTCCCTTTGACACGACAAAGTTCCGGCAACGGCCCCCCGGGGGCACGAATCCCGGGATTCCGCAGCCGGAAGGACAGGAGCAGCGGCAGCCCAAGAGCAAGGTGGGACGCTATGTCGGGATCATCGCGACGGCGGCGCTGGTGTTTGCCTCGATAGCGGTCGTGCTCGACTCAAGGATGGAGAAGATCAAGGAGCATGACCTCGAGCAGCAGGAGGCCCTGGCCCACCACCTTGCCGAGGTGCGCCTGAAGGAGGCCGAGCAGATCGCAAAGGACAGCGCCGCGCAGTCGCGCAAGGCCGTTCAAAGCGCGATCGCGGCCACGCAGAAGGAGACGGAGGACGCCACCCGGCGCACGGTGCTCGCCGAGGTCGAGGAGGTGCGGATCAGCAAGCTTCCCGGGACACTGGTCCTCGCCACGGAGCCGGCCGGCGCTTCCGTGTCGATCGACGGCGCCGCGCCGCTCACGTCGCCCGTGAAGCTCGACGGGATCGCCCCGGGCGCGCATAGCCTGCGCATCACGCTCGCGGGGCATCAATCGGTCGCGCTGAATGCGGACATCACGGGGTCCAAGACGACGGACCTCGGCACGATCAAGCTCGGGTCCTCGATGGGGACGCTCACGCTCACGAGCAGCCCGGACGACCTCGCATTCGCCATCCGCGAGGCCTCGAAACCCGACGGCAAACCCGTGCGGTCGGGCCGAACCCCCGCGAAATACGCGGACTTCCCCGGCGGCGACTACATCGCGACTTTTACCCGCCCAGGGTGCCATGATCACGTCGAGAAGTTCACGGTTGAAAAGGGCGCCACGGTGCCGGTGGAGACGCGGTACCAGGACGGATCGCTGGAGCTCTCGAGCGACCCAAGCGGCGCCTGGGTCGACAAGGACGGCATGCGCCTCGGCTCAACTCCGCTCTTCCTCCATGACCTCACGCCGAAGATGGCATCCTTCGAGCTGACGCTGCCGGGCTACGATCCCACGCCGATCTCGTGCGAGATACCGGAGGGCCAGACGCTCAAGCTCACCGCCAGCCTGCTGCGCAGGGACAGGGTGTTCAACGCGAGCGAGGTCAAGAGCCTCCCGGTGAGCTACGAATCGCCGCGGCCCGAGCTCAGCCCGAGCCAGCGCAAGATGGACGCCGAGGTCACCCTCTCGTTCGTCGTTCAGCGCGACGGGACGGTGATCGACGTCAAGGTCGAGAAGACGACGGATGACGACATCGGCAGGCGCTGCGCCACGGCGCTCGCAAAGTGGAAATTCCGCCCCGCAACCGCGGCGGACGACCGGACGGTGGACGTGAAGATCGAGATGCCGTTCAAATTCCAGGCCACCGACTCATAATGCGCCTGCCCTGCGGCCCGGGGCGGCAGTCTGGCAAGGGACTTGCTGAACCGCGTGCGACGGGCTAAACCAAAACCACGTGTCGCTCCTAAGCACCCACTACGACGCCGGAGAGTTCTTCGACGAGATGTACGCGACCAGCGGCGAAGTGCGGCCCCATTACCGCCTCCTTGCCGAGCGCCTCGCCTCGCTCGCAGTCCCCGAGTTCGAGCGGAGGCGGGCCGCGGTCGACCTCGCCTTCCTGCGGCGGGGAGTGACGTTCACCGTCTACAACGACGCGGAGGGCACCGAGCGCATCTTCCCCTTTGACCTGATCCCCCGCATAATCCCGGCGCGGGAGTGGTCGCGGCTCGAGGCGGGCCTCATCCAGAGGATCACCGCGCTCAACCTGTTCCTCCACGACCTCTACCACGGGCAGAAGATCCTCAAGGACAAGGTCATCCCGGCCGC
Organism: Opitutaceae bacterium; assembly: GCA_003140665.1. Lineage (GTDB taxonomy): Bacteria > Verrucomicrobiota > Verrucomicrobiia > Opitutales > Opitutaceae > Palsa-1447. Next base: position 1,973 of record PLKS01000088.1, read on the forward strand.
GCAGATCCTGAGCGCGAAGCATTTCCGGCGCGAGTTCATGAACTTCTCGGTCCCGCGCGACATCTATGTCCACATCTGCGGCACCGACCTGATCCGCGACCGCGACGGCAGCTATCTTGTGCTCGAGGACAACCTGCGCTGCCCGTCCGGGGTTTCGTACATGATCGAGAACCGCTCGGCCATGCGGCGCGCCTTTCCCAACCTGTTCCAGAGCTACGGGGTGCGGCCCGTCGAGGGTTACTCGGAGGAGCTTCTCAAGGCCCTGCTCCACATCGCGCCCTCGCGGAGCGACAAGCCCAGCGTGGTGCTGCTCACGCCCGGCGTGTACAACAGCGCCTACTTCGAGCACTGCTTCCTCGCGCGGCAGATGGGCATCCCGATCGTCGAGGGCCGCGACCTGGTCGTCCACGACACCTGCGTGTACATGCGCACGACGGCGGGCCTGCTGCCCGTCGACGCGATCTACCGCAGGATCGACGACGATTTCCTCGACCCCGCCGTGTTCAGGTCCGACTCGATGCTCGGCGTCCCGGGCCTGGTGGCCGCCTACCGCGCGGGCAATGTCGCCCTCGCAAATTCGATCGGCACCGGCGTCGCGGACGACAAGGTGGTCTACGCCTACATCCCGAAGGTCATCAAGTACTACCTCGACCAGGACCCGATCCTGCCAAACGTGACCACCTACCTGGCGTCCGATCCGGCGCAGCTGAGCTTCATCCTGGAGAACATGGCCGGGCTGGTGGTCAAGTCCGCGAACGAGGCGGGCGGATACGGGATGCTGATCGGGCCCGCGTCGACGAACGAGGAGGTGGCGGACTTCCGCGCGAAGGTCGCCGCCAACCCGCGCAATTTCATCGCCCAGGACCCCATCATGCTCTCGCGCTCGCCGACCTGGTGCGACCATGGTTTCGAGGGGCGCCACATCGACCTCAGGCCATACGTGCTCTGCGGCGAGAAGACCGTCGTCACGCCTGGCGGCCTCACCCGGGTGGCGCTCCGGAAGGGCTCGCTCGTCGTGAACTCGTCCCAGGGCGGCGGCTCCAAGGACACCTGGGTCATCGAGGCGGGCAAATGACGCTTCCACGAAAGAGGGAAATGCCCGCGTCGCCTAAGATCCCCGTCCCCAGGCCCCAGGCCAACGCGATGCTCTCGCGCGTCGCCCACTCATTGTACTGGATGAGCCGATACATCGAGCGCGCCGAGAACATCGCGCGCCTGCTCGAGGTGAACCTCCAGTTCATCCTCGATTTCCGCGGGTATGATGACGTGCACCTCAAGGAGCACTGGGGGTCGATCCTGGGCAGCTCCGGGGACCACGAGCTGTTCGAGAAGCACTACGAGGTGGCGGACAGCCGGTCCGTGACGGAGTTCTTCTCCTTCGACCTGCGCAATCCCAACTCGATCCTCGCCTGCGTATTCGCGGCCAGGGAGAACGCCCGGATGATCCGCGACCAGATCTCGATCGAGATGTGGGAGACGATCAACGAGCTCTACCTGTTCCTGAAGGCGCGGAGCACGACGGACGTCTGGGCCGCGGGACCGTACGAGTTCTTCCAGGACATCAAGCGCAACTCCCACCTCTTCCAGGGGCTCACGGACTCGACCTATTCGCGGAGCGAGGGATGGGAGTTCATCCAGTTCGGAAAGTTCGTGGAGCGCGCACACAAAACGACCCGGATCCTCGACGTCAAGTACCACATCCTGCTCCCGAACGCCACAGACGTCGGCGGTGCGCTGGACACCGCGCAATGGCAGGCGGTGCTGCGCTCGGCGAGTGCGCTCGAGGCCTACCGCCGGTTCTATGTCCGGGAGATCCTTCCATGGAAGGTCGCGGAATTTCTGATTTTCTCGGATTCGTTCCCCCGCTCGGTCCACTTCTGCGTCGCGCAGATCGACGAGTTCCTTCGCCGGATCCTCGGGGAGTCGGGCGCCCGCCCGCGCACCGAGGCCGCGCGCGCCTCGCGCCGGTTGCTCGCCAACCTCCAGTCGCTGACGATCGACGAGGTGTTGCGCGACGGCCTGCACGAGTTCCTCGTCGAGACCGGCAAGACCCTGGACCGTATAAGCGACCAAGTCGTCCAGACGACGATGTTCTACCCGGCCGAGGCCACTCAGGAGGACCAGCAGCTCCAGCAGCAGCAGCAATGAGGACGTCCGCCTACAGAAATCCGGAAAGGCTCGCATGCTGATCAGCCTCCTTCACCGAACCACGTTCGTCTACGCCGGCAGCGCGCAGGACAGTTTCAACGAGGTCCGACTGAAGCCCCTGGACGACGCCGGCCAGACGTGCCGGGGCTTCCAACTGAGCACCGATCCCGACGCGCCGCAGCGCGAATACGTCGATTTCTACGGCAACACCGTCATCTATTTCGATGTCGCGGCGGAGCACAGCAGGCTCGTGATCGAGGCGGTCTCAGAAGTCGAGACGACGCCGAACGTCTGCCGCCCGGCCGTCCCCGTTGTCCAGTACTCCGAGCTCGAGGCGAGCCCCGAACGCGAGCTCCTCGCGGAGTTCCTGACGGGCACCCACTATGTGCCGCTGGACGTGGAGTTGTGGAAGGAGGCCCAGGACGCGCTCGGCGACGGCAGGAGCGACGTGTGGTCGGATGTCCGGCGCATGGGCCACCACATCTACAAGAGCTTCACCTACAAGCCTAAGACCACGGGCGTGCGCACCCAGGCGACGGCGGCCCTCAAGCAACGGACCGGCGTGTGTCAGGATTTCGCCCATGTCGCCCTTGGCCTATGCCGAACCTTCGGCATCCCGGCCCGGTACGTGAGCGGATACTTCATCCAGTCACGGAGGGATCCCGACGAGGAGGAGGCGTCACACGCGTGGATCGAGGCGTTTGTCCCGGGCTATGGGTGGGCCGCGTTCGATCCGACCCATGACAGGCCGGCCGACGAGCGCTACATCAAGGTCGCCTCCGGGCGCGACTACTCGGACATCCGGCCGGTGAGCGGGACGTATCGCGGGGGAAAGACCCGCTCGCTCAGCGTGGAGGTCCGTGTCCGCCAGGCGGAAGCCGCGGACAAGGCCGGTTAGGGTTTTTCCTGCTGAATCGATTCGACGAGCCTGTTCGTGTCGAACGTCACGCGTATCCGGTCGTGGATGCGCACCGGATAGCCGTTATAGTACCCGGCGTCACCCCAGAAGCGCGGGCCACCCCATCCTCCCCAGCGGTGATAATAGCCGGTGTAGATCACGACGCCCTGGTAATCCTCGTAGGTGACGTAGTGCCAGACCTCATGCTGCCCGTTCTTGTCGGTGTTGATCGTCACGTGGGTGGGATCGCCGAGCGCGAGCTTGACCGCATCCATGTCAAATCCCACTGCGATCTGGCCCGCCTTGACGAGCGCCTGCTGGTCGGGGGTCAGCCGGGCGAAGATTTCAGGGCTGCGGCTGATCCTGGACTCGGGCGTTGCGCAGCCGACGAACAGGGCCGCGCAGGCCGCAGCCGAGGCGATGAAGAAAATTCTGGAAGTTTTCATGGCTATGGGAGATTTCTGAAGCTTCGGGCAAGTGACCCACGAGGGCGGCAACATGGGGGTTAGACGCCCCCGGCGGCCCGGAGTTTCGCACAACATGCACAAACAGCTGATATTATGGGATATAGACGGCACAATTCTCCATTCTGGAGGTGCCGGCATGAAGGCGCTGCAATCGGCCCTTGAAACCGTCTTCGGCGTCTCGGGCTCGCTTGCGGGAATCGACTTTGCCGGTCGCACGGACCCATGGATCATGCGGCAGATCTTCTCGAGGTTCGGGATCGAGGATACCCGGGAGAACATCGCGAGCTATACCGACGGCTACATCGCCGCCCTGCCGGGGATTCTCGCGAACAGCGGCGCCCGGGTGCTGCCGGGTGTTTCGGAAATCCTCGTTCGCGCAGCGGGACACCCCGAGGTCGCCCAGGGACTCTTGACCGGCAACCTCCGAAGGGGCGCCGAGACGAAGCTCAGATTCCACGGCCTCTGGGATTATTTTCCGATCGGGGCATTTGCCGATGACAGCGAGGTCCGCAACGAGCTGGGGCCCCATGCCCTCCGGCGGGCCCAGGGGCACTGGGGGGTCGATTTTCCCGCGAACCGCGTCTGGATCGTCGGGGACACTCCGCACGACATCCTCTGCGCCCGGGCGTTCGGCGCCCGGGTCCTCGCGGTCGCCACGGGCGGATCCACCGTCTCCGCCCTGGCCGCACATAATCCGGACGCAGTCCTTGAGCACCTGGGGGACCCGGCGGAATTCTGGCAGGCGCTCGGGGCGTGACGGGCCACTCGCAGGGAACGGGCCGCGGGGCCGTATTTGTTTGCCGCCGCCCCGGGCCCGCGAAATATCCCCTATTCCAAATCACCCCTCCCCATGCCCCGCACCTACACGATCGCCGTCGGATCGGACCACGCCGGATTCAGGTACAAGGAATTGATCAAGGCCGTGCTTCTCGCCGACGGGCACACCGTCAGGGACATGGGCACCGATTCGGAGCAGCCGTGCGACTTTCCCGATTTCGTGCGCCCGGTCGCCGAGGCCGTTGCGCGCGGTGAATTCGAGCGGGGTATCGTCCTCGGGGGATCGGGCAACGGCGAGGCGATCGTGGCCAACCGCGTGAGGGGCGTGCGGTGCGGCGTGTGCTGGACCGAGCAGGTCGCGATCTGGAACCGGTCGCACAACGACGGCAACTGCCTCTCGATCGGGCAACGGACCATCACGCAGGAGGAGGCGATCAAGATCGTCCGGACATGGCTTACCACCGACTTCGAGGGGGGACGGCATATCGCGCGCATCCGGAAGATCGACGGGGCTTGATGAGACCACGCAAAGGCCCGGCGCCCGGCGGCGGCGACGGCAAGCTTGCCCACCCGGCGCACGACGATCAGCGTCAGACCCCGGCCATGGCATTTCCCAACGCTCCCGCCATCCTTGCGTCGCGCGACCTGCGTGCCTCGGACCTGGAAAAGAATCCGACCGAGTCCCTCCTGCAAGTCTATGCCTGGATGCAGCTGGCGCGGGTCGCGGACAACCGCATCCTCGAGCTTTTCCGGCAGGGCCTGATCAAGGGAACGGTGACGGGCGGCCAGGGGAACGAGTGGATGATCGTTCCCCTGGCCCTCCTGGCCGACAAGGCGCTGGACGTGGTCTGCTTCACCCATCGCGATCTCGGCGGCCACCTCATCTGGAGCGGGCACCTCTGCGAGCACCTCAACCAGTATTTCGCCAACGCCGAGAGCCCGACCCGTGCCCGCGAAGGCAACATCCACCACGGGGACCCGGCACATCGGTCGCTGCCGATGATAAGCCACCTGGGCGCGATGTGCGGTCCCGTGCTCGGCGCCACCGATTCCCAGCGCCGCTTCGGGCGCAAGGCTGTCGGTTTCGCATTCTTCGGGGACGGCTCATCGAGCACGGGCGACGTCCATGAATCGATGAATCTCGCCTCCCTCCTGTCGATGCCGATCGTGTTTGTGGTCGAGAACAACGGTTACGCGTACTCGACACCCGCCGACGAGCAGTTCATGCGGGGCACCGAGCTCTGGCACCGCGCGGCAGGATACGGGATGGAGGGCCTGGTGCTCGAATGCGGGGATCCCGGAAGCGCCGCCCGGGCGCTCGGGGCCGTGATCGAGAAGGTGCGCTCGACTTCGCGCCCGATGCTCGTCGAGGCGCGAACCCTCCGGCTGCGGGGCCACGCGGCCTATGACACCTGCACTTACCTACGCCCGGGCGAGGCCGACGCATTTGCGGCAAGGGACCCCCTTCCCGCGTTTAGAAAGTCGCTCGCCGCCTTGGCCGGCGCGGGCCGGGTGGACGCGCTCGACGCCGAACTTGGCGCGTACGTCGAGGAATGCGTCAAGGTGGCGATCGCCGTCCCGCGCCCGAATCCCGCCGGCATGGAGGCCGACCTCTTCGCCCCTCCCCCGCCCCCATTCGCATGGCGGCAGGAGCCCGCGGAGCCCGAGAACGTCACGATGGCCCAGGCGCTCAACCGCGGCATCCGCAAGGTGCTTGCGGAGCGGCCCGAGTCGATCGTCCTCGGCCAGGACATCGCGACCTACGGCGGCGCGTTCAAGGTGACCGAGAACCTCTATGGCGACTTCGGGCGTTCGCGGGTCCTCAACACGCCGCTCGCGGAAAGCGCGTGCACCGGATACGCGATCGGGCTGGCGGTCAACGGCCACAGGCCGATCGAGGAATTCCAGTTCGCGGACTTCGCGACCGAGGCCACGACGCAAATCACGTTGAACGCGGCCACGATGCACTTCCGGTCGGGGGCCTCCTGTCCGATGGTCCTGCGGCTCCCCTGCGGCGGCGGCCTCACGTTCGGCTCGTTCCACTCCCAGGAGCTCGAGTCCCTTTTCCTCTCGATGCCCGGACTGAAGGCCCTCTACCCGAGCAATCCCCAGGACGCCTTCAACGCGCTGCTCGCGGCCTGCGAGGACAACAATCCCGTCCTGCTTTTTGAGCACAAGGGCCTCTACCGGCGCGGGAAGCATCCGGTCGCCTGGGATCCCGGCTACCGCGGGATATGGCATCCCAAGCGGGTCCGGCCCGGCGAATACGCCACGCTCGTGACGTATGGCGAGATGCTCCACGTGGCTACGGAGGCATGCGACTATCTCGCGGCGGAGTATGAATGCGACATCGAGGTGTTCGACCTGCGCTGCCTGTCCCCGCTGGACCTGTCGGAGATCGCGCCCTCGGCGGCCCGGACGGGACGGCTCATCGTGCTTCACGAGGGCAGGAAAACCCATGGGTTCGGCGCCGAAATCGTCGCCAGGATCGTCGAGGGGGCGCGGGCGCCGCTCAAGGCGCCGCCGCTTCGCGTCGCGGCGCTGGACCTGCCGGTTCCGTTCGCACCCGAGCTGGAGGCCGCGTTCAGGCCGACGAACGACCGGCTGATCCAGGTCATCACGGAGTGGATGTCGTGAAAAAAAGGAAGCCAACGCAGCGTGACTGGGCCCGGATCCGGCTGTTCGCAATGGACGTCGACGGCACCCTGACGGACGGCACGGTCGCGATAAACTCTGACGGCACCGAGACGAAGCGGTTCTCGATCATCGACGGGTTGGGGCTCATACTCCTGCGCAATTCGGGGCTCTATCTCGCCTGGATCTCGGGGCGGCCGTCGGCCACGACGTCGCTCCGCGCCACCGAGCTCAAGATCGCGCACGTGATACAGGGCAAGCACGACAAGCTGACCGCGCTTTCCGGCCTTGCGGCGCGCCTCGGGATACCGCTGGGCGAATGCGCCTACATGGGCGACGATTTCTTGGACGCACCGGCCATCGCCGCAGCGGGCATCGGCATCTCGGTCCCTGGGGCGCTTCCCGAGGCGCTCGCCGCGGCCGATTACGTCACCCGCAGGCTTCCCGGCTACGGAGCCGTCCGCGAGGTCTGCGACCTGCTGCTCAAGGCCCGGGCGCTCCCTGGAGGGAACCCGCGAGCCGGCCCGCGTACACAGTCCCGGTGAATCCGCGAAAAAAGGCCGGCCTTGCGGCGATCGCCCTCCTTGCCTCCACGCTCGTTGCCGCGGCGCCGCAGGCCATCGTCGCCCCACCGGCGAGGAACTGGACCCTTCCGCTCTTCACGAAGGAGGGCTTCCGGCAGATGACGCTCCGGGGCGACGAGGTGCGGCCCATCAGCGCCGACCGGATCGACATCTCCGGGATGATTGTTACGGTGTTCTCGGGCGACGCGCAGGCCAAGGTTGACTCCGTCATCTCGAGCCCCGAGGCAACGTTCATGATCAACGAGAAGATCGCGCGCGGCGACAAGTCCGTCCATCTCGTTCGGGACGATGTCGAGGTGACGGGCGACGATTGGACCTATTTCTACAACGAGAAAAGAGTTCTAATCGCCCGGAACGCCCGCGTAGTGTTCCATGCCGCGATGCCGGACATCCTCAAATGAGACCCCTGCCCCTCCTGGCCGCCGTCGCGGCGCTGGCCCTGGGCGCCGCGGCCCGCGCCGCGGAACCCCCCACCACGACCGTCGAGTGCGCCGGAATCGCCGAATCGGTGAGCTCCGACACCGAGAGCACGACGACATTCCACGACCAGGTCGTGGCCACCGGAAACGACATCACGCTCTACTGCGATTACCTGAAGGTCATCGCGACGGGAATCTCCGAGAAGGGCTCGACGCTTGGAAAGCACGATCAGTTCAAGTACCTCCTCGCCACCGGCAACGTGAGGATCATCCAGGGGGATCGAGTGGCGACCTGCGGCCGGGCCGAGGTCTTCCCCGGCGAGGACCGCATCGTCCTGACCGAGAACCCAATCGTGCGGATCGAGAGCGAGCATTACGAGGCCACGGGCCCACGCATGATCCTCTACCGCGGCCAGCGCAGGGCCGTGATCGAGGGAACGCCCAGCCAGCGCACGCACATCTCGCTCCCGGGCATCAAGGACCTGGGGTTCCCCTCCGAAAAGCCCGCGGCGCCCGAGGGCGCCCCGCCCCAGAGCCAGCCCGCGAAATAAGATGGATACCCCGTCGATCGTCGCCGAGGGTCTCGTCAAGACCTACGGGACCCGCACGGTCGTCAACGGCGTGGACCTCCGGATTAAGGGCGGAGAGGTGGTCGGGCTCCTGGGGCCGAACGGGGCGGGCAAGACCACGAC
>PLKS01000210.1 GCA_003140665.1 Opitutaceae bacterium
GCTCGCCCGGAACAAGGAGACGGCGCGGGAGTGGCTCCGGAAGTTTTCAGAGGAGTCGGAGCGCCTGCCTATCGCGGTCGCCGAGGGGAAGGCGGCGGGCATCGCGGATCTCTACCGCCGGCTCTTCGCGCCGCTCAAGGGCTGNNTGCCGAGCTTTCTATGCGGTACCGCTCATGGCGCTTCGACCGCGGTATTCAGACCTTCGCCGACCAGATTGAGACGGCGTCCTCACTGCTCGACGACAGCTCGATGCTCGAGCGCGTTCGCGCCGAGGGCTGGAGGGTGATCCTGGACGAGGCGCAGGACGCGGACCCGACGCAGTTTAAGGTGCTTGTCGAGATTGCGCGCCCGCCGGGGGCCTCGCGAGGGACGTGGCCGGGGGGCGCGGGGATCGGACCGAGGGCCGGCCACTTCTGCATGGTGGGAGACGCACAGCAGGGGATCTACGGGTCGCGGGCCGACGTCCGGAACTTCCAGGATCATGTCGCCGCGTTCGCGGTTGGAAACGGGGGCGAGCAGCTGACGTTCGACGTGACGTTCCGGGCGCCGCGCCGCGTGGTCCGCCTGCTCAACCGCACGCTCGCCGGCGCATTCGGGCCCGCTCGCGCCTTCAATTTCGGCCTTCCTCGCGCGGACGGCGCGCCCCCGCCGTTTTACCAGGTGCCCTATGAGCCGCTCGTGCCCGGTCCGGCGAACGCCGAGGGTGCTGCCTGGATGCTGCCGATCGCCGCCGCTCCGGTCGAGGGCAGGCGGCGGGTCTCCGACCGGCGGCTTGCGCAAGAGGCCCGGCAGATCGCACGTCTGCTGGCTGCGGGTGGACCCGGCTCCGTGGGGGCGCCGAGCTGGGGCGACATCTGCATCGTCGCGCCGATTACGGCGTGGCTGCGGATAATAAGGGACGAATTTGAGGCGGCGGGCCTGAAGACGGCGCTCCAGATGCGCCGCAACCGGAACGGGGACAATCCGGTCTACGCTTGGCTCAGCGGGTTGCTCGCGGTGGTCTGCGACCCCGAGAACACCTTCGAGTGGGTGGGTGTCCTTCGGGAGGTCTTCGCGGTCAGCGATTCGGCGATCGCGTCCGCGCTGGGGGACAAGGGACGCCTGAACTGGGAGGAGCCCGGGCAATACCCGGGGCCGGTCGGGGCCGCCATCGACGTGATTCGGCCCTACATCGACCGGGCGGAGGCGGAAGGCGAATATTTGGGGCGCTTCGCGTCCGAACTGGCCGCGGCAAGCGGCCTCGCCGGAATTGCGCGCCTGTCGGATCCCGAGGGCGGGCTGGGGGACGAGCTGGCCCGGCTCCTTGCCCGCGCCGACGAGCTGGGGGTCCGGGGCGCGGGGCCGCGGGCTTGGCTTCGCGACCTCCTGGAATCGATGGACGCGTTCCGCGCCTCCGGGAGGCCGGCGCGGGACGCCGTCAACCTGATCACGTGTTATTCCGCAAAGGGGCTGGAATGGCCGGTGGTCGTCCCGGTCGGTATGTGGCGCAGGATCAAGTACAGGGAGCCGCGCGGGCTGAGGATCATTCCCGAGCGCGGCGGCCCCTCGAGGGTGGTCTTCGACAGCGAGGGCGTTGGCGCCGAGACGCGCGACTCGAGGGGGCGCGAGCTGCTTCGCGAGCACGTCCGGCTCCTCTACGTCACGCTCACGCGTGCCCGGAACGCGCTCGTGATCCCCTGGACGGCCGGGGGCACCCACGAAAAGCACAGTTTCGCCGAGCTTTGGGACCTGGATCCCGAGGCGCTTGACCCCCTGCCGGCGACCCCGCCGCTGCAACCGTCGTCGGCGGCGCAGAAGAAGGCGGGGGCGCGCGGCCCGGCGCCCGCCGANNGCCGAGCCGGTCCTTGCCCCCGAGCCGGGCCCGGCCTCGCGGGCCCTCCCCTTCCCGAGGAGGATCCTCCCCCACGAGCTCGCGCTCGCGCCGGACATGGCCCGTGCCGCGCGACACGAATCGTCGGGAGGGGAGCCGCCTCCCGCAAAGGACGGCGCCGACCCGCTCGAATACGGCGTCTGGTGGCACGAGACGCTCGAGCTCATGCCCTGGGGGGGGGACCCGGCCGCCGTGGAGGCGCACGGCGCCGCCTCGATGGCAAAGGCCGCCGAGATGGGCTTCGAGGCGAGGGGCCGGGACGAGTGGGAGCGCCTGCTCGCGAGCGAGCCCTGGCGCCTGATGCGCGATTCGCGGTGGACCCGCCTCGCGGAAGTCGGGATCTTCGCGCCCCTGGGGCCGGAAGGCTGGATTGACGGGGTGATCGACCTTGTCCTCCACGATCCGTCCGCCCGTGAGGTGTGGATCGTCGACTGGAAGACGAACCGGAGGGGCGCCGGGGAGGACGACGCGGCCCTGCTGGGGAGGCTTGCCGTCGACTATGAAAGGCAGCTTACGGCCTACGGGGCATGCGCATCGGGGTTTTTCCGGGACTGCCCCGTTCGCCTCTGGGTGTATTCGACGGTCGTCGCCGCCTGGACGGGTGTCCCGAGCCCGAACTGAGGCGACGGCGCCCCGCAGGGGGAAGATTGCACTCGACAGTCCTGCCGGCGAATCGCACCTTCGCACACCGAACTCCACATGGGAAATCTCAAGAAGAAGCGCCGCCTCAAGATGAACAAACACAAGCGCCGAAAACGCTTGAAATCCAATCGCCATAAAAAGCGCACTTGGCAAAAATGAACCGAACCCGCCGCATTACGCGGCGGGTTCTTGCTTTAGAGTAAGCGTAATTACTTACGGGCGCGTGGTTAATGCCGGTTTAGCCTTGTAAGGCACCCCAAGTCATGCTGAGGTGAGCGCCCTTTCCCCGCAAACCGGTCGCAATACCGCCGGTAGGCCTAGAACCAAATCCAAATTCCGCGCCCACGCCCTCATGTTTTTTTCAAAAAAAACGAAGGGATTCTTCGTCGAAATGAACGAGAATTCGGTCCTTTTGGCCCGGACG
>PLKS01000092.1 GCA_003140665.1 Opitutaceae bacterium
TTCGGCATCGCCAAGGCGACCGAGGGCCGCCTCACCGACCACACGCTCTTCACGGCCTTCGAGCAGTTCATCGGCACGCCCGCCTACATGAGTCCCGAGCAGGCGGAGATGAGCGGCATGGACATCGACACGCGCAGCGACATCTACTCCCTCGGCGTCCTTCTGTACGAGCTGCTCACCGGGCGGCCTCCCTTTGACCCCAAGTCGCTGGTCAAGGCGGGCCTCGACGAGGTCCGAAGGATCATTCGCGAGGTCGAGCCGCCCAAGCCCTCCACCAACCTGTCGACCCTGGCCGACGCCGATCGCGTCGCCATCGCCAGGCTCCGCGGCACCAACCCCGCGAGGCTCTCGCTGCTCCTGCGCGGCGACCTCGACTGGATCGTGATGCGCTGCCTTGAGAAGAACCGCACGCGCAGGTACGAGACCCCGACCGCCCTTGCCGCCGACATCGCGCGCCACCTGCACAACGAGCCGGTCTCCGCCGGGCCGCCGAGCAGGACCTATCGGCTAAGGAAGCTCATCCGCCGCAACCGATACACGTTTGCGGCCATGGCCTCGGTCGCATTGGCCCTCGTCTTGGGTTTCGTCGTCAGCACCTGGCAGGCGGTGCGGGCGACCCGCGCCGAGCAGCAGGCCACCTTGGAGCGCGCGAAGGCGGAGGAGGAGCGCGCCCGCGCCGAGGACCTGCTCATATTCATGCTGGGCGATCTCTATACGCAGCTTGATCGGCTGGGCAGGCTGGACGTGCTCGACGCGGTTGCCGACAAGGCAACCGCTTATTTCGCCTCGACCAGCCCCGCCGACCTCAACGACACCACGCAGCTTTCGCGCGCGAAGACCCTCAGGCTGCTCGGGGCAGTCCGGATGGCGCAGAACCGATATTCCGATGCCGAAGCGGCATATTCGGAGGCCTATGACCGCGCCTCCGCGCTGGCAGCGCTCCATCCGAAGAACGGGGACATGCTTTTCGAGCGCGGTCAGGCGGAGTATGGGATCGGGCTGGTGCATTGGCAACGGGCCGAGTATTCCGCGGCGGACGAATGGCTCACACGCTACCGAGACACGGGCGCCGCGCTCGTGGCGCTCGATCCGGCGCGCCCCCAATGGCAGTCCGAGCTCGTATTCGGGAAGCACAATCTCGCAACCCTGAGGACCAAGCGCGGCGAGCTGGCCGCAGCCAAGGCCGATTTCAACGCGGAGCTTGCGGCCCTGGAGAAGATGATCGCCTCCGATCCCGGCAATCTCGAATTGCGCTCAAGGCAAGCCGACGCGCAGGGTTGGCTAGGGAGTATCGCCAAGCGTCAGGACGAATTCGCCGAGGCGATCAAGCAGTATGCAACCCAGGCATCCCAGCTCGAATACATCGCGCATGCCGACCCCAAGACGGCATCAAGGCGAAAGGACCAGGCCGTCGCCCTTTCATCGGTGGTGCATACCGAGATGATCACCGGGCAATATGCCGCCGCCGAGGATGCGCTCGGGCAGGAACGGAAGCTGCTTGATTCCCTTGTTACCCTCGATCCATCAAACGTCGATTGGAAGATCTACTCCCTGCAGGCCCGCCTGGACGAGGCGACGCTGGAGCGTCGACGGGGCGACGTTGACGACGCGAGCCGGCTGGTGGATGAAACGCTGCCAGAGTTAGAGGGCCTTTCAGCCCGTGGGCCCGGCAGCTATCTGATGGAACTGTCCCTGTTGGAGGGGTGGATGCTGAGGGCGCAACTGCAATCCTCCGCCGGAAGCACGGAAGCGGCGGCCTCGGCGATGCAGGCGGTTCGAATCGGTGAGAAGCTATCCCGCGAGGGCGACGCCACCGACGTCGCCGTCGACTGCGCCCTGGCCCATGTCGTCTCCGGCGAAATTGCCGCCAAATCGGGGGAGGCGGCCAAAGCCCGCCGCGACTGGCTGCGGGCGGACGAGCTGCTGGCCAGCCGGGTACAGGGCAGCCGCCAGTGGAGCATTCTTGACCCGGCCGCGCGCGTGGCGGCGCTGCTTGGCCGCTTCGACGAGGCTCGCGCGAAAATCGACCAGCTCAATTTGCTTGGCTACGTCCCGCTGGATCCATGGCCCGACATGGACCGGCGCGCCGACGCCAACAGTCCAGGTCCACAAACAAAATAAGGAGATCCAGCATATGAGCACGCCAAAAAACAAAGCATCCAAGTCATCTCGCGCCAAGGCACTCGCACAGAAGCAAACCGCGGCCATGAACATCCAGAACTACATACAGAAACAACTCCAAGAGGTCGTGGAGACCGCCCCGGGGACCGCGATCGTCAACGTGGTCGTGACCAAGTTCTATGGGCTGACAGAGACGACGGCTCCGTTTCCGCTGACGCACTGCAAGCTGTCGATGGCGAAGCCCAACCTATCATGCGTCGAGATCGTCGACAACAGCGTCATGGTCACTCGGAAGGGCGCACCGGTTAGCTTTCAGTACAAGATATCCGGAACGGCGACGGACGACACCTATTACCCCATCGGGATCTCATTCTGCCCCAAGAAGAAAAAGGGCGAAGAGAAACCCGATGTCAGCACGAAATCCGAGAAGGTTGCCCGGAAGAAATTTTCGACGGATGCCATGCACATCTATGGAAGCAGCCTGTTCTTCACGGACAGCTATTGCGCCGACGCCGATAAGCTGGGATACAGATTCTGCCTGATCGTGCAAAGCGTGAAGACCGGGGAGGTAGGCGTCATCGACCCGGGAATCGGCAACCCGGGGGGAACGTCCCATACGGACGGATGATGGATATTCCGGCGAAGCGGGGCTCACACCGCTGACGGTGCCTTAGGGCCTTCCGTCAGCGGAAGATCAGCTCCAGGAATTGCGGGAGGTAGGAGCGCCACACCGGCCATTCATGGGCCCCGTCGCTCACGGTCCAGGTGTGCGCGATGCCCTCCTTCCCGAGCCATTCGTGGAAGGCCACGTTGCGCTTGAGGAGGTTGTCGGCGACATCGTCCTTCCCGATCGCGATCCAGAGCAGCCGCGGCCGCAGTGACGGGTCGGCGATGACATCCGCAAACTCCGCCTCGAGGCCCGTCTCCGGGACCGCCGAGCTGAAGCCGCCGACCCATTTGAAAACCGTCGGATTGGCCAGCCCGATGGCGATCGCCTGGCCGCCGCCCATGGAGAGTCCCACGATCGCGCGCTTCTCGGCCCTGGGGTCGGCGCGGTAGTCGCGCTCCACGAGCGGGATCACCTCGCCGATCAGGTCCTTCTGCATGGCCGCCGTGTTGCGCGCCGGATAGCCTCCCTGGTTGTATTTTCTCCCCTCGAGCGGGACCGGGTGCCCGTAGGGCATCACGACGATGACCGGCTTGATGCGACCCTGCGCGATCAGGTTGTCGACGATCGTGTTGGCGCGGCCCCCCTCGATCCACGCCTCCTCCCCGTCGCCGAACCCGTGCAGGAGATAGACGACGGGATAGAGCGTCGAGGCTCGCGGATCGTAGCCGGGAGGCGTGTAGATCCAGACCCCGGCGTCGCGTCCCCGCACCTTCGACGCGTACACCTGGTGGTGGACGACGCCATGGGGCACCGGCTGGACCGCGGCGAGGATCGGCGGATTGCCGGGAACCTCGAACATGCTCTCCGATGTGAAATACCGCTTGATCTCACGGTCGCTCGGATCGGTCACGGTCGCCCCGTCGATCGAGAGCGTGTAGGAATAGAGGTCGGGGTCGAAGGGCCCGACCGTCACGCTCCACACGCCCGCGGCGTCCTTCGTCATCGGCTGGGGCGGCAGGTGCCGCAGCCCCTGGACGGCGACGGACTCGGCCCTGGGGGCGAAGATCCGGAATGTGACGCGGCCGTCCGGGAGCACGTCCGGGGAGACGACCTCGGGATCCTTGGCGCGCGCGACCGTGGATCCGAGGATGCAGGCGAGGATCAGGGCGGGGATCCTCAGGGAAAGCCCGTGGAAAAGGCACTCGATGGGCGGGGTCATGGCCGCGGAGTGTGACCCCCGGCCCGGCCCTTGACGAGCCCGGGATGCGGGGAGGGCCGCCCCGGGGCTACTGCGGGTGCGCGCCCTGGCCCGCGGGCGGCGTCACGGGCGCCGGAGCCGGAACGGTCGCCGCGGCAGCCGCGGCCGCCTCGCTGGCCTTCTTCTTGTAATCCTGAATCAGGGCGCCGACCC
>PLKS01000259.1 GCA_003140665.1 Opitutaceae bacterium
TCAGCTGGAAAAGCAACTGGCCCAACTTGATGCCCTGCTCGATGCCCACGTCGCCGCCAACGCGAAGCTCGCGGCCAACTGTGATTCAAACCGCGATTTTGGCACGGCTTTGGCTCGGGCAAGCCCGGCAATGCCCAAGAACTTGAGCACCCGATACGCCCGTTGGCCACAACACGAAGGCCCACTGTCATTCGCCGTCCTTTGCGGAAATGGGCGGATCGCGTGAGCTCCGACTCTTCCGTGAATATGCCAATATCATCGCATGAAGCCGCGGGCTCGCTGAAACGCTCGGCCACTTGGAAGGCCGCGGGCATCATCTCTCCAATGACAAGATGCTGCGTGACAATTAGATTTCTGCTGCATTGCAGTCGAAGTTTCAGTCATCGAGGCACTGCCTTTTTCACGTATGAAAATCTCCAACTGCATGGTTTTAGCTTAGTCCTCCGCTAGCAGCTACTGCAGATCATGGCGTTGCTTTCTTGAGTTCCGTATTTTTCTAGCTGGAATCCATTTCCATGGGCGACCCCCGGCTCGACAAATTGCTCTGGAGTCTGCGGGTGTTCAAGACGCGCCCCTTCGCCACGGCGGCCTGTCGCGCTGGTCATGTGCTTATCGGCGAACTCGAAGCCAAACCGGGCCGCGATGTCCATATCAGTGAAGTTCTCATTGTGCGCGTCGGCGTGATCACCCGCACGATCAAGGTCATTGCGATACCGCGTTCACGCGTCAGCGCGAAACAGTTGCCGGAGTACATGACGGATCACACCCCCGCAGCCGAATACGAGCGGGCGAAACAGGCCGGCATCGAGCACATGCTTGCCCGCCAACGGGGCACGGGCCGACCCACAAAAAAAGAGCGCCGCGATATTTCGGAGCTATTCGGGTTCGGTTGAAGTAGTAATTGAAGCACAGCCGGATTAGGATGACCGATCGAGGTCGCCCCTATGGTCGGGATGCTGGCCCAAGCGAGCCTTAGTTCTCCTCAAGAAAAAGCGCCTGGGCAACGGTCGACAGGCGCGAATCTTGTCCGGCCAAACGCACTCCCCGGCAGGATTATCCGTCGTCGCCGTCCGTCATGCCGGGGGCTGCGGCAATTGTTCAATTGTGCCCATCGGGAGAAAGACCCGGTTGGGATGGTTCCCCAAAGATGCGAATCCAAACTTCCCGTAGAATTTCAGAGCTTTCTCGTCCTTGGCGTCAGCGACAACGGCGAGCGATGCAATCTGTGCCGACTGTCGGAGCGCTCGCGTCAGCAACTTACGTAAGTTGTTTTATTTAAGATATATCAGTGACGTCTTAGAGAGGCAATCGCCCTGGCGAACCCCCACGAACTTTGGCGATTTCCTGCGAACACAGCCAATGAAACTACCCAAGAAAGTCGGCCGTTTCTGCGGCGCTAGGCCGCCCTCACAACGCGTCCGCGCAGTGGCCGGATCAATGCCAGCGCTTCATCGCTGTCCAACTCTGGCGCAGATCGAATTTCAGGCCTCTGCACAGCCAGAGGGTGAAATGTTCATCGAGCCGCGAATAGGCGTTTTCCACACGCCCCGCAGCTTCGACTGTCGCAAAATGCTCGCGGTCGCCTGTTCCATCGCTGCCGAGGACCAGAAAAACGTCCCCGCTGGCCTTCTGGGGCTCCCACAGCCAGTAGCTTTGGTGGGGGCATACGGCCTTCGGCAGGCCCAGGCGGGGCCCATAAAAATCAATCGCGGAGGCTTCGCCGTAGTTGTTCGCAAAGATGACTACCTTTTCCCGATCCCCCGAGGACAGTCGATTGAAGGCGGCCGCCGTTGCTTGAGCCATCTCCTCCCATCCAAATTCGTCGGCAAAATACTGCGGCAAGACGCCGTTGGGCTGATGCTCAAATTGGGGCGGCGGATAGGAAAGGAACCTTTGATATCCCACATAGGACGCGACGGGCAATATCGGCACCATTATGGGCAAGATGATGAGGCTGAATATGATGACGGTCGCCATGTAGGCGTACCTTGCCGGCTTCCACCGCAACGTTGTAATGCCCTCAAAAGCAACGGAACCCGCGGCAAACAGCATCGGGTAGACCGGCGAAACGTAGTAATTCTTCCCCTTGAGCAACATCAACGCCGCGAAGACGAACACGAACGCGACGCCCAGAACGCGGTATCTCCGTCCCTTCGGGGCAACGAGCAACCAGACGAGCCCGCCCGCCCAGAGCGGGGAAAGCAATGGATTGTGGACCATGGCCTGGTCGCCGAGAAAGGCCATGGGAGGACGCATCACGTCGCGGCCCGACATGCGGACATTGTGCATCAGTTCCAGGAACGGAAATCCGTGCCGGATCAGCCAGACCAGATTCGGAATGAAGATCGCGATCGAGGAGCAGACTCCGATCCAAAACCAGCGGCTCCGAAAGAAATGACGCGCCGGCGTCGACAAAAGACCGGCGACGACACCCACCAGGAAGAAGGCGATCGAGTATTTGTTCTCAAGGCCCACGCCCGCCAGAAGCCCAAAGGGGAGCCAGAAACGGGGATTCCCGGTATTGATCGCCCTGGCAACGCACCATGCGCAAGCCGCCCAAGTTAGCGGCTCGAAGGCGTTCATGGTCATCCAGTGCTGGAAAATCAGATAGTAGGGAACAAAGAGCACCGCCAGGGCGGCCAACGCCTGTGCAAACCGCCCGCCGCCCATTTCCCTGGCAAGGGCCCCTGTCAGCACGACCAACCCGGCGCCGGCGACGGCGGGGAGGAGCCGGAGGGCGAGCAATGAGTCGCCGAACGCATGCCGTGCGAACCAAGTGAGAAAGGCCACCAAAGGCGGGTGGTCAACGTAGCCGGCTCCCAGATGCTCGCTGCAAGCCACGTAGTAAAGCTCATCCCTGAACGGACCGTAGCGTGAGGCGGTAAGGAGATGGAGGCACAGCTTCGCGGTCGCGATGCACGCAACGATCGTAGGTCCGCTGAGACGCCCGCTCGGCTCAGCGGGCGCGATAGTCGATCTTCTGGCCATTGAACTCATTCAGAGCGGCTCCTCAAAAGGAAACCAGCAATACGATACCTAACTCCTCAGGCGATGAAATGTTTCCAACAAAGGAGACCTTTCCTTGCCCAGCGGTAGAGGTCAGGCGTAGCGACGGGATGGCGCGGCCGTTGCCCGAATACGGACCCTTGATGAAACTCCTAGTCGGAGAACTCACCATCTTATCAAGGACTTTGGCTGCAGATTCAGATCGTCGGAGGGGTTGGACCCCGCCTTGCAGGTGGTAATGGCCGGAAAATTTCGATTTGAATGTTGAATACGGTATCGCACAACGGCGTTCGATCCCCCACCCTCACTGTTTCTTCATCAGATCTTCGGCCATGCCTCTTCGTTCGCTGCCACAATTCTCACGGAGCGTGCGCAGGGTGGCGGAAGTCGGCCGCGTGCTCGCAAAATATGGGCTGGCAGAATGGTTGAGCCATACGAGATTCGAGCGCCCAAAAAGAATCCTCACGGGCAAGGAGGGCGAGCTGCTCGCGAAGGAGTCACACGCGGCGCGCATCCGTCTAGCAATCACGGAACTCGGCACCACGTATATCAAATTCGGTCAGATGTTGAGCACCCGACCCGACCTTGTCGGGCCTGCGGTCGCCGAGGAATTAGCCAAGCTGCAACATGGCGTTCCGCCGGATGCGGTTGAAACGTCGCTCGCCACGGTCGCAGCGGAGCTCGGTCAGCCGGTCAATGAGCTTTTCGCGGAATTCAATCCCGTGCCCATCGGGTCCGCCTCGATCGGACAGGTCCACGGAGCGCGCCTGCCGGATGGGCGTGAGGTGGTCGTGAAGGTACAGCATCCGGGAATTGAGTCTCACGTTAGGGACGACCTCGATATCCTATATGAACTCGCCAAATTGGCCGAGAAGTCCGCGAAGCTGAGACGCTACCAGCCGGCGGCCGTGGTCCAGGAGTTCCACCGTTCGCTGTTGCGTGAGCTCGACTTCAGCCGCGAGGAACGAAACCTTAATCAGTTCGCCACCAATTTCGCAGATGATGCCACGGTGCATTTCCCGAAGGTCTTTCCCGAACTGTGCACAAGTCGCGTCCTTACCATGGAATTGATCGCCGGGGTGAGTCTGTCCGATACCGGCCGGCTCGATAAGGTCGGTATCACCCGCGACGAACTCGCCCGCCGCGGCGCGACGATTTGGTTGGAGATGGTTTTCCGCGATGGTTTTTATCACGCGGATCCTCATCCCGGCAACATTCTCGTGCTGCCAGGCGGGGTCATTGGCATCCTCGACTGCGGCATGGTGGGCCGGATTGACGAATCATTGCGCGAGCTAATCGAGGAGGGCCTAGGCGCCGTTGCCCGCCGGGACGGCGCACACCTATCTCGCCTGATAATGCATCTCTGCTCCGCCCCGCCGGACTTTAACCAAGCCGCATTCATGTCCGATTTGGACGACTATGTCGCCTTCTACGGCAACCAGACCATCGACCGCCTCAAGCTCGGGGGCGCCCTCAGCGAAATAGTTCAAATCATCTCCCGCTATCAATTGATCCTGCCGAGCGCCGTCTCGGGCTTAATAAAGACTTTCGCGATGCTCGAAGGAACAGCGCGTGTTATCAGCCCCAATGTGAACGTACTCGAACTCATCAAGTCGTATCAGAGCAAGAGTCTCCTGCGCCGCCTATCGCCGCAGGCACAATGGCAGAAATGGCAACGCATTCTCGGCGACTGGCGCCGCTTCGGCGAGATTCTCCCCGGCAAGATTTCTGACGTCCTTGAGCAGATCCAGACCGGAAAATTCGATGTCCATCTCGAACACCGGCGCCTCGAACCGTCCGTAAACAAATTGGTCATGGGAATGATCACGAGTGCCCTTTTCCTTGGCTCGGCGGTGCTTTGGAGCAATAAGGTACCCCCGATCCTCTATGGGTATTCGGCAGCCGGCGTGCTCGGCTGCGCAATCAGCTTAGCGCTCGGCTGGCGCCTGCTAGGAAAGATCTGGCGCGAATAGTCATCACAATATCACCAACAGATGGAACGATTTTACCTATGAAACCCGCCTCACAAGAAAAGCTCGCACAGAAGTTGAAAGCTCCGCTGGCAACTCCAACCGATCTCTCATCCGAAGCCACGAAAGACATCGCCGGCGCCATGAACGCCATCCNNGATGGACGAGCACGCGGACCAGATCTACGCGATGACTGACCCCATTGCGGAGCGCGTGCGCAAAGTGGGAGGCACAACCCTTCGGTCCATTGGGCATATCGCTCGGATGCAGCGCATCCTCGATAACGACGCAGACTACGTTGACCCTTCGGACATGATGGCGGAGTTACAGGAGGACAACAGGCAGTTTGCCGTCCGCCTACGGGCCGCACACGGGGTTTGCGAGGAGCATGGCGACATCGCCACCGCGAGTCTCATAGAGGTCTGGATTGACGAAACCGAGCGACGGACGTGGTTCCTTTTCGAGACGTGCCAGGCTGGCCCGCCTCGGCACTGAATGAGCGGGTTACATCGCGGGATCCCAAGGCACTTCAAAGCCGGTAACGAAACGTGATTGAGGCGTTGATGGGCTGACGAAGGTAGCATCCGTCGTATTTGCCACTGCGGAGGCATCGAAGGACGAGGATCAAACGAAATCGTGAAGTCTCCAGCGGTTGTCCCATGCCGCTGAACCCGCGCCGACGCCGGGATTGATCCGATGGACGCACTGTCGATACAGTATCGGGATGGAGGTTCCAAGAACGTCCCCCCTTTTCCGTTTGAGCCCGTGGTGGACTGCGGCGCTGATCTTTGGGGTGACGTTTGCGGTCTACTGGCCCGCGATGCACGGGGGCATGGTTTGGGATGACGACGCCCATGTCACCAGGCCCGGTCTCCAATCTGCCGCCGGGCTGTGGCGCATCTGGAGCGACCTCCATGCCACCCAGCAGTACTATCCGCTGCTTCACAGCGCATTCTGGATCGAGCACCAACTGTGGGGCGACTCCACGTTGGGCTACCATATGGCAAACGTGCTCATGCACGCCACGTCCGCGTGCCTCCTTGTCCTGCTCCTGCGGCGTCTCAGGGTCCCGGGCGCCGGACTCGCGGGACTGATCTTCGCTGTCCACCCCGTCTGTGTCGAATCTGTCGCCTGGATATCCGAGCAGAAGAACACCCTGTCCCTGGTGTTCTACCTCCTGGCGGCGCTCGCCTACGTGCGATTCGACCGCGGGCGCGGACAGGCCGCGGCGACGCGTGCATATGTTATCGCCACCCTTTTGTTCGCCCTGGCGCTCCTGACCAAGTCCGTCACCGCGACGCTGCCGGCTGCCCTCCTTGTGATCTTCTGGTGGGAGCGCGGCCGTATCGACTGGCGCCGCGACGTGTCGCCGCTTCTTCCCTGGCTCGTTCTCGGTATGGCGAGCGGACTCTTCACCTCTTGGATCGAGCGAACGATTGGCGGGGCGAAGGGGGGTGAATTCGACCTGACGTTTGCGCAGCGCTGCCTGCTTGCCAGCCGAGGCCTCTGGTTTTACCTCGGCAAGCTCCTCTGGCCGGAACACCTCGTCCTCATCTATCCCCGTTGGGACGTCCCGTCCCAGGCCGGCGGCTGGACCCTCTACCTTGCGGCAGCGGTGCTGGTGACCGTGGCGCTCTGGCTTGGGCGCCGGCGATCCCGCGGCCCGCTGGCCGCCTGGCTCCTCTTCGTGGGCACGCTTTTCCCGGCGCTCGGCTTTTTCAACGTCTATCCCTTCATCTTCTCCTACGTGGCCGACCACTTCCAATACCAGGCCACCCTTGGCATCATCGCTGCGGCCTCGGCGGGCGCCGCCCTGCTGTTCGACCGCGCCGCGCCAGCCTTCCAGGCGTGCGGCTGGGCGATCGCCTTGGTTGCGGTGAGCGGCCTCGCCCTCATTAGCAACGCGCACTGCGAGACCTTCGCGGACCAGCGCGCGCTCCTCGAGGCCACGCTCGAGCAGAACAAGGGATGCTGGATGGCGCATGACGGCCTCGGCGTGTGGTACAAGGACCATGGGGACCCCGGCCGGGCGATCGGGCATTTCCAGGAGGCCATCCGCCTGCGGAGGGACTATCCCCAGGCGCACAACAACCTTGGCCTGTGTTACGAGGACCGGGGCGAGCTGGACCGGGCGATCGCCGAGTTCCAGGAGGCCCTTCGCCTCAAGGGCGACTTCGCCGAGGCGCACAACAACCTGGGGAGCGCCCTAGGCAGGTCGCCTGGACGCTCGGCCGAGGCTATGGCCGAATTCCAGGAGGCCGTGCGCCTGCAGCCGGAATTCGCGGAGGCGCATGACAACCTGGGAACCGCCCTCATGAAAATGCCCGGCCGGTTGAATGACGCCATCGCCCAGTACGAACAAGCGGTGCGCCTCGGTCCGGCCCTTGCCGATGCGCATGCCAACCTTGGAAACGCGCTTTCGGAGCTGCCCGACCGTTTGGGCGACGCCATCGTCCAATATGAGGAATCGATCCGCCTGAATCCCGGCAATGCCGGGGTGCGCAACAACCTCG
Organism: Opitutaceae bacterium; assembly: GCA_003140665.1. Lineage (GTDB taxonomy): Bacteria > Verrucomicrobiota > Verrucomicrobiia > Opitutales > Opitutaceae > Palsa-1447. Next base: position 7,490 of record PLKS01000259.1, read on the forward strand.
GGCTGGCCCTCAACGCCCAAGGCAGGTCAACCGAGGCGGTCGCGCAATTCGCGGAGGCCCTCCGGCTCATGCCAGCCTTCGCCGAAATCCGCCTGAACCTCGCCATTGCGCTCCTTGGCATCCAAGGCGGCAAAGCCGAGGCGGCGGAACAGCTCGAGGCCTACCTCCAAGTCCGGCCCGCGAATGACACGACCCGGCAGATCCTCGCCCAAATTCAAGGCCCATAGGTGTTGCTCCGATTTGGCGCGGACGTCCCGCGGAACCCACGGCGTCATATACTTAGGGGTTAAGCCGCGCTGGGCCATGGAACAATGCAGCCGTTTTGCGGGCAGTATCGCTGGCGGCGCGTTGATTAATTCAAACCTCCTTATTCATTGCGCGTCATATCCATCCGTGAACAGTCCAAACCCATGCCCGTGGCCATGAACCTTGCCGATCAGGATGCTCCGGCGGGTGGGAACATCGGCAAACGTGCGGATTCGAAGGACGATGCCTTGCGAGACAGGAGTCATGGCGCCCCTTCCCTGAGGCATATAGCTATCCGTGATATACTTCCAAATGAAACAACGGCCGGCGATCCCAGGCGGCCGCGCAGTGGAAATGCCATCGGAGCGGCAGGGTCGCGGAATCTCCCGGCGCGCGAATGGGCGGATATCCATTTGACGCGGCGATCTGTTCTTGAGGCCGGGGTGAGCTAAGGGCCGACCATGTGGATCGTCCGACTCGCCCTTAGACGGCCGTACACCTTCGTGGTGGTCGCCATGCTGGTGCTCATCCTTGGGGTTTTCACCATCTTCACTACGCCGACCGATATCTTCCCGGACATCAACATCCCGGTCATCTCGGTGATCTTCAACTACAGCGGCATGTCGCCCGACGACATGGAGAAGCACATCATCACGGGCTTCGAGAGGATCCTGACGACGACGGTCAATGACGTCGAGCATACGGAAAGCCAGTCGCTTTATGGCATCGCGACGGTGAAGATATACTTCCAGCCGAACGCGAAGATCGAGACCGCGATAGCACAGGTGACCGCCATCAGCCAGACGGCGATCCGCTCGATGCCGCCGGGCACCCAGCCCCCGCTCGTGATCCAGTACAGCGCCTCCAACGTGCCGATCCTGCAGCTGTCGTTTTCCAGCGACACGCTCCCCGAGCAGGGGATGTTCGACCAGGCCATCAACACGGTGCGCCCTCGACTGGCGATTGTGCCGGGAATCCAGATACCCTATCCCTACGGCGGGAAGCAGCGCCAGGTCATGGTCGACCTGGACCCGGAGCGGCTCTACGCGTGGGGCATTTCACCCACCGATGTCTCGGCGGTGATCGGCGCCCAGAACCTGATCCTGCCCGCCGGGACGACAAAGATCGGCACCCAGGAATACCCGGTGGTCCTCAACAGCAGCCCCCTCAAGGCTTCGGACCTCAATGACCTGCCGATCAAGACCGTCAACGGCACGCCGGTCTACATAAAGGACGTCGCCAACGTTCGCGACGGGTTCCAGGTCCAGACAAGCCTTGTTCATGTCTCAGGGAAGCGCGGCGTGCTCCTGTCCATCCTGAAGAACGGCGGCGCGTCGACGCTCGACGTCGTGGCCGGAGTCAAGAAGGCGCTCGGGGAGATCGGGTCGGCCGTTCCGAAGGGCCTCAAGATCACCCCCCTGTTCGACCAGTCCCTCTATGTCCGCGCATCCGTCGAGGGCGTCGTCCGCGAGGCGACGATAGCCGCAGGGCTCACGGCGCTCATGATCCTCATATTCCTCGGCAGCTGGAGGAGCACGCTCGTCGTCATCATCTCGATCCCCCTGTCGATCCTCGTCTCGATCA
>PLKS01000199.1:0-6212 GCA_003140665.1 Opitutaceae bacterium
TTGTTCCGGGCGAGCGCCTCCGCGCTGGCGCCCCTGCGCGCGGGCGCCACCGCCAGGATCTGGTCGAGTACGGCCTGCGGCGGCGCGGGCGCGGCGGCGGACGCCAGGCGGGCGCCGAGGCGGCGCGCTGTCGCAAGGTCGAGCTCCTTGGCGAGCTCGAAGATGACCTCGAGCGAGGCATGGCGCAGGAACGTCGCGATCTGCGGCGCGCCCAGTGAGGTGAACGTCATCGAGTCCTGCTCCAGGAATTCCTCCCAGCAAGCGTCCTCCCCGTCCTCGACAAGCGCGGGATTGAGGTGGATCCCAAGCGTGCTCCCGTGGCGGCGGGCGAGAAGAAGGCAGAAGCTGTGGATCGTCCCGAAAAACGCCCGGTCCAGGCGGCCCAGCGGCGCCGCGTCCGGACTCCCCGCGCCGGCCATCCGGCGAAGCAGCACCGCCCTGGCGCGCTGGCCGATCTGGGCGGCGGCCTTCTTGGTGTAGGTCACGACGGCCGTCCGCCCCAGCAGCTCGGCCCCCTCGGCCGACATCGCCATCGCCGCGAGCCGCTCCGAGATCGCGGTGGTCTTCCCGGAGCCCGCGTTCGCGGCCACGGCAAGGTTGACGCCCCACTCGCTCGTGAAGCGGTCCCGCGCGGCCTGGTCCGTGGGGTGCTCAATCATCGTCGTCGTCGGGTTCCTCGGCCTCCCACGACCCGAACGTCCTGGCAAACTTGGCCTCGAGGACCGCCCAGCCGATGGGAGCGCACGCGAGGGGCCACTCGAACCCGTGCGTGAACTCGGTCCTGTCGGGGGTACGCGCGCCGTAGACGCCGGTGGAAAGGTGCACGCCTAGGACGGCGAGTTTGGCACTGGCCCTGTCCACGTCCTCCATGCCGACCCGGTGCGGCAGCTCCTCGGGCTTGAGCATCCAGACGGTTCCGGCGGCGCCCGCGGAGATGGCCGCCTGCAGGTAGACGCCGAGCTGCAGGGATAGGCCGGTCGACGCCATCCGCCTTGCGGAGAGCTTCGATCCGCTCCCGGTCTTGTAATCGACGATCTCGACGCGTGCCCCGCTCCAGCCAGGCCGATCGGAAAGGACGAGGTCCATCAACCCGGACACGGGGAGACGGCCTGCATCCCCCACCGGCACGGTCGCTCCTTCGGGCAGGCGCACTTCCACGGCCCCGAAGCGCGCACCGGGAAGCGCATAGACGCGGGCCAGCAGCTCCCGGGCCGCCCGGCACACGTCCATGTGGAAGGAGTCCCAGTAGCGATCCGCCGGCCACCTGGCGCGCAGGTCAGCCAGTTCCGAGGCAAGGCGCGCCGCGGCCGCCTCAGGGCCCGGCATATGGAAAAAATCCCCCTCCGCCGGCGCGCCGCGCAGCGCGGCGGCGAGGGCTCCGTGGACGGCGGTCCCGATCGACTTGCGCCGGTCGCGAGCGAACGGACGCCACTCGACGCGGGCGACCCCAAGGACCGCGCCGAACCAGAGCTCCGCCGGATCCGCGATCCCCCGCTCGATCTGGCTTGCGGACAGGCGCTGCGGCCTTCTGTCGCCCGTCGTGTCGGCCAGGAAGAATTCATCGAAGGGGCGGACCGGGTCCCGCCTGCCGTCCCAGATGGCGCGCCATTGCCCGCCCCGCGGATCCGACGGCCCCGGGTCTGCCGCGACTGCGCGGGCGGTCGCGGAAATCCGATCGAAGGCGGCGGTCCCCGCGCCGTCCTCCGACAGGATGCCCTTGCTCCACACCACCCGCTCGAGCCATGCGTTGGGCCCGAGCCTCACCTCCGGCTCCTCCTCGCTGAAAAGCGCCGCGCTTAACGTGATGCTTCGGCGGGTGTCCCTCGCGATCGCGGAATAGAGCCTGCGTTCAAGCGCCGCGCGATCGTCGCTCGTCGTGAGCCCCAGCGAAAAGCGGCCCGAGCGGTTGAGCCCGCGCCTCGCTTCGTCGTCAAGCCAGCAGCTCGGCTCGCGCCTCGCGGGCCAGACACCGGCGTTGGCCTCGACGAAAATCGCGTCCGACCAGGCGACCCCCGCGGCGCGACGGCACGTCGTCAGCGTAACGCGGGCGAACCCGCCGCGTCCCTGGGCGCCGGTCACCGGCCCTTTTTCGGGCAGAAACGCGCGGATCGCCCCCAGGATGGCGCGAGCAGGCATGGGCTCGGCGGCGCGCTTCGCGAATTCGCGCAGAACCGGCCAACCCGCGGGCTCGGCCAGCATCAGCTTGTCCCGCACCGCCTCGAATCGGGCGAGGGCGTCCGCCGGCGCCAGAATGGCCGGCCAGCCCGGCAGGATGAGGCGCGCCACGCGTCCAACCTCCCGCCAGGGCGCCTTGCGCGACCCCTCGAGGCGGGCAACGTTCGGTTCGACGGCGTGCGACTGCACCTCGTCAAAGAGGCGCTGGCAGACGGTCCTGGCCTCCGCCGGCGACAGCCGCGCGAGGTTGAGCGAGCGCAGGAGCGGCCAGAGGGCCAGCAATTCCTCAAGCCGGCATCCGCGGTCGTAGAAGTCGGCCAGGGCCCGCTGGATCTGGGTGTCGACGGGCGGCGTTCCCGCCGTGCCTATGAGGTCTGCAAAGGGCACGCCGCGCTCCCCCATGAGACGCGCAAGGCGCGCATGCGCCGCCCCGGCCCCCGGGAAAATCACCGCTATGTTGTCCGCGCCCCCGCCGAGGAGGCGGTCAATGGCGTCGGCGACAAGTGCCATCTCGTCGGATCTCGAGTCACCGACGATCACCGAGGCGCGCTCGGCCGAGCCGCCGTCGCCGGTCCAGAGCTCGGCGACCGCGGCGCAGCTCCCCGCGGGATCCGGCGCGTCGATGGGCCGGGCCTCGACGCCGAGCAGGGCCTGCCAGACCTCGATCCATTCCTCACCCGAGCCGCCCTTGCCCCTGAATTCCGGCTCCGCGAGAATCACGGCCACCGAGGCGCTGCGCCTTGCGAGGGCGGCAAGCCCGAAGAAGTCACCCCAGCCCTCCGGACCCCCGGCAAGGATGAGCAGTCTGTCGGCGACGGGTCGCGCCCCGGGGGGCGGCGGCGCGATGCCGGCGGCCTCGTCCTCAAGGGGCCCGAGGGCATAGCCGTTGCGCTCGATCCACGCGACCATCTCGCAAAACACCTCGCGCAGCTCCGCGCGCGGGAAATCCGCCGCCCTGAACCCTCCCCGGATCAGGTCCCCGAAGTCGTCGAGCGCCCTCTCGACGTCGCTCGCCAGGCTCTTCCAGATCCCGCGCGCCGGATCATCGGCAGCGAGCGGCGCCAGGCGCGCCTCGATGCGGCTGCGCAGCAGGAGGAGCTGGAGGCTGCGCCCGATGCCGCCGGACTTCGCCCGCTTTTTCCGCGCGAGGCCCGGGGTCAGGAATTCCACGCCGAGGAGCGGAACGCCCTCGTCGACGCATCTCTGCTTGAGCGCCTGCGTCTGCCCCCGGGTCGGCGCCACCACGAGGGCGCGCTCGAGCCTGCCGCCGGCCGCCTCCAGCCACGGGCGCACGACGCCAAGCCATTCGGCCTCGGCGAAGCGCGAAAGAAACAGGTCGACGCCAGGATGTGTCTTCAATTTGGGATGGCCCGCAGCCATCCCAAAATCGCGGTCACTTCGCGAGCACGTACTTCGACGCGTGCGACTTGGCGCGCGAGGCGGCGTTCCGGTGGACGACGCCCGACTTCACGGCCCTGTCCATCGCGGAAAGGTAGGCTTTGCCCGTCGCCTTGGCCACCGCGGCGTCGCCCGACTTCACCGCGGAATCAAAACGCTTGTGCAGGCCCTTGAGGCGTGTCTTGGCGGCCTTGTTGCGGAGAGCCAGACGCACGGATTTGCGCGCGGCCTTGATAGCGGATTTGGTGTTTGCCATGGTCGTTGTTGCCTCCTGAGCCGGCCAAGGACTCAAACGCCCCGGCGGGAGTCAAGGGTATTGTCGCGGCGGTAGTGGGTCGGTTTGGACCCGGATTCACAGTTTGTACTGTTCGTCGCTGACATGCTCCATCCAATCCACCAGCTTGCCGTCCAATCGCTCCTGAATTGCGATGTGAGTCATGGCCGTAGTCGGCCTAGCTCCGTGCCAATGTCTCTCTCCCGGCGCGAACCAAACCACATCTCCGGGATGAATCTCCTCTATCGCACCACCTTCCCGCTGAACCCACCCGCAGCCTGCCGTGACAATCAATGTCTGTCCGAGGGGATGCGTGTGCCAGGCGGTGCGTGCGCCCGCCTCAAAAGTGACGCTGGCACCGGCTACGAGCGCCGGGTCGGGCGCTTGAAATAGCGGGTCAATCCGTACCGTACCGGTAAACCAGTCGGCTGGACCTTTGCCGGACGGCTGCGAGCCGACGCGTTTGATCTCCATAACCGCATTCCATTGGGCCAGTGAGGCAGAACTGTCAATTTGGGCCGCCACCGTCGCGGCTGCGCCGCGCGGTGGAAAAAAGTCATAGCTTTGGGGCCGGTAAGCCGGATTCTGTTCGGCGCCTTGCGGCGCTTCAGCCGTCATTTCTCTCGCGCCCTTTCGGGCCCGCCCGGCCGCCCTCCGCGCGGCGAAGCCGCGCAGCGACGGACGGATGCGACATACCCGAGACTATTGGACGGGCCGTCCAGTCTCCTATTTTGTCTTGCACCGGAAGGGGTTTTTCGTGCCGCCCGCCTCGCGGCGGGGCGCGGTGGGCTCTTACCCCACCTTTTCACCCTTGCCCTGCGGTTCCGGGGAACCGCAGGGCGGTTTGTTTTCTGTGACACTGTCCGTCGCCGCGGCTTGAACCGCGACGCCTGCGCTTGCCTTTCGGCTCGAGCAGCATCCTGCCCTGCGGTGTCCGGACTTTCCTCTCCAAACTTCTATCGGGCGCGGCGTTACCCGCGCCTTGGGATCAAAGAACTTGGAGCGACGACCAGGCCCCAAAGCTATGGGCTCGAGCGTGCCGGGATTCCCTCCGGTCTGCAAGCCCCGAGCAACGGCCGCGATTCCCCCTAGGACTCCCAGTAGACCATCTTCCCGCACTGGTCGCAGAGCGCAAACTCGGTGTCGGTGGACTTTCCCCTCGCTGCGGACTCGACCTCGCTGGAAACCTTGAGGTGGCAGCCGCCGCATTTGCCGCCCCTTATCGCGACGACCGCGGGCATCCCCCTGCCCGCCGCCCGGTCGTAGGCCTCAAGCGCGGGCTCCGGGACCGGCGCCCGGGCCGCCGCGGCGTCGGCCTGGGCGGCCTTGAGCTCGACCGAGAAGGTCGCGTCGCGCTCGCCGAGCGTGCGGATCCGGGCCTCGTGGCCCACAATGTTCTGCTTGAGCGTGGCCTCCGCGGCCGAGAAGCGCTTCCTTGCGCCGTCGATCGCGTACATCGCCTCGAGCTCCCTGATCTCCAGTTCGTCGATCTGCTTCTGGACGTTCTCGATCTCGTGCCCAAGCGCCTGGTACTCGTCGTTCTTCTTCACGGAAAGCTGCTGGGTCCTGTATTTGCCAAGCTGGGTCTCGGCCGACCCTATCTCGGTCTCGAGGAGCTTCTTCTTGGACTCGAGCTCGCGCAGCTCGCCCTTCGCCGCGTCGATCGCCGCCTTCTCCGCGGCTATCCTCTGCTCCACCGCGGCAATCTCGCGAGGGACGGCCTTCAATTGCGCCTCTATGCCGTGCCTTTTCGTGTCGCGATCCTGCAGGATGAGAAGCAGTTCGATCGTCGGGCTGGGCATGGACCCTCCACTGTGCCACTTGCAAAACCATGGTCAACCCCATCCTCCTCGAAAGCCCAACGGCCGGGCGTTCCATGCCGAAAATGGGCCAAAGACACGCCCGCCGGGCCCATTTTCGGCCCGGCCTGGCGGCTTAACCCGGCAGGGGGATAGCGGGTCCCCCGCAACGGGGCCTAGGAGGGCGGTTATTTCGGCCATTTTGCCCATATTTTTCCCAAAAAAACCCTCGCGTGCCCATGCGTTTTCGGAACAGAATTTTCCTTTCATTTCCGTCCCGACCCGACCTGTTCATGGCTGACCAAAACGACCCGCAAACCCCCTCCAATTCACAGACTGGCGCCGAGTCATACGACGCCTCGAAGATTCAAAAGCTCGAAGGACTTGAGGGGGTGCGCAAGCGCCCGGACATGTACCTCGGCGACACCAATGAGCGCGGCCTGCACCACTGCGTTTTCGAGCTCGTGGACAACTCCGTTGACGAGGCGCTGGCGGGTTTTGCAACCGCGATAGCGGTGACGATCCACCTCGACGGCTCTTGCTCGGTCGAGGACGACGGGCGCGGG
>PLKS01000199.1:6226-18074 GCA_003140665.1 Opitutaceae bacterium
CCCGTGGACCCGCATCCCATCTACAAGATTCCCGCGCTCGAGCTCGTGCTCACGAACCTCCACGCCGGCGGAAAATTCGGAAAGGGGGCCTACCAGGTGTCGGGCGGCCTGCACGGCGTCGGGGCAAAGTGCGTCAACGCCGTCTCGGAGTGGATGGAGGCCGAGGTGAGGCGCGGGGGAAAGGTCTACCAGATGCGTTTCGAGCAGGGAAAGACGACGCAGAAGATGATGGTCATCGGGGACACCCGGAAGAACGGGACGAAGATCACCTTCAAGCCCGACCCCGAGATCTTCCTGACGACCCGTGAATTCCAGTACGAGATCCTGGCGAGGCGGCTGCGCGAGCTCGCGTTCCTCAACCCCGGGATCAAGATCGAGCTGTCCGACGAGCGCTCCCAGAAGGGTGACAAGTTCTTCTTCAAGGACGGCATCACCGAGTTCGTGCGTTTCCTGAACCAGAACAAGGTCGTGCTCCACGACAAGCCGATCACGTTCTCGGACTCGGTCGCGAACGAGGACCCGACCAAGGCCCAGACGGTGGTCGATGTCTCGATGCAGTACAACGACGGCTACAACGACCAGGTCTTCGCCTACGCCAACTCCATCTACAATCTCGAGGGCGGCACGCACCTTTCCGGCTTCAGGACGGCCCTGACGCGGGTCATCAACAATTTTGCCAAGGCCAACAACATCATAAAGGAGAAGGACCCGGCGATCACCGGGGATGACGTCCGCGAGGGCCTTGTGGCGGTCATCTCGGTCAAGGTTCCCGAGCCCCGCTTCGAGGGGCAGACAAAGACCAAGCTCTCCAACTCGGAGGTGGACGGGATCGTGCAGAAGGTCGTCGGTGAAAAGCTGAAATTCTTCCTCGAGTCCAACACGGCGGTCGCCAAGCGCATCATCGACAAGACCCTGAACGCGGCGCGCGCGCGCGAGGCCGCGAGGAAGGCAAGGGAGACCGTCCGCAAGGGGGCGCTCTCGGGCGGCGGCCTCCCGGGCAAGCTTGCCGACTGCTCCGAGAGGGACCCGGCCCTGGGCGAGCTCTACATCGTCGAGGGCGACTCGGCCGGCGGCTCGGCCAAGCAGGGCCGCGACCGGCGGTACCAGGCGATTCTGCCCCTCCGCGGAAAGCTCATCAACACGGAGAAGGCCCGGCTGGACAAGGTCCTCTCGAACGAGGAAATCCGCACCCTCATCACGGCGATCGGCACGGGCATAGGCGACGCGGAGGGCGAGGGCGCGTTCAACGTGGAGAAGGCCCGCTACCACAAGATCATCATCATGACCGACGCCGACGTGGACGGCTCCCACATCCGCACGCTCCTGCTCACGTTCCTTTACCGCCAGATGCGCGGGCTGCTCGACCTGGGCTACATCTACATCGCGCAGCCGCCGCTCTACAGGATCAAGCGCAAGAAGCGGGAGCAGTACATCGACAACGACGAGCAGCTGAACCGGATCCTGCTCGAGCTCGGGTCGGAGGACGTCGTCCTCACGCGCCTGGCGGACCGTCATGTGTTCACCCCGCAGCAGATCGACCGCATCGTGGAGTCGCTGGCCGCGCTCGAGAAGCTCGGCGCCGGCGTGACGCGCTACGGCGCCCCGCTCAACGACTACCTCGACCGGCATGACAAGGAGACCCACGCCCTGCCCCGCTACGTCGCGCGGATCCGCGAGGGGAACAGGGAGTCCCACGAATTCCTCCAGGATGAGGCGGCCCGCATGCGGTTCTTCAAGGAGCGGGGGCTCGACGCCGATCTCTTCGAGGCGCCGGCGGGCGAGGCCCCGAGGCCCCTTGCCGCCCCAAGGCGGATCACGCTCCACGAGATCTTCGAGAGCACCGAGATGGCGAAGATACTCAAGGCGGTCGCCGCGATCGGCCTGGACATAAAGCGGTTCAGCCCCACGGAGGCGCCGCGGTACACGATCACCGAGAACGCGGGACAGAAGACCGAGGCGACGACGGAGCTCCGCGCGCCGCTGGAAATCGTGGCCCAGATCCGCGCCAACGGGCGGAAGGGGCTGACCATCCAGCGCTACAAGGGGCTCGGGGAGATGAACCCGAAGCAGCTCTTCGAGACGACGATGGACCCCGAGAAGCGGCGGCTGCTCAAGGTCGCCGTTAACGACGCGGCGAAGGCCGACTCCCTGTTCACGCTCCTGATGGGCGACGAGGTCCCGCCCCGCAGGCAGTTCATCGAGGACAACGCGCTGAACGTGCAGTACCTCGACGTCTGAGGGCCGGCCCTCCCCAACACCCTCTCCACCCCTTGTACACCGGATCCGAAAAGCTCCTGTCGGCCAACATCACCGACATCATGCAGACGGCCTACATCGATTATTCGATGTCGGTCATCATCGCCCGCGCGCTGCCGGATGCCCGGGACGGCCTGAAGCCGGTGCAGCGCCGGATCCTGTACGCGATGCTGCGGGAGGGTCTCCTCCACAACCGCTCCCACACCAAGTGCGCCGGCGTCGTGGGCGAGGTGCTGAAGAACTACCATCCGCACGGCGACGCGTCCGTCTACGACACGCTGGTCCGGCTCGCCCAGACCTGGGTGATGCGCTACCCGCTGATCGACCCGCAAGGCAACTTCGGGTCCGTGGACGGCGACCCGCCGGCCGCCTACCGCTACACCGAGTGCCGCCTGAACCAGGCCGCGGAGGACCTGCTCAACGACATCGACGAGGAGACGGTCGACTTCGTGCCCAACTACAGCGAGTCGACCACCGAGCCGACGGTCCTGCCGGCGGCGCTGCCCAACCTCCTGATGAACGGCTCGACGGGGATCGCGGTCGGCATGGCGACCAACATTCCCCCGCACAATCTGAGCGAGATCATCGACGCGGCCTGCGCGATCCTCGACAATCCCGCGGTCCCGGTTGACGAGATCTGCGAGATCGTGCGCGGGCCCGACTTCCCGACGGGCGGCGTCATCTCCGGGCGCGAGGCGATCCTGAGCTACCTGAAGACCGGCAAGGGGATCGTCAGGATCCGCGGCAAGGCCCACTCGGAGGAGCTGAAGGGCGGGATGGAGCAGATCGTCATAACCGAGATCCCCTACAACGTGAACCGGGCGAACCTGGTCACGCGCATCGCCGAGCTCGTGTCGGAGAAGGAGATCGACGGCATACGCGACCTGCGCGACGAGTCGGACGAGAACACCCGCATCGTCGTNNCTCGACCGGAAGCGGCCGAAGCAGATGAACATCAAGGAGCTGATCGAGTGCTACATCGAGCATCGCCGCGATGTCGTCACCCGCCGGACGCAGTTCCGCCTGCGTGAGGCGGAGGACCGGGCCCACATCCTCGAGGGCTACATCATCGCCCTGGACCACCTGGACGACTTCGTGAAGATCATCCGCGCCTCGGCCAACCGCGACGAGGCGAAGGTAAGGCTGATGGCCAAGTACCCGCTCTCCGCGAGGCAGACGGACGCGATCCTCGAGCTGCGCCTCTACCAGCTGACGGGGCTCGAGCGCGGCAAGATCGAGGCGGAGTACCTGGGGCTCATGAAGCTCATCGAGGAGCTGCGCGGCATCCTNNATGGAGGACGTCATCCCGAACGAGGGCTGCGTCATCACCGTCTCGCACCTGGGATTCATCAAGCGCACCCGCGTCTCCGACTACCGCTCCCAGAAGCGGGGCGGCAAGGGCATCATCGGGACCGAGACCTACGACGAGGACTTCGTCGAGCACCTGTTCACCGCCAGCACGCACGACTTCATCCTGTTCTTCACGAACACCGGGCAATGCCATGCCAAGAAGGTCTATGACGTCCCGGAGGGAACGCGCGCCTCCAAGGGCAAATCGGTCTCGAGCTTCCTTCGGCTCGCCGAGGGAGAGAAGATCGCGGCCATGCTCTGCGTGAAGGACTTCGAGGGGAGCCTGCACCTGGTGATGGCGACCAGGGCCGGCGTCACCAAGAAGACGAACCTCGCCGACTACACGAACGCCACCCGCGAGGGCGGCCTGCGCGGGATCAAGCTCGAGGAGGGCGACGCGCTGCTCGGATGCGTCCTGACGACGGGCCAGAACGAGATTGTCCTGGTCAGCTACAAGGGCCAGGCGGTCCGCTTCAACGAGGACGACCTGCGCGACCAGGGCCGGGACACCGTCGGAGTCACCGGGATGCGGTTCAAGATCGGCGGCGACCATGTGAAGGCCATCGAGGTCTGCGACCCCGAGGACCGCCTGCTCATCGCCCGCGAGGATGGAATCGGGAAACGGACGCCCTTCGAGGACTACCGGCTCATCAGCCGCGGCGGCACGGGCGTCATCGCGATCGACCTTCCCGAGGACGGATCGGTCAACGTCGCCGGGGCGCTCAGCGTCCGCGACGGCGGCGAGGTCATGCTGCTCACGGCAAAGGGCCAGAGCATCCGCACGCGCGTCAGCGAGATCCGGGAGACCGGGCGCGGCGCGAAGGGCGTCAAGCTCCTCACGCTCGCGGACGGGGACAAGCTTCTCAGCATCGCGCGGATCGTCGAGACCGAGGAGCAGACGGCGGTGCCGTTCGAGACATGACCGGCGGGCGTCGGCCCGTCGGCGTCCGCGCTATTGCGGGGCCTGCGGGGCGGCGGCGTTCCCGAGGAACCTCACGCGCGGGCGGCCGCCCTTCTCGATTTCCATGAAGAAGCTGCCGAGGATTCCCGGCACGATTCGCACGTGGACCGGCTTGCCGGAAGACGGCGCCCAGTAGCGGTCGTCGTCGACCACGACCCAGCGCTGGCCGTTCGCGAGCGTCAAGATCGTCCCGTTCTGCCAGCCGTGGAAGGCGCCCACCAGCGTGGCGTCCAGTGTCGTGTACTCGATCTCCGTGCCCGGCTTTAGGACCACCTTCACCCTGTCGATGAAGCCGGCCGAGGACGCCTGCTTTTGAGCCGCCGTTCGATCCTCCGCCTGGACCTGCTGCCGGACCTCCTGCGCCACCGCCTTTGTCGTCTCCTCCCTCACGGCGGCCGTCACCGCCTTCGTCGTCTCCTCCTTCACCGCCGCCGTCACCGTCTCGGTCACCACCTTCGCCGTCTCTTCCTTGGCCTTGGCCACCGCGCCGCTCTGCTGGGCGCGCACAAGCTCGTCCAGCTTCGCGAGCTCATCGGGCGTCAGCTTGCCCAGGCCCGCCGCCTGAAAATCGGCGGGCGTCAGGGCCTTTGTGAAGGAGTCGTCGGCGCGGACGACGGTTCCGCCAAGGACGGCGCAGATGAGGGTCAGTCGGGAGAGCATGCTGGGTGCAGGAGACGGTCAACGCTTGCGTCGCCTTGGGCGCAACGAAAAAGTCGCGCACATGGACTCCACATGATCCGGGCGCTCATACTCGACTTCGACGGACTCATCCTGGACACCGAGACCGCGCTCATCGACGCCTACGGGGATGTCCATGAGGCGCATGGCATTCCCTTCGAGAGGGCCGTCTTTACGCGGAGTGTCGGCCACGCGGACTTCTCGTTCGATCCCTGGCGGACGTTTGGCGCGTCCGCGGACCGAGACTCGCTGGAGCTGGAGCGAAGGGCGTTCAACCGGGTGCGCAGCGAGGCAAAGCCGATCCTCCCGGGGGTCGTCGCGCTGATGGATCTGGCAAGGGAGGCGAGGTTGAGGATGGGCCTCGCCTCGAATTCCGGGCACGAGCACGTCGATGGCCATCTGGCGAGGCTCGGCCTGCTCGACCGCTTCGACTTCGTGGCGTGCCGCGAGGACGTGGCGTCCCCGAAGCCGGAGCCCGACGTCTACAGGCTCGTCCTCAACCGTTTTGGGCTCGGCGGCCGGGAGGCGATCGCGTTTGAGGACTCGCTCACCGGGATCATCGCCGCGAAGCGCGCGGGCCTCTGGGTCGCGGCGGTCCCCAACGCCTCCACGGGCCACCACGACCTCAGCGGCGCGGACCTGTGCGTCGCCTCGCTCGCGGATTGCCGGCTCCCGGACCTCCTGGCACGCTTCGGCGCATGAACCCGCCCCCGGTGCCGCGCTACAACGTGCTCGGCGTGGGGGTCTCGGCGCTTTCGCTGGCGCAGGCGCGCGACCTGGTCGTCGGCGCCCGCGGCGCCAGGAACCTCGGCTACGTGTGCCTGTGCACGGTCAACGGCCTGGGCGAGGCGCGCCGGGACCCCGGATTCAGGAGGATCTTCAACGAGTCCTGGCTGACCACGCCGGACGGGATGCCCTTGGTCTGGATGGGCCCGCCGGGCGTGGAGCGCGTCTATGGCCCGGACCTCATGCTGGCGGTGTGCGACGCGGGCCGGGCCGTCGGCCTGCGCCATTTTCTCTACGGCGGAAAGCCCGGCGTCGCGGGGGACCTCGCCGCCAGCCTGTCGGCCCGCTATCCCGGGCTCCTTGTCGTCGGCGCGTTCACCCCCCCCTTCAGGGAGCTGGACGAGCCCGAGATGGAGCGCCTCAAGTCCGACATCGCCGCGGCCCGGCCGGACATCGTTTGGGTGGGCCTGGGCACGCCCAAGCAGGAGCGGTTCATGGCGGGCCCGGGCAGGAGGCTCGACACAGGCCTCATGGTAGGGGTCGGCGCCGCGTTCGACTTCCTCTCGGGCCACGCCCGGCAGGCCCCGCGCTGGATGCAGCGCGCGGGCCTCGAGTGGCTGTTCCGCCTCTGCTCGGAGCCCGTCCGCCTCGGCCCGCGCTACTTTGCGACGAACTCGATGTTCATCCTGCGCCTCGCGGCCCAGAAGCTGCGGATCAGGCAATATCCACCACGCTAGCCCGCGGTCCGCGGCCGGGGACTCCGGCCTAGAAAAGCTCCCGCTGAACGATGGAATCGCGTTTCCCCGGGTCGAGCGTGCTCAGGGCCAGCAGCTGCATGACCGTGAGCGATGCAAGCTGGGGATGGCGCGCAAGCGAGCCGAGCAGGAGGGCCCCGGCCAGCGCGTCGTAGAGGGCGGCGTGATAGCGCTCCCGGCCCGCCGGGCAATGGATCCTCGCGAGGGAGTCCAGGTCGGCCTGGAGGCCGCACGCCGCCACGAGAGACTCAAGCCGGCCCGACTCGAGGCCGGGATACAGCTGGGCGAAGACCCTCGCCGAGTCGATCCACGGGCCCCAGTCGGCCGCGCGCCCGCCGGGCCGGGTGAAATCAGGCGAAGTGCGGGGGTAGGGCCAGACCGACCTGAGCAGTGAATTCTCGGCGCCGGCATAATGGGCCGCTAGGGGGCCCTTCTCCCTGCGGCCGGCAAATTCCTCCCAGTCCGAGGAGAACGGCGCGCACCCGCAAAGCGTCTCCTCCCGCAGCCCGTGGATCTCCGTGTCCTCGGCGCGCACCCGGCCCGTGGGGGCGCACAGCCGGGTCCGGGTCGCGGTCACGCGCCCTCCCAGGAGCGTGGCGACCCCGTACTCGAGAACGCCCGTGGCCAGGCTGCCCTCGAAATCGATGAAAAAGACCGGCTGCTCCGTCCAGCGCATCCCAGCATTTTTCCCGGGAATCCGCGCGGGTCCGAGCTCATTTTTTCGTGTCTTTGGCGGCATTCGCGGTTTCAAGGATGGGGTGAACCTCGCCCCCTACCGCGCCTTCATGATCGAGCTCGCCGGGTTGAGCGGTGATTTCATCCGGCCTTTCTTCGGCCGTTCCGACCTCAAGGTGGAGCTCAAGGCAGACAGGACCCCCGTCACGGAGGCCGACCGCGGCGCGGAGGAGCTGATGCGCGGCCTGATCAGCAAGACGTTTCCCAGCCATGGCATCATCGGCGAGGAGTTCGGTTTCAACCGCACGGATGCCGAGTTCGTGTGGGTCCTGGATCCCATCGACGGGACAAAGTCGTTCGCGGCGGCGGTACCCCTGTTCGGCACCCTGATAGGGCTCCTGCACCACGGGCAGCCCGTCCTGGGATGCATCAACCAGCCCATCCTCGGACAATTCCTGATTGGAGACAACCATTCGACCAAGCTGAACGGGCGCCCCGCCCGAGTTCGCGCCCCGCGTCCCCTCGAGGAGGCCACGTTGCTCACGAGCGATCCGGTCAGCGCCGCGAAACCCACCGGCGGCCGGGGATTCGAATACCTCATGCGCCGCGCCAAGCTCGCCCGCACCTGGGGCGACTGCTACGGTTACCTGCTGGTGGCGACGGGCTGGGCAGACGTGATGTACGATCCCGTCATGAACCCGTGGGATATCGCCGCCCTGGTGCCGGTGATACGCGGCGCGGGAGGCGTGATCACCGATGCAAAAGGCGGGGAGCCCTACCCTGCGAAGTCGACCGTCGCGGCTGCAGGCGGCAAGCTGCACGCCCGGGTGATCGCCGCGCTGAACCCCTGATCCCCAGGGCCTATCGCGCCGGCGCGCCCGAGGTCACCCACGCCGCGATCACGGCCCGCTCCTCGTCCGTCATCTTCGACGCGTTGCCGAGGGGCATGATCCGCGTGACCACGACCTGCTGGTAGATCCGCTGCGCGTTCTGCACGATCCCGTCCGCGGTCTGCAGGACGACGCCCGCAGGGGGCTGGGCGATGCCCGGAAACGTGGGGGCCTGCGAATGGCACGTGACGCAGCGCTGGCCCACGATCGACCTCACGCGGTCGAGCGTCACCGGGCCCGTGACGGGAGGAAGCGGCTGGATATGGGGCGCGGTCCACAGGACGACAACCCCGAGGAGGACCGCGGCGGCGACAAGGTAGTGGACGGAAAAGGCTCCCTTGTGCCTGCGGTTGAAAAAGTGCCGCATCAGGACCCCCGCGGCGGAGATCAGCGCCAGGACGGCCCAGGCATAGGGATGGCTGTAGGTCGCGGCGTAGTGGTTGCTGATCATGATGAACACCACCGGCAGCGTGAAATAGTTGTTGTGGACGCTTCTCTGCTTGCCGCGGGCGCCATCGGCCGGGTTGGGCTTCCGTCCCGCCCTCATGGCGGCGACCATCCGCTTCTGCCCCGGGATGATCACGAAGAACACGTTGGCGGCCATGATCGTCCCGATCGACGTGCCCACGTGGATGTAGGCGGCCCGGCCCCCGAGGGTCCGGGAAAGCTCCCACGCGAGGAGCGTCAGCAGGCCGAAGACGATCAGGGCGATCAACCCGTCATGGCGTCCGAGAGGCGAGCGGCACAGGAGGTCATAGACGATCCAGGAGCCGATCATGCTCGCGATCCCGATCCCCACCGCCTGCGCCGAGGTCAGGCTGGCGACCGTCGGGTCGACCATCATCGCCTGCGCCCTCATCCAGTAGACGATGACAAGGAGGGCGGTGCCCGACAGCCATGTGGTGTAGGCCTCCCATTTGAACCAGTGGAGCTTGTCCGGGAGCCTGGCGGGCGCCACCGCGTACTTCTGGGGGTTGTAGAACCCGCCGCCATGGACGGCCCAAAGCTCGCCGGACACGCCCTTCCTGGCCTCCTCGGAATCCGGCGGGGGCGGATCGAGGCTGTCGTCCAGCCACACAAAATAGAATGACGAGCCCACCCAGGCGATGCCGGCGACGACGTGCAGCCAGCGCAGCAGCATGCCGAGCATTTCGATCAGGTGGGCCTCCATTTGCGCGGGTCAGGTCGCGGTCTCCGTGAACCGCGCCTCGCGGATCACGGTGATCTTGATCGTGCTAGGATACTGGAGGTCGCTCTCGATCCTTCGCCTGAGCTCCTTCGCAATTTCCCTGGCCCGGTCGTCCGTGACCCCCTGCGGCGAGACGACGACGCGGATCTCGCGCCCCGCCTGGATCGCGAAGGCCTGCTGGACCCCCTCGATCGACATCGCGAGCTCCTCCAGCCGCTTCAGCCTCTGGATGTAGCTCTCCGTCGACTCCGCCCGCGCCCCGGGGCGGGTGGCGGAGATCGTATCGGCGAGGATAACGAGGCCCGCGTAGATGGTCTCGGGCTTCACCTCCTCGTGGTGGGCCGCGACCGCGTTCACGACGATGGGCGTCTCGCCGTGGCGCCTGATGAAGTCGGCTCCGATCGCCGCATGGCTGCCCTCCATCTCGCCGGAGACCGCCTTGCCGATGTCGTGGAGCAGGCCGGCGCGCTTGGCCACGTTGGGATCGAGCCCGACCTCGCTCGCGATCAGCGAGGCGAGGAAAGCCGTCTCCACCGAGTGGTCGAGCACGTTCTGGTTGTAGGAGAAACGGTACCTGAGCTTCCCGAGGAGCTTGATGATCTCCGAATGGAGGCCGTTGATGTTGAGCTTGTTGACGGCGTCCTCGCCGGCCTGGGTCGTGGCGAGGTCGATCTCGTCCGTCGCGCGCTTCACGTACTCCTCGATGCTTGCCGGGTGGATGCGCCCGTCCTTGACCAGTGCCTCCAGCGCGTTGCGCGCGATCTCCCGGCGCACGGGGTCGAATGACGAGAGGAGGACGAGCTGCGGCGACTCGTCGATCAGCAGGGTGACGCCGGTCGCGGCCTCGAACGACTTTATGTTGCGGCCCTCGCGGCCGATGAGCCTGCCCTTCATCTCCTCGCTGGGAAGGTGGACCAGGGACGCCGTCAGGTCCGTGTTGGGCTTGCTGGCCAGCCGCTGCATCGAGGCGATGAGTATCCGGCGAGACTGGGTCTGGAGCTCCTGCTCCGACTTCTCGAGCGTCTCTCGGCGCAGCGCGCGCAGCTCGTCCTGGCACTCCAGGAGAACCTCCTCGCGAAGCTGCTTCCTGACTTCCTCGCCATCGAGCTGGGACACGCCCTCGAGCCTCTTGCGCACGGTCTTGGAAAGGTCGCGGATCGCGTCGCGCGCCTGCCTTATCGCGGCGCTCTCGCGGTTCAGGCGCTCCTGGCGCTGCTCCAGCTGAAAGTCGAGGAGGCCGAGCGACTCCTCGTGGGCCTTGATCTCGCGAAGCCTGATGTCCGACTCGATCTCCCGCCGGTCGAATTCGCGGTTGAGCTCCGCGCGCTTTTCCTGGATCTCCGACTCGGCCTTCTGCCTGAGCTCCCCCGCCCCGACGACAGCCTCGCGCCTCGCCACCTCGATGAGCTCCGCCGCCTGCTCGTGGGCCGCGCGGCGCGTGAATCGGTTGACCACCCACACGACGGCGATCCCGACCAGCACCCCCGCCAGGAGGGACGCTGGGAACGCCGCGTCAAAGAGGCCGCCTGTGAGATTGGATGCTAGTTCGGCTACGGTTGCTAAGGCCAAGGATAGGGTTTGCTTACCATTATGACCCTGGCCGCCAACCTCAAGACTGATTACCCGCCGCCGCCGCCCCTTTCCGGTGCGAGCGGGGGCTGAAAGGAGGCAAGGGTCGAATCGAGGATCGATTGGATCCTCGCGAGGCCCGCGCCCTCGCCATCGTCGGCCCCCGTCATCAGGAGCACGTAGGCCCACCGGTCCGCCCGCCCGTGGACGAGCCTGTTCCAGGAGTCATGGAGCATCCTCGCGCCCTGCGACGGCACGATCCGGTCGCTCCCGACAAACCAATAGGCCACGAGCTCAGGCACGGCTTTCCCTCCCCGCTCGCGGCGCACGTGAAGGACCGTCGCGTCGAAGTCCGCGCCAGGCCGGCCCGGATAGCTGAAGCGGTGCGACGACGAGCCGTCCACCGTCCATCCCTGCGCGACAAGGCAGAGCTCCGGCCGGTGGATCGAGGTCCGGTCGCGCCCGCTGAGCACGATCGACACGAGGACCTGGCGGTTCGCGCCCTCCCGGCTCACGTATTGTTTCGTTGAATACCCCGTGTCCGGCGGCAGGATGGCCCGCTCGATCGCCGTGGGCTCGACGCTGCTTCCCATCCAGTCAGAGCCGGGGAAGGCCGGCAGCTCGGCCGGGTTTGCGCCGTCCGCCGCCAGGATGACCCCCGCCCTCCCGTCGGGCGGCAGCGAGGAGCGATATCCGAGGAACGCGGCCTCGGCCACCGCCGCCATGACCACGGCGGCGGCCACGACGGACGCCCCGGGGCCGCGGCGCCCGTCCGCGGAAGCAGCGGGCGCCCGGCCCG
>PLKS01000001.1 GCA_003140665.1 Opitutaceae bacterium
GCGTGTTTGCAAAAACGGTCCTTTTTCGAACAAGTGCTACCCCAAGACAATCAGCAGCGCGGACCACGTTCGCCGGCTTGTAGAGATTAGGTCTTGTCAGGGCCAGATCGTCACCCCCCGCCGACCCGATTATTTGGGGCGTATCGATTATTACCTGCTCCAAGCTAAAATGGCGATTCGTTGAGTTTCTCTGCACCAAGACACCAGGCCGCGCTTTACAGCACGTGTAATCCGGATAGACGTATGTAATGAATGCCCTGACTCTTGTTCCCTTGTTATTGTCGCCCGCCGCACGGGCGGGATGCGCAACAAGAGGTCCTGTTTGGGTTTCGTCTCGCAGGGCCCGCAGCCGCTGCAATTTTTTTGCAGTAACGGCGGTGCTTTTTGCAGCAATCACTGGGTCATCCGTCCGCGGGCAAAATGCGACCACCACCGTGGCTGCAGGAACCTTCCCTACCGCCGTCGCGGTGCCGGCTTCGCTGACTTCGGCTGCAGGCCACGCGTCTCAGGCAACGAACAGCGCGGCGGCGAAGAAGGCGCAGTTGGCCCAGGCCTACGGAAAACTTCCGCTAAGCTTTGAGGCGAACCAAGGTCAGGCCGACAAGAACATAAGGTTTCTTTCCTCGGGCGGCGGTTACTCGCTGTCTCTAACGGATTCGTCGGCCGTGCTGACTCTGACCAAACCGGGTGCGTCCAACGCGAGGACCGGTCCGGCAATCGGAAATGGGCCAAGGCCCGCTTTCATGGAGGGTGCCGGGAAGACCGACATAATTCGGATGGATCTGGCAGGCGCGAACCGCGCGATACGGGTCACGGGCATGGACCCGCTTCCCGGCACGGCCAACTACTTTATCGGCAATGACCCGGCAAAATGGCTCAGCGGCGTGCCAACCTATGCCAAGGTCGAGTACAGCAGCGTCTATCCGGGCATCGATCTGGTCTACTACGGCAGCCAACGACAGTTGGAATACGACTTCGTCGTTGCGCCGGGGGCCGATCCGGGCCCCATCCGGCTTCAATTCGCAGGAGCGAAGGCGCTGGAGCTAACTGCCGATGGAGATTTGACCATTTCAGCAGCAAACGGCGAGATCGCGTTTCACAAGCCGGTCATCTATCAAGTGAAGGACGGCCTGCGCCGGCCAGTTGACGGGCAGTTCGCATTGCTGACGAAGAATACGATTGGCTTCACGCTGGGCTCGTACGATCACTCGATGCCGATGGTCATCGATCCGATGCTCGCCTACTCGACCTACCTCGGTGGCAGTCTGAGCGATGGGGCCAATGGCATCGCCGTGGACAGTTCCGGCAACGCCTATGTGGTCGGCACTACTTTTTCGACGAATTTCCCAGTGACAACCGGGGCATTTCAATCGGCAAACAATGAGCCCGCCAACTTCCAATGCGTTTTTGTCAGCAAACTCAACCCAACCGGCACGGCCCTGGTGTACTCGACCTACCTCGGCGGGAGCGGCAACCCCGGGGACCACGCAATCTATGGCGATGTCGGCATCGGCATTGCCGTGGACAGCTCAGGCGATGCTTATGTGACCGGCGACGCTGATTCAACGAATTTTCCCGTGACAGCGGGTGCGTTTCAAACGGTGAACAACTGCACGAAGCTCTATGTTCAAAACGCCTTTGTCACCAAGCTCAACCCGGCCGGCACGGCCCTGGTGTACTCGACCTACCTCGGCGGCAGCTCTCAGGATTACGGCACCGGCATTGTCGTGGACGGCTCGGGCAACGCCTATGTGGTCGGCACTGCGCATTCGATGAATTTTCCGATTACAGCGGGCGCCTATCAGGTCACGTTTCTCGCCGACTACACGGACGGATGGAACGACGCTTTCGTCACCAAGCTCAACCCAACCGGCACGGCACTGGTGTACTCGACCTACCTGGGCGGCAGCCTCTATGGAGCTCAAGGCACCGGCATTGCCGTGGACAGCTCGGGCAACGCTTACGTGACAGGAAGCGCAGCCTCGACGGATTTTCCGATTACAGCGGGTGCGTTTCAGACTGTGAACAACGCCGCTGCCGGAGCGGGTCCGCAGACCGTCGCTTACAATGTGTTTGTCACCAAGCTCAATCCAACCGGCACGGGCCTGGTGTATTCGACTTTCCTGGGCGGCTCGATCGACGATTACGGCGCCGGCATTGCCGTGGACAGTTCGGGCGACGCCTACGTGACCGGCCAGTCGTGGTCGTCGGATTATCCTGTGACGGGGAACGCTTTTCAGCCTACCAACAATGCCTACGCCAATGACGCTTTTAACGCATTTGTAACCAAAGTGAACCCGTCTGGCACTGGCTTGGTGTACTCCACCTTCCTGGGCGGAACCGGCTTACCTTCCCAATCCGACAATTCGAGCGGTGCGGGGGACACCGGCGACGCAATCGCCGTGGACAGCTCGGGCGACGCTTATGTGACCGGCAGTGCGATTTCGTCGAATTTTCCCACCACATCGGACGCCTTTCAGACCGTGAATAACGCAGCGGGCCATCTCACGCCCATTGGCATCAATGCATTTGTCACGGAGCTCAACCCAGGCGGATCCACGCTGCTGTACTCGACCTACCTCGGCGGCAGTATCCAGGATTACGGCCTTGGCATTGCCTTGGACAAATTGGGCGGCATTTACATAGCCGGCCAGGCGAGTTCGACGAATTTCCCTGTAACCGGCGGCGCTTATCAGCCCGCATTCGCCGGTGGCGATAGCGACGCCTTTATCGCCAAGATCGCCCTTTCCGGTTCGGGTTCCGGCCTGACCTCCAGCCTTTTCTGGACGGATATGAACACCGGCAACCGCGTAGTCTGGCTCATGAGCGACGGGGCCTATTCCTCGAGCGTGCCGCTCGGGACGGTCGCCACCAACTGGGAGCTCGACGGCACGGGCGATTTCACAGCCAACGGCCAGACCGACATCCTTTGGACCGACACGGCAACGGGCGAGCGCCTGATCTGGCTGATGAATGGCACCGCCTACTCCTCCAGCGTGTCGCTGGGCGTCATCCCTACCTACTGGTCCATCTCCGGTGTCGGGACCTTCGGGGGCGGCAGCCAGGCCGATATCGTTTGGACCAACACCGCAACCGGCGAGCGGCTGATCTGGATCATGAACGGCACAAGCTTCTCCTCCAGCGTGTCGCTTGGGATCGTCCCGGCTGAGCTTCGGATCTCGGCGGTCGGCAACTTGAACGGCAACGGGTCGGCAGACCTGGTTATGACCAACGCCGAAACCAACCAGCGCACGGTCTGGATCATGAACGGCACCAGCTATGTGAGCACGGTTTCGCTGGGAACCGTCACCGACAACTGGGTGCTGGGTCAGTCCGGCCTGCAACCGGTCGAACTCGCGAAGCTCGACTTCAACGGCGACGGACAGCCGGACATCCTCTTTGAGAACACGACGACCGGGGACCATTATGTCTGGCTGATGAACGGCACGAACTTCTCCTCCAGCGTTTTCATCGGGAACGTCTCCACGCAGTGGCAGGTTGTGGGGACAGGCGACTTCACCGGCGACGGCAATGCCGACCTCCTTTGGCAGAACTCGTCGACCGGCGAGATCCTGATATGGCTGATGAACGGCACGACATACGTCTCCAGCGTAGAGGTTGGCGTGGCGCCGGCCGGGTGGTCCGTCGCCGCGGTCGCCGATTTCAATGGCGACGGAAACCCCGACATCCTCTGGAGCAACGCGACGACCGGCGAGCGCCTGATCTGGCTGATGAACGGCACGAGCTTCAGCTCGAGCGTTTCCCTCGGCATTGTGGGCACGCAGTGGCGGATAGCGGACACCGGGGATTTCCTTGGCGACGGACAGCCGGACATCGTCTTTGAGAATACCTCAACTGGAGACCGTTACGTCTGGTTGATGGACGGCACCGCATTTTCCTCCTCGGTTTTCCTTGGGAACGTCGGCACGCAGTGGCGCATCGCGGCGACCGAGGAATTCGCCGGCGTGGGCCAGCCGGACATCGTCTTCGAGAACACATCGACCGGGGACCGCGTTATCTGGCGGATGAACGGCACAGCCTTCGAGTCATCCGTTGACTTGGGCAATGTGGCCACGCAGTGGCAGATCAGGAACTGATCTGGCTACAACCTTCGGGCCATCCGCGCTTCGCTGCGCCAGACGGGGCCTAGCCCCCCATCCGTCGCTCATTCTTCTTTGCCGCCCGCGCTGCTCCATGCGCTCTTAGAAGGAAATGAATGACACGCTCATGATCGGCTAAACGTCAATCCGGGCAGCATTGGTGAGCCGATTAGCGCTGCTTGATGCACGGAAAGAGGTCACCCTCTCGGCCGATTTCGAGTGATTCGCGAAGCAGGCTCAACGGCACTCCCTCCGGGATCCGCCACGGGTAGTATCCGCTGGCGAAACGCTTTGAGCTCGCCTAGACTGCGTTGCGAGCTCGCCTGACCGCAGCGCGCGGTAAAAAACCCGATCGTATGGCCGCAAAAATGCGCAATCCAACCAGCGGGGAAAACGGTTTCATCGAACTCTGGGCCACGATGGATTTAGCCAAGCTCAACTTCGTCGAGCTTGGTGATGGATCGTCCGTCGTCCTCGTGCCCGGGTGCCGGACCTACGCAGCCGAGCCAGATTCTGAAGCCGACTCCCCCGAGTTCCACAAGGCCCCCGGGGGCGGCCGGAACATCGCGGCTTGCTGAGATTCCGCTTCACCCCCGATTCGTCTCTCACGCGTCATGTTCGACCCGATCCACCATACTCTTCGCATCACCTACTTCGTCTTGTGGTCGGTGGTATTTGCCAGCCAGGCCGGTGTTCCCATTCCTGCTACGCTCTTCCTGCTCGCCGCCGGCGCTCTTTCGCGGGCGGGGGCGCTTAATCCGCTCTTTGTGCTCGGGGTGAGCCTCTTGGGATGCCTAGGTGCCGATCTGATTTGGTTCGAGGCAGGCCGCCGCTGGGGCGATCAGATTGTTCGGATTCTTTGTTCCTTTAGCCGGGATCCGCATCACACGGCGAAAAGAGTCCACGAGGTGTTCCATAGGTGGGGGTTGCGTTCCTTGCTTCTCTCCAAATTTGTGCCCGGTTTGGGCGGCGTGACCCCGCCCCTCGCCGCGACCGAGGGGTCCAGGAGGACGGCCTTTCTGGCCTATGACGCTGTCGGATCGCTCTTGTGGTCGGCGACCTATGCCGGCCTTGGCTTCCTGTTTGCGGACAGCCTTGCCGCCATCGCGTCGTCGCTGGCCAGGTTCGGGGAGGTATTGACGTTCGTGGTTGGCCTTCCGCTCGCCTGGTACGTGCTGTGGCGGATCTGGGTCATGGGGCTGATGCTGCGTCATCTGCGAGAGAGAAGAATTACTCCCGTCAATTTGCACCGGAAGATGGTAAGCGGAGAAAGATTCGCCATCATAGATTTGTTGGATTTCGAGGATAACCCCGGACGGCAGGTTGGAATCGCCGGGGCTTTTCGGATGGACCCTGCCCGCCTTCGAAAGCGGCTCCAGGTGATCGTCCCCGAAGGCTTGGGCGTCGTCCTTTACTGTTCTTCGTCCTGTGAGCTAGCGAGCGCACGCGTGGCCGTCGCCATGAAGAAGAGGGGTATTTCCAACGTGTGGGTGCTGGAGGGAGGCATGAACGCCTGGGAAAAGGAAGGCCTCCCTGTCACGCAGCAGCTGAGCACGCGCCATGAGGTGGTGGCCCGATTGGGGATTAAGATCATCGGGGACGACGCTGAGGATTCCGAGCCGACGCCTATTGCCGGCCGCTCATGACCCCGCCCGCGAAGGAGATCGGCGTTGACGGAGCCGTCTTGTGTGCCGATTTTTTGTCGTAACATTCCGAGGAATGCGAGCGGCGCGCCAGTTGTGGCCGGTGCCGTCCTCGCTCTATCTGCTTCAGGCCATTGAAGAGATGATGCCAAGAGTTTCTAGCGTGCTGCAGGCACGGTTTTGCTGACAAATTCGTTTTGTAGATACACGGTCATAACATGCCAACGGGAAGAATCAAAGAACCGGGGTTCGAATCCCCG
>PLKS01000138.1 GCA_003140665.1 Opitutaceae bacterium
AGCCCGGCGGAAAAGATAGCCGCCTACGCCAGGAAGGGCGTCAAGATCGTGGTGTCGCAGTCCGGCCCGATGATCGTGCAGGCCTCGCCGACGTTCGCGCCCGGCTGGGCGATGGGGGTCTTCGCGACGGACGGCAAGGGCAACCCGGTCGAGTGCGGCTACTATGGCGGCAAGCTCCTCGACTTCACCCACCCGCGGATGAACGAGTGGCTGTGGCCGCAGACGCGCAGGATGAACGAGCAGGGCGTCGCCGGGTGGTGGCTCGACCTGGACGAGCCCGAGGGCGAGCCGCCCCAGACCCACTACTTCGCGGGCGGCCCGGCCGATATCCACAACGAGTACTCGCTCCTGTGCACGCTCAGCTTCGAGGGCGTGCAGCTTGCGGTTCATCCGCAGAAGCGGCCCTTCATCCTCTCCCGCGCCGGCCCCGCCGGCTTCCAGCGTCACCACGCGGCGGTATGGACGGGCGACATCTACAGCGACTATGCGACGTACCGCGCCCATCCGCCCGAGATGCTCAACTCCGGCCTGTCGGGTCTCGCCTACTGGACCTGCGACACGGGGGGCTTTCTGACGGGATACTACAAGGACGACCAGCTCGGCGCGCACGCGCGCCTTTATGAGCGCTGGATGCAGTTCTCCGCCTTCAGCCCGATCACGCGCGCCCACAAGGCGGGCGGCGCGCCCGAGCCGTACGCCTTCGGCCCCGCGACGGAACAGGGCACGAAGCACTACCTGCAGCAGCGCTACCGCCTGCTTCCCTANNGTGGCGACGCCAGGGGACCAGTACCTTTTCGGCCGCGAACTGCTCGTCGCTCCGGTCCTTTTCGAGGGCCAGTCCAACCGCAAGGTCTATTTCCCCCCGGGGACCTGGATCGACTGGGACTACGGCTATGACTACGCCGGCGGCCGCGACTGGGTCGTGGCCGCGCCGCAGAACCGCATACCCGTCGCCGTCCGGGCCGGCGCCATCATCCCGATGGCGCCCGACATGAAAAACACCGCGGAAAAGCCGTGGGACCCCCTCACGCTCGAGGTCTTTCCGTCGGGCAAGTCGGAGTTCACCCTCTACAGCGACGACGGCCGGACCTTCGCCTATGAAAAGGGCGAGTCCACGACGACGCGCTTTGCCTGCGACGACTCCGGCGGAGGCATCCGCCTCACGATCGCGGAGTCGAACAAGCGGTTCACGCCGCGCGAGTATCGCGCCCGATTCCACCTGCGGGAGGCGCCCGTCGCGGTCGCCGTCGACGGCGAAAGGCTCGCGACCGGAGGATGGTCCTGGGATGCGCAGGAGCGCGTGCTCTCGGTTTCGATCGCGGCCGGCCGGGCGACCGACCATGCCCTCACGGTCGAGCTCGACGGCCACCCGCTCCCCGCCCGGCTCGCGCCGACCCTGGCCGCAGTCGCGATCGACACGACGGGGGAGGCCGCCGGCTCCGGTGGCGAGCCCACGCCCCACTTCTTCCCGGCGCCCGCCCTGCCTGCGGTCATAAAGGCCAGCAACTATGACAACGGCGGGGAGGGCATCGCGTTCCACTCCACGCGCCCGGCGCCCGCAAACAGGCTGTACCGCGACGACGACTTCGGGCTCGCCCCGACCTCCGACGCGGGGGGCGGATACGCGCTCACCGGCCTCAAGGCGGGCGAATGGGCGCGCTACACGATCGACTGCGGCAACGGGGGGTACTTTGACGTTTCGGTGCGGGCCGCGAGCGCGCGTGGCGGCGGCCGCATCCGGCTCGTCGCGCTCGACCAGACCCTCGCGACGGTCGAGGTGCCCGCGACGGGCGGAGCCGACGCCTTCAGGGACTTCAGGTTTCCGGGCGTCTATCTCAACCCCGGCGAGCTGGCGCTCCTGGTCTACGTCGAGGCGCAGGGCGCCGCCCTGAACACGATCAGCATCGAGCCCGCAGCCGTGAGCCCGTCGACCTACCCGGCGGCGCTCGCGTTTCGCCGCGGCGTCGCCGACGTGACGGGACGGGGGGAGGCCGGCCATGAGCTTGGCTACATCCGCAACCTCGGCCGCGCCGGCAGCAGCGTCACCTTCGGCGTGAGCGGGGGCTCCGGCGGTCCCCGGAACGTGCGCCTGCATTATTCCAGCAGCCAGGCCGGCCCCGTCGCGATCACGCTGGCGGTAGGAAATGGGGCCCCGGTGAAGCTGCCGGTGGCTCCCACCGCCGGGGCATGGAGGCTCCTCGACGTGCCGGTCACTCTCGAGGCCGGGGCCAACAGGATCCAGATCGAGGGACACGAGGAGGGCTGGAACTCGATCCAGCTCGCCCAGATCGAGGTCCTCCCGAGGTGAATCCCGCCGTCCGCGGCACGTTCGTTGGGACAATCCCTTCTCCATGAGCCCCATCCCTTCACCACGCCGAGTCGCCCTGGCCGCGGTCCTCGGGGCGTTCCTGCTCTCGGGATGCGCCAACATCCTCAAGCAGTATTACGAGTCCACCCCGGCGTCCCCGGGCGCGGCGTTGGCGCCCTTTTCCGGCACAACCCAGGTGTACGTCTCGGCCGACCTCGCGATCGACAGCGCCGGGCTTTCGAGGAACGGATTCGCGCAGATCGGCGTCGTCTCCTTCAAGACGAGCGGCCACGTTGCGTTTGAGGAGATCCAGGACCTGGCCAGGGAGGTCGGCGCCGACGTCGTCGTATGCTCAAAGATCTCGGTGGCTTCCCACAGGGCCGTGATGCCCTTTGACCCCGTCAAGGGAGCAACTTCGGACGGCCCAAATCCCTACGTGCACGTGGAGGGGAGCATCACCCTGTTCAGCGGAAACTACGGCGGAACGGCGTCGGCAGGGGGCCCGGGGATGGATTTCAAGGGGAGCGTCACGTCCAGCGGCATTCCGGGCGTCTCCGCCGAGGATATGAAGTCCATCGACTCGGAGCGATTCGAGTTTACCGCGACCTTCTGGAGGAAGACCCGGAAGAGCCCGGGGCCATGATGTCCCGGAGGGGGGTTGATGGAAAAAGCGCCCGCCGGACTGCTGAAGGCTGGCATTATTGGGTTTCGACCCGTAGGCCGTTGCCGCAATGTCCCGGTTATCCCCGCCGCGCCAGGCCCTCCTCGTCTTGGCTTGCGCCATGCTGGCAATCCCAATGTCCGCCGGCGTCATGCTTTCGGAATCCGTCAAGGAGGTTCCACTCGATGCCCCGGCCACGGGGCCGCACCGGGTCCGGGAGACCCTGACGGCGTCGGAGCTCGCCGAGCCGCTCAGGTTCGTCGTGAGCCTGAGGATGAGGGATCTTGTCGACCTCGAGGCCCGGATCTCCTCCTCGCAGCTCGTCCCGCGGGCGGAGCTGGAGCAAACCTACCTGCCCCTCAAGGCCGACTATGACCGCGTGTCGGCGTGGCTCGTCGCCCAGGGATTCGCGCTCACGCTAACCGACCGGAACCACACGAACCTGTTCGCCCGAGGGAGCATCGCCCAAGCATCCGCTACCTTCGGCGTCGCGTTTGCCCGGGTTTCCACGGGCGATGGCGAATTCAGCTCGGCGGTGACGGCGCCTTCGATTCCCGCGGAGTTCGCCGCGGTGGTCGTCGGCATCGAGGGCCTCCAGCCCCATATCAGGATGCACGTCCCGAGGCTCCAGCGTGACGAGGCATCCAACGTCGGGGGACGAATCACCCCCTCCTCCGTCGCCGCGGCCTACACCGTCCCCGGAAGCCTCACTGGCGCCGGCCAGACCATCGCGGTCATCATGGCAGCGACACCGGCCACGACGGACCTCACGGCATTCTGGGGGAGCGCGGGGATCAACGACAGCCTGGCGAACTATACCCTCGTCACCGTCCTTGGGGGGCCCACCACCGCCAGCCAGACGTCCGCCATCAACGAGGCCACCCTCGACGCCGAATGGGCATCCGGGATGGCGCCCGGCGCGCAGATCCGGTTCTACGCCGTCCCGGAACTCAGCCTTCAGGACTTCATCGCCGCCTGCGCCCAGATCATCGACGACGGATCGGCGAAGATCGTCACCTACAGTGCCGCCGGCCCGGAAAACCAGGTGCCTGGCTCCGGCCTGACGATCTGCTCGCAGACGCTCGCCGAGCTGGCCGCTGCTGGCATCACCGTCTTCGCGAGCTCGGGCGACGGCGGCTCAAACCCGAATCAGGACGTCACCGGGCCGAACGGCTACAGCGCCTCAAATCCGCTCACGGTCTCCTACCCGGCGAGCGACCCGAACGTGACCGGGGTCGGGGGTACCACGATGTCGGTGGACTCGGCCTGGGACGACACCGGCGAAACCGCCTGGTCGCAGATCGGCAGCGGGACCGCGAATCCCCCGGCCACCGGAGGCGGCGTCAGCGGCTTCTTCCCGCGCCCGTCGTGGCAGGCGGGTCCCGGAGTGCCGGCCGGAGGCACCCGCTGCGTGCCGGACATCTCGGCGATGGCCGCCACCAGCCCGCCGGTTGGGTACACGGGGGCGTACGTCGTGGTCGGCGGGGCGCCAAACGGCCTCATCGGCACCAGCGTCGCGTCGCCGATCTGGGCCGGCATCACCGCGCTCATCAAGCAGGCGCGGGCCACCCAGGGGCTTTCCGAGATCGGACTCCTCGGGCCGGGCCTCTATCCCCTCATCGGATCGAATGCCTTCACCGACATCACTTCGGGCACGAACGGCGCCTACGACGCCGGCCCCGGCTACGACCTTTGCACGGGGATCGGCACACCCAACGTCGCCAACCTGATTACCCAATCCGAGGCGGAGGTCTTTTTCATTCCCCCGCCCTCCGTTCCCATCAATGCGGGCTCAGCCGTGACGATGAGCGCCACGTCCCAGCTGACCTCGACCTACCAGTGGCAGCTGAACGGCGTGAACGTCCCGGGAGCCACCAGCGCGACCTATTCCATCCCGGAGGCGGGCGCGGACGACAACGGGAACTATGACGTGGTCGTCACCAACTCCCTGGGAACGTTCACCTACGACATCGGCCCCCTGACCACGATCTCCGACGCGCGGATCATCAATCTCTCCGCCCGGGCGGACGTCCAGATGGGCTCAAACATCCTCATCGCGGGGTTTGTCGTCGCGGGAACCGGCCAGAAATCCATGCTGGTCCGCGGCGTCGGGCCCGCCCTCGCCCAGTTCGGGGTGTCGGGGTACCTCGCCGCGCCTGACCTGACCCTGTTCAATTCGAGCGGTGCGGCCCTTGCCACAAACCTCGCCTGGGGAGGAGGGGCGCCGCTGGCCGCCGCTATGGCGGACGTGGGCGCCTTCTCGCTCCCTGCAAACTCCCTGGATACCGCCCTCCTCGTGTCCCTCCCCGTCGGGTCATACACGGCGCAGGTTGCCGGCTCGGGAAACTCGACGGGCGTCGCCCTGGCGGAACTCTACGACGCCGACACCGGGACGCCAACCTCGCGGCTGATCAACATCTCGGCCCGCGCCGATGTGCAGACGGGCCCCAACATCCTCATCGCGGGTTTTGTCGTCGCCGCCGGCCCGACCGGCGCGGACGAGACCGTCATGATACGCGGCGTGGGCCCGACGCTCTCGGCGTTCGGCGTATCAGGGGTCCTCCCCAGCCCCGTCCTGACCCTGCTCGACTCGCAGGGAAGCACCATCGCCAGCAACCAGGGCTGGTCCTCAGGCTCAAGCGCCGGCTCGTCGGCGGTCAAGGCCGGCGTCGAGCCGGCCACGACCGCGATCATGGCCCATGTGGGCGCATTCACGCTCACGAGCGGCTCGGCCGATTCCGCAATGACGGTGACGCTGCCCCCCGGCTCGTACACCGCCCAGGTCTCCGGGGCCGCCGGCGCATCGGGAGTGGGCCTCGTCGAGGTGTACGAGGTGAAATGAGGCGACTCCCTCCCCGGCCTTTACCGTGCGGCACCCGGGGAGGCACCCCGGCCCCGCCCGTCACCTGCCGGGTTCGCGCTGCAGGCTTCTGTTGAAGAATTCCATGTACCGCTGCTCCTCGCGCAGCCTCACGACCGACGAGCTGGCGCCCGCCATGTGGGTGCCGAGTAGGGGCATGAACTCATAGGGCTTGCCGGCCAGGAAGAGGGCGTCGGCAAGCTGGACCGAATGCTGGAAGTAGACGTTGTCGTCCGTGAGGCCGTGGATGAGAAGGAGCGGCCGCGAAAGCTGGCCCGCGTAGGTCAGCACGCTGCTGGCGCGGTAGCCATCCGGGTTTTCCTGCGGCAGCCCGATGTAGCGCTCGGTGTAGTAGGTGTCGTAGTTCTCCCAGGTGACGACGGGGGCCCCCGCGACGCCGGCCCGGAACACGTCCGGCCGCCTGAGGGTTGCCATGGCGCTGAAGTAGCCTCCGAAGGACCAGCCGACGACCCCAACCCGCGCGAGGTCCATCTCCGGATGCTGCGCGCCGAGCGCCTGCAGGCCCTCGACTTGGTCGTGGAGGACCAGGTCGATGAAATTGCCGCGCATGAGGCGCTGCCAGTCGCGCCCGCGCAGCGGCGTGCCGCGCCCGTCGAGGCGCACGACGACATAGCCCTGGTCGGCCATCCACTGGTCGATGAAGTAGGCCCGGGCCGCGGCGACCACGTAGGTCACCTGGGGACCTCCGTAGACGGAGAGGATGACGGGGTACTTTCCACCCGGTTGATAGTCGCGCGGATGCAGGAGCGCCGCGTAGTAGGAGCGCTCTCCCCGGGTCCGGGTGAGCTCGACGCCCGGCATGACGCGCGGCGCCTCGGCGAGCGAGGATACGCCGGCCCGCTTCGCCCCGCCGGCGGAAAGCACCTCGACGCCAAAGGTGCCATCGAGGAGGCTGAAGGTGTGCACGACGGTGCGGCCGTCGTCGGACATGACGGCATAATGCTCGCCGCGCCCGGCTGTCAGCGCCTTGCCGGCGCCACCCGAGAGCGGGAACCTCCACAACTGGGCCTCGGTCGGGTCGCCGCTGCCGGTGACGTAGACAAATCCCGCGGCCTCATCGACGCCCACCAGGGCGCGGTAGCCGAGATCGGGAGGCGTGAGCTCGCGGACAACCGCCCCGCCCGCGTCGCGCAGCTCCAGCTGCCAGAATCCGCCCCGCTCCGATGTCCACAGGAACTGCCGGCCCCCCTTCAGCCAATGGGGGATGTTGGGCTCGACAAGGTTGACCCATGCCGGGTCGGTCTCGTCAAACAGCGCGTGCACGGCGCCCGTGGCCGGATCGGCGGTGAGCACGCGCTCGTCCTGCTGGCGGCGATCCTCCACGACGAAGGTGAGCGGGGCGCCGGGCTCGCGCCATTCGACGCGCGCGAGGTACGGGTACTTTTCCGCGTCCCAGGGAAGCCAGCAGGTGGTCCCGCCCTCCCGCGGGATGACCCCGAGGCGCACGCGCGCATTGGCCGAGCCGGCATGCGGATAGGCGTGCTTGAGCGGAGGAGTCTCGGGGTGAAGCGGATCGGCGATATACCGGGCTTCGACGGCGGACTCATCGGTTTCCTGGTAGGCGATCGAGAGCGAGTCCGGGGACCACCAGTAGCCGTCGAAGCGGTCCATCTCCTCCTGGGCGATGAATTCGGCGGCCCCGTGGGAAAGGGTCGCCGTGGAACCCGTCGTGAGTGCGCGGCTCGCAAGGGTCGCGAGGTCGATGATGTGGAGCTCTCCGCCCCGCACGGCCGCGACGAAGGCGCCATCCGGCGAAAAATGCGGATTGATCCAGTCCTCGCCGGGCAGCGCCGTGACCTTGCGGTCCGCGCGGGTGACGACGTACAGCTTGCCCGAGAGCGCGACGAGCAGCCGCGAGCCGTCCTTTGATAGGTCGAAGTCCGTGAATCCCCTCAGGCTGTTGCGGGTCCGCTCGCGATGCGCCTTTTCCTCGGGCGACAGGATTTCCTCCGCATTTCCGAGGATCTGGGCGGGGGTGATGAGCTCACGTTCGGTGCCGGCGGCGACATCGAGCTCGTAGAGCCGCAGTACGGGATCGCGCGGGCCGCCGCGCAGGAAGACCACTGCGGAACCGTCGGGCGTCGGCTTGGGGGACACCGGCCTGCCGAGCGTGTAGTTCCGCGTCTCGGCGAGGTCGCGGAAGAAGGCGATGCTGGGGTCCTCGCCGGCCCCAAGCGCGAGGCCGGACGGCAGGACAGCCAGCAGCAGCAGGCTGCGCATCTTTTGCATCGCGCCAGCAAGACGGAAGCGACTGCCGGAGTCGAGACGGGGCGAGCGCGGCATCTCGCCGCCCCAGCCCTCCCGTGCGCCTCACTTCTTCGGCCCGGTCAGAAATTCAATCAGGGTCGGATCGCCGATCTCGACGCGGCCTTCCTGGAGCCTTGCCTTCACGAGCCCGTCGCTGGGCTGCCCGAAAAACCTTGCGGCATACTGCGC
Organism: Opitutaceae bacterium; assembly: GCA_003140665.1. Classification (GTDB taxonomy): domain Bacteria; phylum Verrucomicrobiota; class Verrucomicrobiia; order Opitutales; family Opitutaceae; genus Palsa-1447. Next base: position 8,287 of record PLKS01000138.1, read on the forward strand.
CATCAGCGGCAACGCCTTGTCGAACTGATTGTGCCTCTCGTTGATGCTGAATCGCGTCTCCCAAAGGAGCTTGCGTTTCTTTTGCTTCCAAAGGAGCTGGAAGTCATAGGCCATCAGCACCACGAAATATCGGTTCTCCTCGATCTCCGCGACCTCGGTGCGTTGCTCCACGCCGATCGCGTTGTGCGAGATATATTTTCCGTAGTCCGTCCCAACCAATCCAGAGGCGGCATAGCCTATCATCCCGGCATTCCTGAAATCGACGAGGTCCCGCCGGCGGTTTTCTATGTCAAGTTGGTGAAGCCCGGAACTGAGCACGTTATTGGCCTCATCCGGGTACCCCTCGTCCAGGAGAATTCGATATTCGTCGAGCGCCTGCAGATAGTTGTAATAGATGGGGTCCTCTTCGTAGGGCGGTGGAACCGCGGTGGTGCCCCAGTAGACCATGATGAGGAGCCTTGTCGTTTTCGGGTCCCTCGCCGGAACGTATCGCTGGGTCGCGAGCGGCACCGCTATGACCCGCGCCACGTCCATGAAATTCAGCTTTTCGATCGAGAGGTCTCGAATCTCGCCGCCCCAGTTCCCCCCGGGCCCAAAGGCATAGGATTCATTCTGGAACGAGCCGTCGGCCATCTTTATGCGGACGTAGTCCTTGCTTACCTTTGACGCCACGGCTTCAACGCCTTCAAGGCCGTCCGTGGCGAGGGCCGCCGGCTGGAAAAGCAGCACCGCTCCGCAACCCGCGAGGAGCCACGCCTTCATCCGTGGCGTATGCGAGATTTTCATCGGGGATGCGCGCTTTGTGCCTCTATAGGTATCTCAATAATCTGCTCATGGCATGCCAATGCTCAGGGCGATAAGTCAATGCGCTCCGGCAAGCCTGCTTATGAAACTTTGGTGTGCGAAGGGCATTCCCTTCGAGAGAGATTCTGGGTGACTGCCGCAAAATCTCCTCGGCCCTGACGTATGCCTTTGGGTGAAGCTTCCCAAGTGGCGGATCTTCGGAGCCGTGATCCGAACCGCGGACAAAGACACATCGCTGGCGATACCCGGCTAAGCAAATGATTTTTTGGCGGCAGTCAGGTTACTGCGGGGCGCGCAACGCCGGCAAAGCCTCGAAATTCGGATTGCCTTGAGTGGCTGGGAGACTGGCGTCGCATCAAGTAGGCATACACCCACTAGCGGGCGACGCCCTTTATCGCCCATAGTCTATGGTTATTATAGAGATGACCGGTGAACCACACGAACAACTTGATCCCTAGGCACCACGTCCTGAGAGCCGACGCCGACCTGCAAGCCAGGCTCGGGGCGGTAGTCAGGGCTTGCCGTCACCGACTTGGCGTCACGCAGGAGGAACTGGCATGGAGGGCCGGTATCCACCGCACGTACCTTGCCGATATCGAGCGGGGTAAGCGCAACGTGACGCTTCGGACTGCCGCGAATCTGTCGAGGACGCTCCAGATCACCATTGGGCACCTTTTCGCGCACGCCGCCGAACCGTCTGCAACCGCACCGCGCATTGACTCGGGACTGGTGCCGAACGAGGTGCGAGATATCTTGCTGGTGGAGCATCACCAGAGGGCGGCAGCCGAGACGGCGCGCGCATTCGCGCGGGCGAGGCTTGCGAACCCAATCAAGATCGTCCGCGACGGTGAGGCCGGGTTGAATTTCCTGTTCGGCACCGGACGGTATGCCAGGCGCAAGCAGGTGCGGCCGCAGTTGATCCTTCTCGTTCTCGACCTGCCTGGGATGTCGGGTTCGGAATTCCTGCGACGAGTCGCTGCCGACGAGCGCACGAGCGACATACTCGTCCTGGTCCTGACGGTTTCGAAACGACGGCGGAAATAGCGACCGCGGCCTGCTCGGCACGGGCGACGAGAGCGCAATAGCGTCAGGACGGACATCACGTCGCCCAAGGTGCGCGGCCGCCATCTTGGGAGGCAGCGCCGGGCCGCCGAATAGCGCAGGGCGTTATCCCCCGGTGCCGAATTGTTCCCGCCCGTCGGTGCAGCGCCGCTCATAACCCCGGCCCTGAATTGTCACTTATAGTCTATTGTGGAGGCTGTTACACTGAACCGAGTGGCAAAAAAACACCGAGCACCGGCGCCCCATTCAGACCTCCAAGGTAAGCTCGGCGCAGCCGTGCGGGCCCGTCGGCACGAGCTAGGAATTACGCAGGAGGAGCTTGCATGGCGGGCCGACTTGCACCGCACTTATGTCGCGGACGTTGAGCGAGGTGCGCGCAATGTGACGCTCTGGACCATCGCCAACTTAGCGAAGGCACTGCAGATCACCGCTGGCAATCTGCTCTCCCATGCCGCCACGCCTCCTGGCATGGCGCTGCGCAATGACGATGCATGGGCGCCCGATGAAGCGCGGGAGATCTTGCTCGTGGATCACAGTTCCACGGTGGCCGTCACAATGGAGCGCGCCTTCGAGCGCGCGAAGCTTGCGAACCCAATCAAAATCGTCCGCGATGGCGAGACCGGGTTGGATTACCTGTTCGGCACCGGCAGGTACGCAAAGCGAAAGCCGGCGCGACCGCAATTGATCCTGCTCGTTCTCGACCTGCCCAGGATGTCGGGCCGGGAATTTCTGCTGCGCGTCAGAGGCGACGAACGAACGCGGGACATACCCGTCGTGCCCCTTACGGTTTCGCATCCCTCACGTTGCCATTGATTTCGACCGGCTGAGTGCCGAGACCGGCATCGCGAAGCCGCGCAGATTCGAAAGCGCAGCCGAGGTCGTCCCGCGGGGTTTGGAGATGGCGCCGCATTCGCGTCGCCCTGTGGGTAGACTGGAAATTGCTCTTGTCGAGGAAAGACATGCGCCCCGTGCGGCAGGTATGCACCCCATAGCGCCCTGCCAAGACGTCACTTATAGTAGACGGAGATATCCGACACAGTTCATTCGAATCCGGAGAATTGTAGCTTCTGCGAGGACGGCTGGGCATCGGATGAACAAGTCACAAAACGCCCCGTGAAAAAGATTACCGTCCTGATAACGGACGATCATGCGTTCTTTCGGCAGGGTTTGTGCGCATTGTTGAAAGCGGAGAGCGACATCGACGTGGTCGGGAAGGCGCGGAATGGTCGTGAAGCGGTGAGGATGGCGCGAACCCTTCGGCCAGACGTCATCCTGATGGACATCGCCATGCCGGTCCTCAATGGCTTCGAGGCGACGCGCCAGATCCTCGCGGCCAACCCCGCGGCCAAGGTTCTTATTCTTTCAGCGCACCGAGACGACGAGTATGGCGAATTCATGGCCGCTGCCGGCGCCGTGGGTTTCCTGGAGAAGCGGTCAGCCAGCAAGGTTCTCAGCAAGGCGATCCGCGAAGCCGCCAAGGGCAATCTGTTCTTCAGGCCGGCCATCGCCAAGCGAATTGCCCGCGACGGAAAAGCTTTAGCGCGGCCGCGAATTTCTGCACGAAGCAAGAAAGGGACTGCGTCATCGGTCCGTAGGTAAGCGACTTTCCCATTGATGAATCGAGCCGCGACAAACCTCGTACTTCTGTGTTTAAATTGCCGCGCCAACCGGGTAGCCCAGGTTCGTTAGGGATGCCCGTCATCCATTACACTCGACCAAGGTGGTGGACGCCGAGGGAGTCCACGCGCCTCCGAGTGGCTAGGCTGTTTTAGTTGCAGCTGGTTGCACGATCTTGCGTTTAGCGCTGGCGATGCGCCGTTGCTCCGAAATTGGTGCGCGCGCATAGATGCACGGGCGGTCTCTCGCGCGGTCACCTGCTCGGTGTCTAGCTAACGGTCCTTTATGAAACAGCTACG
>PLKS01000046.1 GCA_003140665.1 Opitutaceae bacterium
CTGCACTTTTGAACTCAAATGCATCCGCCACCGATTGGTGATACGGACCGTTGTCCTCCGATTGGTTCTTTTTCATCAATCCCAATCACTTGCCAATCGGTGGCCCTTTTTCAACTGCATGGTTCCGGCTAAGATTTGATTGCTGCGGGAATCTTGCGGAAATCGGGGGCCGTGCGTTACCATCCCGCCGATACTCTAAGGCGTATGAAATACTACCTGTTCACGCCCAAGTACGAGTCGCTAGGCAAGCATGAGGACTTCTTCATGGCTTTCGGATACACGCGTGCCGAGTCGGAGGATGCGGCAAAAGAAAATCTCAAGGAGGCGGCGATAGGCCAGGAGAGGAGCATCAGAGAATTTGAATCTACCTCTGAGTATCCGTCGATTGATGATCCTACGCGGCCCAAATTCCCGAGATGCAATCGGCTGGGACTTTCCGGGTTTAGGCTGGCTGGCCGCAAGCGCGTCTGGCACGTTCCCGCCCCATGGCCGGCGCAGTTTTTCTCAGCTATGCCTCTCAGGACGCAGATGCCTCGAGGCGCATCTGCGAGGCGCTTCGCTCGGGCGGCGTCGAGGTGTGGTATGACCAGGAAGGGGGTCTGGAACATGGCGACGCGTGGGACGCGAAGATCCGGGCCCAGATCAGGGAATGCGTGCTGTTCCTCCCGATCATCTCCGCCAACACCCAGGCGCGGCACGAGGGCTATTTTCGCATAGAATGGGAGCTCGCGGCTGAACGGGCCATGGGAATCGCGCAGGGCGTGCCGTTCATCCTGCCCGTGGCCATCGACGATACGCGCGAGTCGGGCGCCCTCGTTCCGGACCGATTCCTGAGGGTGCAATGGCTGCGGCTGCCGGATGGCGCCGTTTCGCCCGAGGCGCGCGCGCGCCTTCTGAAGCTCTGGTCGCATCGCGCCGGCGTGCTCCCGCGCGAGGACACGGGCTCGGGCGGTCCGCCAGCCTCCGCCACACTGTCGCCGGGCGAGACGGCCCGCAAACCGAAGGCCTACGCGCTCGTGGCTACTGCGGTGGCGGTCGTGGCTGCGGGTGCGTGCTGGTGGCTCGTCGCGGGCCGGGGGAAGCCGGCTGCCCAGCAATCCATCCCATCCGCGGCACTGGCAGCGCCGCGGCCCGTGTACTCGAAGTCCGTCGCGATCCTTGCCTTCGCGAACCTGAGCGACGAAAAGGAGAACGAATATCTCTCAGACGGCATAAGCGAGGAACTGCTCGACGAGCTCATGAATGTGCGGGGACTGAAGGTGGCTGCGCGGACGTCGGCGTTCTACTTCAAGGGAAAGCAGGTGCCGATCGCGGAAATTGCGAAGCAGCTCGGCGTCGCCTACGTGGTCGAGGGCAGCGTGCGCAAGGCGGGAAACCGGGTCCGCATCTCCGCGCAGCTCATAAGCGCGGTGGACGGCTTCCAGGTATGGTCCGAGAATTTTGACCGCGAATTGAAGGACATCTTCAGCCTGCAGGAGGAGATCGCCGGGCTGATTGCCAAGAATCTCCAGCTGAAGATCGGCGGCTCGGTGGCCCCGGCGCAGACTGCCGTTGATCCCGAGGCCTTCCAGCTCTTCCTTGCGGGGCGGGCCCAGGCCGAGCGCGCCAGCACGGCCGGCCTCGAGGCCGGCGCCGACTGCTTCCGGCGGGCGGTCGCCATCGCGCCGAATTACGCGGAGGCCTGGGCCGAGCTGGCGCGGGCCGACATCCAGCTGGCGCGGTGGGGAGGCATCGACATCGCAACGGGGCTTTCCGACGCTCGTAACGCCGCGGCAAAGGCGGCCGCACTTGAACCCGATTCGCCGGACGTGCTCGTTGCCCTCGGCTGGGTCCGCCGCACTGCCGACTGGGATTGGCGGGGCGCCCGGCAGGCCTTCCGGCGGGCGATCGAGCTGCAGCCCGACAACCCGGACACACTGGCGGATGCCGCGGTTCTCATTTTCGGTCTCGGGCAGACCGAGGAGGGGATCCAGCTGGCCCGCCGCGCGACGGACCTGGATCCGCTCAATGCGGCGACCCAGCTCAATCTCAGCCTCCTCTACCAGTTTGCCGGCGAACCGAACAGGGCCGAGCAGGCGGCCCGCCGGGCCCTTCAGCTGGCGCCGGAAGGGCAGCGCTACCATGGGAGCCTTGCGATGATCCTGGCCGAGCTGGGCCACCCCTTGAAGGCGGACCAGGAGGCCGCGCTCGAGTCGAATGAGGTCGCACGGCACGCGGCCATCGCCTTCATCGCGATCTACCGCGAGCAGAAGCCCAAGGCTTTGGCGCAGGTCAGGCAGATCGAGGCCTTGGCCCAGGATCATCGCGGCACCGCGGATATCCATTCGTTCGCGGCCGAGATATACGCGCTGATGGGCGACGCAGACCGCGCGTTTGCGTCGCTCGGCGAGGCCTACGCGGCGCACGAGCCGGGCGTCGCATGGACCAAGGTCGACATCTTCCTGCGAAACCTCCACGGCGATCCCCGCTGGGCGGAGGTGCTGCACAAGATCGGGCTGGCTGACGATCAGCTGAAGTAAGCGCTGCGGCGACTACGGGGTGCCCTGCGCCGCCTGCTCCGGCTTCGGCGCATTGAAAACGAAGGGGATTGTGACGATGGCCATTGCGGGCCCGTCTGCGGTCTCGGCGGCCCGGAATCGCCACCTGAGGATGGCCTCGACCGCGGACATGTTGAACCTCTTGTCGTCCGACTCTACAACGAGCGCGGCCTCCACGACGCCCCTGTCGTCGACAGCGAATGACACCAGGACATTGACCGAGGTATGCGGCGGGAGCGGCGGACCGGGCGGCGGCTCCGGGGGCACGGAGGACACGAGCTTGGGAAGCTTCGTGTAGTGCATGTCGCGATCCAGGATCGCGACATATTCGGGGACATCGGACCAAAGCTGGACGATCTTTTCCTTCGCATTGGGCGCTGCGGCCGTGAGCCTGGCGTCCGGGCTTCCTTCCTCGTACTTGAGGGAGTCCCGGCTGCGGCTCGCCGCCACATCCAATCGAACCGTCATCATTCCCAGGGCGCGCCGACCCTCGCCGATTTCCGGAAGGGGAAGCCTGTCGATGTGGAAAGGAATCTTGAGGAGCGACGCCGGGGTGATGAGCCAGCAGACCAGCCTTGCGTCGCCGGAAGGGTTTGCGCCCAGGCGGTAGGTGTCGAACCGCCTTCCCGGGCTGCCCGCGAGGCCGCTGGAGTGATACTGGCCGCCGTGGTTGTAGCGCAGCGGACTGCCGTCCGCCGCCTGGAGCTCAACGCCGACAAGGCGCTCTTCAGGGTCGTCAACGGCCACTGCGATGTCTCCCTCCTCCATCTCCGGCCTTGGGAAACCGGGCGGCAGCGGGTGCGAAGTACTGAACAGGATGCCTGAATCGTAATCCTGGGGTCCGCCCGCGGTCTTTGCGGCGGCTGCCGCGTAGGCGGTCTTCTTGTCGAACACGGTCATCGTCACGCCGGCTTTGGCCAGCGCCCCGGAAGTGAGCACGGAGCCGTACTTCATGGGAATATCCTCGACGACAACGGTCGAGGCCGGGTCGAGGTCAGGGACGACCAGCTCCAGGACCCCCGAGACAAACTCGAGCGCGCTGGAGCCTTTCGACAGGCCCCGGAGCGAGAAGGGCGTGGGCTCCCTCGAGCTGAGGTCCCTGGAGTCATCGATGCGTCCGACCGATACGGAATAGAACTTGTTCGTGGTGACCTGCGTCAGCACGGCGCCCGAGTCGTCCAGTGCATGCGAGACGGTCACCCGGCCGCCCCGAACCCGTGACTCCATGGGCCCCACGGGAGCGAGGTAGGCCTCCACGCCCCGGGTCCCGTCCCGCATGTTCACCGAGATTGCGCCTGAGATCTCGAGCTGAATCTCATCGGCCATCTGCACCTGCGCACAGAGGCAGCTGCCCAAGATCAACGCGCCTGCTAGATGAATTGTCTTCATGCCTCCTTGGCCCCAGAGCGGGTGGAGCATTCCACAACGGGGAGAAGGGCCGCGCAACCTCCCAGATTGCCGCGGCCCGATGAGACGGCGCTCCGATGGCGGGGGCTCCCGGTCGCCGCGCGTTTTCCCCTCGCTCGGCCAAGGGGCGCGCCCCAAGGTCGCACCATGGCAACCCCGCCGAAAGAAGCCGACCAGCTGGGCGGCATGCGTGATTGCCCGTGCGGGAGCGGAAATCCCATGGGAATCTGCTGCGGGCCCATCCTGGAGGGACGGCGCCCGGCGGCGACCGCCGAGGAGCTGATGCGCGCCCGGTTCACGGCGCACGTGGCGCACGATTTCGCGTTCCTGCACCGCACCTATAGGCCCACCGCCCGCCAGCCCTTTGTTTCCTCGGCCGAAAAACCGGCGATGCAGTGGACTCGGCTTGTCGTCCACAATCACGGGCCGGGAAGGACCCCCGACCTGGCCTACGTCGAATTTTCCGCTTACGGGACGGAGAATGGGGCCGAGCTTGTGCTCCACGAGAAGGCGGAATTTGTCCGGGAAAACGGCGCTTGGATATACACCCGCGCATTGCGCGAGGGTCCGGCGCCCTTCAGGCAGGCGGCCCCAAAGCCCGGCCGAAACGATCCGTGTCCCTGCGGCAGCGGGAAGA
>PLKS01000186.1 GCA_003140665.1 Opitutaceae bacterium
CGACCATGATGGAAATGGGCGTGGCAAGCCCCAGCGCACACGGGCACGCTATGATCAGGACCGCGATGGCATTCACCATGGCGTGCAGGTAGCGCGGCTCGGGTCCCCAATAGGCCCAGGCGGCAAACGAGATCGCGGCCGANNACCCTGTCGACGACCTGCTGGATCGGCGCGCGGCTGCGCTGGGCATCAGCCACCAGGTGGACGATCTGCGAAAGGACCGTGTCCTCGCCCACGCGCTCGGCGCGCATCAGGAAGCTTCCGGCGCCGTTGACCGTTGCGCCCGTTGCCTTGTCGCCGATGTGTTTCTCGACCGGCAGCGGCTCGCCGGTGATCATTGACTCGTCGATGGCGCTTGATCCCTCGGTGATCCTTCCGTCGACCGGCACCTTCTCCCCGGGCCTGACACGGAGGATGTCGCCGACACGGACGTCGTCCGCCGGGATGTCCTCCTCCCGCCCGTCTTGGACCCGGCGAGCCGTCTTGGGCGCCCGGTCGAGGAGCGCGCGCAATGCTGCGCTCGTGCGGCCCCGGGCCCGGAGCTCCAGCACCTGGCCAAGGAGGACCAGGACCGTTATCACCGCCCCCGCCTCGAAGTAGACGGGCACGACGCCGTGGCTAAGGTAGGCGGCTGGAAAATGATCGGCAGCCAGAAGGGCAAAGACGCTGTAGCCCCATGCCGTACCGACGCCGAGCGCGATCAGGGTGAACATGTTAAGGTTCCGAGTCCGGATCGACGCCCACCCCCGCGCAAAGAAGGGGAAGCCCGCCCACCACACGACGGGCGTGCTCAGCACCAGCTGGATCCACTGCGAAATGCGCGGCTCGATGATCCTGCTGAGGGGAATCTCTCCCATCGCCAGGACAAACACCGGCACCGCCAGGACCAAGCCGATCCAGAACCGGCGGCTCATATCGAGAAGTTCGCGGTCTTCGCCGTCGCCCGCAGGAGTCCCCTTTGGTTCGAGGGCCATCCCGCAAATGGGGCAGTGACCCGGATGATCCTGCTCGATCTGGGGATGCATCGGGCAGGTGTACGTCATGCGGCAACCAACCATAGGCGGATTCCTCCTGAAAGCCATTGCACGAACGGTGCATACCCAGGGTCCGTCGGATCCGGATCCGGGGATTTTGGAGTGGAAAGGGGCGTCCTGCCGCCCCCCAATCACCCTGGACCGCTGACGCCTTGGGACAGGCGGCCAAGACGCCCCATGGCTCGGGCACGTCGCGGGCTCGTCGCGTCACGTGCCCGGCAAACGACCACCAGGCTAACCGCCCCTCGTCGGGCAACGCCAAGTTACTTGAGCGCTTCCTGGATCAGAACGTCACGCTCGGCGACCGATAAAGGCTGGGCAAATTTCTCATTTCCCTGGATGCGCTCCAGGAGGAACAGGGCGTAGTCGCACAGGCGGTATTTGCGGCTCAGGTATTCCATGTGCATCTTGCTGCCGAAGACAGGGGCAGGCCGCGTGTCGGAAAGCATCCGCTTAAGGGCAGGAATCGCGCTCGTGCCGCATTCGATCAGGGCCTTCGAGGCGGCCTCCACATAGAACCCGGGCAATCCCCAGGTGTTGAAGTTCTTTGAGGTGTGCAGGGCGTCGGTGAGCACATCCACCCTCAATTCGACCGGCAGCTCCTGATATCCCTTGTTGTCAAGGTCCCTGAGGAGGAGGAGCGGCAGGAGGCCGTCGGCGCTCTTCGTTTCCTTGACCACCGATACCAGGGCGTCGCTGCTCACGTCCTTCCGCTTCACCAGCTCCCGGTAGGCGAGCGAATTGAAGGGTTCCTTCTTCTGCTCACTCTGCTCCGTCAGTTTCTTGAGCAGGGTCGGATTGTCCATGGCATGGTAGGTCTGCGTTGTTTGCGTCACGAGCTTCTGGACCGATTCCAACTGCGCGGCCGCGCTCTGCTGCGCCTGGGTTTTCTCGGCGTTCTTGGCCTGGTCGCCGCAGCCCGCCAGGAAGATGCAGAGAATCGCGCAGGGGTAGTACGCTTGCTTGAGTGTGTTCATGGCGTGAGGGTGTTGAGGGCTTGCTCGTCTACAGGTCCGTGAGGGTGGGTAGCGGAACCGCGCTGGGCAGCGTCTTGGTGCCGTCGTTTATTACGATCGTGGTCGAGAAGGGCACCCACTTCGTGTTCCAGACGGTCACCGCGTCCTGGAACTCGGATTCGATGCCCGTCCATCCGGTAACATTTGCGACCGGCGCCGTGTTGCTGTTGGTGTCGGTGGTGAAGGCCCAGAAGTAGGACCCCAGGATCTTGTTTTGGCAGGTCTTGGAATTGTAGCAGACCGCGACGTCCAGCGCAAAGAACAAGGTGCTAGGGCCGTATCCGCCGGGTCCGTCGTTCAAGGTCGTGGCAACGCCGTTGCCGCCCGGATTGTTGAAACCGTTAGCAAAGACGCCGTTGTTCTGCAGCCCATAGTACGCATAGCCCCAGGTGTCCCATTGGTCGATTTCCCAATTGTCGGTCGTTGCCTTGACCGAGCCATTGCCCTCGTCCGCATGATCCAGGATATAGGTCTGGCTATCCACGTCATACACCCAGGTCATCTGGATGATGCAATCGACGTCGCAGCTGCAGTTTTGCCCGCAGGCCGCCGGGTTGAAGGTGAAGCTGGAGCTTATTCCGTAACTGTCGCCGTTGGGGGTGTCCCCGAAGGCCCATGTGCCGCATTCGACCGCGGGCTGGCAGCTCGCCAGCAGGCCCACGAGGGCCGCGGCAACGCAAACCGCCGTTATCGGGCGAAAAAGCTGATTGGATTTTGGAGCGTTCATATGGTTTCTATGTTTATCTGGCGGGTTGCCTGTGTCCCTCCCGGGGCTCGGGTTCTCCCTTGTCTCCGTGCCATGAACGACACCGCGAGACCTGCGTTTGCGATCAGCAGCGTGAAGTACAGGACGGCGGAAAGCATCGGGATGCGCGCATTGAAGGCGGGCCATCGTGAAAAGCCGTGGCCCAGGCAGGGGCAGGGCAGGAATCTGGCCCCGCCGACGACCCCGACCATTCGGTAGAAGGTGACGGAGAGCGAAAACGCGGTGATCAGCAGCAGTTTCCTGTTGCTGCTGCCCGGAAGCGCGAGGACCGAGGCCATGCCTACCTCAAGAAGGCCAACCCCGAGGAACAGGTGGCCTGTCTGTATGGCGAGGACCGGGTCCGGAACCGCCAACAGGGCATCCCGTTGGAAGGCGCTCACAATCTTCAAGATGCCTGAGCACGCGAGAAGGGCCGCCGCCAACATCTCGAGCGGCCGCGTCCATTGTGTCGCAAATCGGCAGCGTTGAAGTGCCAGCTCGAGCTTCATCATTGCCAATAGGTCTGTTATCTAACGGGCAATCGGGGTTGACTGGCCAACGGATATTTTCGGCGCGTGTTTCGGACAACGGCCATGATTACGTAAAATCGCGTAGGGTCCTTCGGCGTGGCGAAACGAAAGCGGGGGCTGGCGCACCCGCGTGGGTGGACTTCTTCCTGGCCCGTGCGGGCTGACCGATACATGGAGCGCGGGCAAAGCATAATACGACAATCGAGCGCCGCGAAACCACCATCGTGTTTTGAAAATCAATATGTTGCCAACTATCCCGTGTAGTCTCGACCCTGATACGCACGCGCCGACCTTGAATTTCACCGGGCGGGTCGAGGGGGAAGACAAGGCCGCCGTGAAGCTCCATTTTCCGCGATCCCGATGCAGATGAGAAGCACCGTCCACACCCGTCCCATTTTTCAGTCTGGCGGTCCCGCCAAACCGGCCCGGCCAAGCCAGCCCCTGGCTTCGCTCCCGCGTTCTCCATCGAGGGCCGCCCTTCTGGCGACGAAGGGGGATTGGGTCGCCCTTGTCATGGCGCTCCTGGTTGTCACTTCATTTTATTTTTGGACGGCCGCAACAAGCGGCGGTCTCCCGCCGTGGCCGATGGGAAAGGCCTCGTATGGCGATTTCTACAACCAGCTCGTCCATGGCATCCTGAAAGGGCATCTCTACCTCGACGTCCCGGTGGACCCGGCGATGCTCGCCGCCAATCCCTACGACCCGCGGGTGTGGGTTCCCCATGGGTGGATGTTCGACGCCAGTTTCTACCACGGAAGGTACTACCTCTATTACGGGGTGGTGCCGGCGCTCGTGTTCCTGCTGCCGTTCAGGCTGCTGACGGGAGGGGACCTGTGGCTCGGGACGGCCGGGGCGTCTCTCGGGGCCCTCGCTTTCCTGGCGCTTGCCTGGCTGTGGCTCAGGATCCGGCGGGACCATTTCCCGCGCACCGGAAGCGTGATCGTGTTCGCGACGGTCATCGCGCTCGGCATGGCCACGGGCCTGCTCGCGATCGCGAGGCGCCCGCTGATGTACGAGTTCGCCATTTCAAGCGGATGCCTCTTCGCAACCCTGATGCTCCACAGCCTGTACTCGGCGCTGTCCTCCGGGAGGAGGACGGCGTGGATGGCGGCGGCCGGCCTCTTCCTGGGACTCTCAGTCGGCTGCCGTCCCACGCTGCTGCTGATGATCCTGGCACCTGCGTGGGTGCTCTGGAATTTCCTGCGCCAGGGGGAGTCGCGGATGCCTTCATGGAGGCATCCGGGTCCGCCGGTGAGGGCGGGGATGGGCTTTGCCGCGGGATTCGGGGCCATCTTTTCCGGACTCCTCCTCTACAATCACCTGCGTTTTGGAAATTGCCTGGAGTTCGGATTCAATTACCTGCTGCAGGACCCGCCCGCGCCGCTTCGGCACTGGGGCCCCTCGTATGTCTGGTTCAACCTCAGGGTCTACTACGCGGGAGCCCTGGAGTGGTCGCGCCATTTTCCATTTGCCTCGATCGGCCGCCTCCCTGCCTGGCCGCGGGATTACTACGGATGCGCCGACGTCTATGGGATCCTGAGATACGCCCCGGTGACCTGGTTCCTGCTGGCGATCCCGCTCGCGCTGCGGCTCCGGCCGTCCCTGGGGTCGCGGGGTTTGGGCACGGTGCTCGGAATGCTTGGACTCGCCTATCTTGGCCCCGGAATCTGCGACCTTTTCTTCGGGAATTCCGCGCTTCGCTACACGGTGGATTTCCTGCCCTATCTCCTCCTCGTGTCGACGTTTGGGGCCTGTGCGCTCGACGAGGCGGTCTCGTCGTCCCGCGCCAAGAATGCCGTGCGGGCCCTCTGGCTCGCCGCGGCCACCTTTTCGGCGGCGGTGGCCGCGGTCCTCAGCATTCCGCTCGAGGGATCCCTGACGGTCCATCGCGGCAATGCGTACTTTGATAGGGTGGCCCGGATCCTGAACGTGCCCACCTTCTGGTATGAGGCCGCGCGGGATTGGCGCTACGGGCCGATCACCTGGCGGATGGCGTTCCCGGAAATGCCCCCGCATACGGTGGAAAAATTGGTGGAGACCCCGAACGCATCCCTCCTGCTGGAATATCTTCCCGGCAGCCGGGTCCGCCTGGGCTTGAAGTGTGTTGGCGACGATTTCGTGCTGTGGGGCGAGGGAGCCGGTGTCACCCGGGGTCGGGCCAGCACGCTGTCGGCGTCGTTTGGCTCGCTGTATCCGACCACCGAGCATCCCTACTACCTGGGGAACGCGGCCAGCGCCCTCAGCCGGTCGTCCGTCTATGTTGTCCTTGACGATCGGCCTGTGCTTGAGGGTTTGCGCCCGCTCGATCCGGTCGATTGCAGGGACATCCACTTTGCGACTGGCCAGGCCCGACGGGGATGGTTCTCGGGCGGCGTCATGGCGGTCGCGCGGGACACGTTCCCCATCCGGGACCTCACGCTGGATTTTTTCCCCCGAACCCTCCGGCTCGCTTTGCCCAGCCACGTGGAACCGGGGCGCTGGCCGTTGGTGTCGGCAGGATCCCAGGATGGCGGCGACCTGCTTTTCATGGAAGCCGGGGTGGGGGAAACCGCGCGTTTAGGCTATTTTTCCACGGGGTTCTCCTTGTCCTATGGGCCGCCGTTCCGGCTGGTGCCCGGAACCCCTCTGGAATGCACCGTGCAAATGGAGCAGATGGGCCCTTCCGGCGGCATGCCGGGACCGCCGCGCCCGCTTTGGATCGAGGTGGACGGCCGGATGAACTGGATGAGCTACGTTCCCTACCACCCGTGTGCGCCGGGCGCCGTTAGGATCGGCGAAAACGCCGTGGGGGCACCGTCAATCGAGAAGACGTTCCCGGGGGAGATCCAATGGGTCGAGACCGTGTCCCGCCTCCTGCCGGCGGAGCCAACCAACCACCTCCTGCTTCGTGTCGTGTTTCCAACCCAACCCCGCTGGGGTCTGAGGGAACCCCTTCTGTTCACAGGCATTCCGGGCGCCGGGGATGGCATCTGCGTAGTGCACTATGGCGGCGGCCTCGGCCGGTTCGTGCTGGATCACTGGGGCGTGCTCAACCAGGAAGGGCCGATCATCAGTTCCATGGATGGCGAAACCATCCACGAAATCGAAATCATCACGCCCGTCTTCACCCTTTATCGTGGATCCCGCCAACCGGCGCGGGGAACCCTAGTGGTCAGGATGGACGGAAAGGAGGTGCTGCGGTTCGACACGGACCTCTATCCTGCGCGGTTGGAAGAGGCCGCCATCGGCAGAAATGACAACGGCGGCCCGACCGAGAGGCAATTCCTGGGTGCTCTTCTCCAGCAGCGGTGGATCGGCGCCGCGGATCGCTGAACCTAACAGCCGCTTATTGACTTACCACGACCAGGAAAATCCGACTTTGACCCCGCTCACAGGTTTTATATTCCCCACCAACGGGGGTGTGGTCTGGTAGAACGTCAGCTTTGCTCCAGTCGTAAACGTTTCCCCGACCCTGTAGTACAGAGTCCCGTCCTCTAGCCACCGAAAGATTGGAATCTCGGATGTCGGCTTGTTGNNCCCTTACTATGTAGGGCGACATTATTGTTGCCTTAGCGGAATCCAGATTCGCGATGACCACGTTGGTCTTGTCCTGGTTCGCCTTGGTAATTTCCGTCGCGTCGGCGATCAACATTTGCTTCATCTCAACTCGAATTCCGCCTGGGGGGGATGGGTCATGGCCATCGTCAACCGACATCGTTGACGACGCTGCCATCGCGGTCCCATTTGTTGCCAGGAATGACGCCACAAATAGCACGAGATGCCGGTGCAGCTTCATGGTTGGTAAGTGTGAAACCCTAGAGATTGTCTTGTTCCAAGGCATTTTTGACGCGCTCCATGAGGTTATCGAGTAGGTGCACGAAACTGGGCTCGAACCCGTGGCTGATGTTTTGGAAATGCTTGTTCGGCGCTCGACTTCCAAAGATGCAGTTTAGGAAAGCGCACTAAAACGCGCACAAGAAATTCTGACGGCCAAGTGTCTGCGGCATCACGGGGTGAGCCCGGAGGCCGCAATGCGCATGGCAGGGACAGGCATTGTCGGCGAAAGGGTAACACCCCNNTGGAATGACCGAATGACGATTCACCGATTCATGAGCAGTTCAGCTCCCTCCCGCGCTTGGTCAGCCTTCGGCAGAGCCGCAGTGATTGCATTGGGCTGCATCTTCAGTTTCGCCATCATGCATGTTCCAACATCGAGGGCGGGTGAGAGCGGCGCTTCCCTGCGGCCCCTAGATGACAGCCTTCCGGCCCTTCCCTTGACCGGAACCTTCGAAAAAGAGGACGGCGACAACGGCCCTTACGGACTCAGCCTGAAGAACACATCTG